>ACOK01000070.1 GCA_000174895.1 Ruminococcus flavefaciens FD-1
CAGGAGTGAAGCATATGAAATATTTTTTAATTTTATTCACCGCACTGATCTGGCTGGCAGTACCGCTTGATTGCCGTGCGTCTGAGGATGAACTGGTTTATTCGATAATCAACGGGCGGGCAGCGATAACGGGATTCCGTGGCGAGCCTGAATTCCTCGAAATACCGCAGACTATCGAAAACTGCAATGTCACGGAGATAAAGCTGGGGGCATTCTACGGGTGCAGTTCGCTGAGAAGGATAATTCTTCCGCCGACGCTGGAAAAGATAGGCGAAAACAGCTTCTACGCCTGCTATTCGCTGGAGGAGGCTGTCATCCCCGACAGCGTGGTAAAGCTGGGAAACGGCTGTTTCTGCGGCTGTACATCGCTTTCCTCGGTGACGATACCCCTCGGGATATCGGAGATACCCGTGTCCTGTTTCCGTGCCTGTGTGAAGCTGGAAACGGTGAACATCCCAAGCAACGTCCGCAAGATCGGAGCTTACGCTTTTTCCGGCTGCACGGGACTTAAAAAGGTGACGCTGGGGGAGGAGCTGAAGGAGATAGGCGAGAGGGCATTTTTTATGTGCAGTCAGTTGGAAAGGCTGTATGTCCCGTCTTCGCTGACTGTACTTGACAAGGAGGCTGTAGGCTACGGACCGTCAAATCAGGGCGCAGCTCCGATAACAGGCTTTGAGCTTTCGGGGCGGAAAAGCTCGGCTGCGGCGAGGTATGCGGAGGAATGCGGGATAAAGTTCATCCCGAATAACGACATTATCCGTACTGCCGCTTCATACCATCCTTCACTTCACTCAGAGAAAGTCTCGGAGATCTGTGTTTCAGTGATCATGCTGGTATTTCTTGTTGCCGCTGCTGCCAATGCTCCAAGGAAGAAAAGATGCAAAAAGTGACCAAAAGTTGCGATTTTTGCGGAATTTATCGTTTTGAGCAGTTTTTTAAGAAATCTATTGCAATTTCAGTGGAAATGTGCTATTATTAAGATGTATAGATAGTTTAAGCGAAATTATCAGCACTTTTTGGCTTAAACTATCGATTAAAAGACAGTTGTTTAATAGAAATTACTGTGAGAGGGATATTGAAATGAAAAAATCTAACAAAATCAAGGCTGCTGTTATGGCGGCAGCGATGTCCGCTTTATCTGTGACAGGAACTGTTCCTGCTGCGATATCTGCGGCTGACGGCACCGTTAAGTATGAATTCGAGGACGGTGCTACAGACGGAGGAAAGATCTACTCGGACGGCACCAACGGAGTAAAGCTTTCCGACTTCCCTGAGGGCACCGATCTCAGCGGATTTTCGGGCAAGGGCTTCTCTTATGTTGACCAGAAGGGCACTACCGTAAGTGTTGATGTGGAAGTTGCCGAGGCAGGGCTTTATGAGCTGAATTTCGGCTACTGTGAGCCTTCCGACCCGAACAAGAAGGTGCAGTACCTCAACATCAACGGCGTGAATCAGGGCGAGGTGACTTTCCCGTATTCACCGGAATTTAAAGAAACTTCGGGCGGCATCATCAATCTGAAAAAGGGAAAGAACACCATCGAGCTCAAGGCTTACTGGGGTTACACCTTCATCGATTACCTTACGCTCAAGCCTGCGGACGAGAGCATAACAAGCCTCAGCCCCACCCGTGAACTGAGCAATCCTGATGCTTCCGATTCCGCAAAGCGCCTCTACAGCTACCTCTGCGACACCTACGGCAAACATATTATCGCAGGTCAGCAGGAATACTGCGGCGACCATAACTACAATCTGTGGAGCAGCCCTGATGTCTTCATCAAGGACAACGAAGCAGAATTTGAGTACATTCTCGATAAAACAGGCAAGCAGCCTGCCATAAGAGGCATCGACCTGCTGGCTTACAATACATCATCAGACTGGCGTGACCACGCTCCCGAAAGAGCTATCGAGTGGACAAACAAGTACCACGGCATCGCAACTCTCACATGGCACTGGAACGTTCCCTGCGAGAAGGGAAGCGAGGATATCGCATTCTACGTTGAATCCGCCAACCCGAAGTTCACCACTTTCAGCTGCAAGAATGCTGTTACCGAGGGAACATGGGAGCATGAAAAGGTCATGGCTGACCTTGAACTCATTGCAGGGCGAGCTGAAGAAAATGAAGGATGCCGATGTGCCTGTGCTGTGGAGACCTCTCCACGAAGCAGAGGGCGGATGGTTCTGGTGGGGAGCTGAAGGCCCCGAGGCCTGCAAGAAGCTCTACCGCCTCATGTACGATGAACTCACCAACAAGTACGGCCTGAACAACCTTATCTGGGTGTGGACAGGTTATACATCTCCGGCTTCATCCGAATGGTATCCCGGCGACGATGTTGTTGATATCGTCGGCTATGACAAGTACAATGCCGCTGACGGCAAGGCAAATCTCAGTTCGATAGCTTCCACTTTCTACAGCCTCGTTCAGAGCACGAACGGACAGAAAATGGTGACGATGTCAGAGAACGATACCATCCCGTCGCTTGAAAATCTCGTGAACGACAAGGCCGCATGGCTTTACTTCTGCCCATGGTATATGAATTACCTTACCAGCGAGGAGAATAACCCTGTGGACAACCTTGTTGAAATATACAAGAGCGATTACTGCATCACTCTTGATGAACTGCCTGACCTGAAGACCTACCCCATAAGCGGCGAAGGCAGGACAACAGGCACTACAGCCAAGACAACAGGCACAACAGTCAAGACTACAACGACTACATCAAAGACTACGGCTACTACTGTTAAGACCACAACTACAATAGTCGCAAATACAGTTACCACATCTTCGGAAAAGAAGAGCGGAGGGCTGAAGGGCGACGCTAACCTTGACAAGAATGTTGATCTTTCCGATGCGGTACTCATAATGCAGAGCCTCAGCAATCCGTCAAAGTACGGACAGCAGGGCAGTGATAAGGGCCATATTACCAAAGAAGGCACAGACAATGCCGATGTTATAGGTAAGGATGGCGTAACGTCTATGGACGCTCTTGAGATACAGAGATTCACTCTGCACCTCATAGATGCGTTTGAATAAACATTATCGGCGGGCACTGCCGGTAAAAATGAATAATGGGGAGGAAACAATCATGAAACACACAAAAATAGCTGCTGCATTTCTCAGTGCGGCAACTGCTGCATCTTCACTGGCGGCATATGTACCTTTTGTACACGCCGAAGAAGCTGCAGAGGAACAGCAGTTTTCTGCACCTATCAGTGAGATAGTACAGGATTCGGGCCTCGATATCGACTACGCCCGTGCTCTCCAGTATTCACTGTATTTCTACGATGCAAATATGTGCGGTGATACTGTTGACAACGACTCACGCCTTTCATGGAGAGGCAACTGCCATACCTATGATGCACACGTTCCGATGGTAAAGTGGGACGGACTTACAACTGCATCAAGCAAGGGCGGTACAAACCTCGATGAATCATTCATGAAGACCTACGCTGATGTTCTCGACCCTGACGGCGACGGAACTATCGACGTTGCAGGCGGATTCCACGATGCAGGTGACCACGTTGAATTCGGTATGCCTGAAAACTATTCAGCAGCTACACTCGGATGGGATTATTACGAATTCCGTGACGTATTCAAAAAGCTTGAACAGGATGACCATATGGAGACTATCCTCCGCCACTTCAATGACTACCTCATGAAGTGTACATTCCTCGATGACAGCGGCAAGGTCGTTGCTCACTGCTACCAGGTCGGCGAAGGTAATATCGACCACGCTATCTGGAACAGTCCTGAGGTAGATACTATGCCTCGTCCTGCATTCTTCCTCACAGCTGAAAAGCCGCAGATCGACTACGCTGTTTCAGCTTGTGCTGCACTGGCTATCAACTACCTCAACTTCAAGGATACAGATGAGGAGTACGCAGCAAAATCACTCAAGTACGCAAAGGCTCTCTGGGACTTCACAAACGAAGCTATCGAAAAGATCGGCGATTCTACAAAGCTTCTTTCCGATAACGGCGACGGCCCGGGTGCATTCTACGGCTCATCCAAGTGGGAAGATGATTACTGCTGGGCTGCTGCATGGATGTATCAGGCAACTCAGGATGCAAGCGCATTCGATTACGCTGTAAAGATATTCGACTACTATGCTCCTTCAGGCTGGTGCTACTGCTGGAACGATATGTGGAGCGGTGCAGGCGTTATGTGGGCTGTTATAAATCAGGAACACCCTGAGCTCGACCTCGTTCAGAAGGTAAGAGATGCACAGGGCAAGAACCAGTACGTTTTCGATAACTTCTGGGATGACGACTGTGTCGGCAAGTGCCTCAAGACATGGCAGCAGCTCGAGACAAAGGGCGGTTTTGCATACCTCAACCAGTGGGGAAGCTGCCGTTACAATACTGCTATGCAGCTGATCTGCCTCGTTCATGATAAGTACACCAACAACGGCAAACCCGGCGAATGGGCTGAATGGGCAAAGAAGCAGATGAACTATGTTCTCGGCGACAACGATATCACATACAAGGAAGAGCCAAAGTACGCAGTTCTTGCCGGTAAGAACGGTACTCACGGCCCAAGAGCATTCATCGTTGGTTACAACGACAATGCTGTAAAGAATCCTCACCACCGTGCAGCATCAGGCCTCCTTATGGCTGAAGATGCACGTGAGCAGAGACACATCCTCTGGGGTGCTCTCGCAGGCGGTCCTGACGGAAAAGACGGACACGACGACGCAACAAAGGACTGGGTAGAGAACGAGGTTACTATCGACTATAACGCTTGTCTCCCCGGCGCAGCAGCAGGTCTCTATGCTTTCTACGGCACAGAGGATATGGCTGTAACTCCTAACTTCCCTCCTGAGGACGAGAAGAGAGTTTACGGCGGCGGCGCAGGCGGCGAAGGCGGCAGCGGCTACTGGGTAGAAGCTTGCGGTATCGACAGCAGAAACGATGACGGCACAGGTGCTGTTGAAGTTTCACTGAAGGTGCTTTCAGGCGAAACAACTCCATCCAAGAACCTTACTATCAGATACTTCATCGACGCTTCAGAAGTTTCTGATCCATCTATCATTGATACAAAGAAGCTTTACGATCAGTCCGAAATGGAGATCGAGGGCGCTAAGTGCACAGTAAGCCCGCTCAAGAAGTACAAGGATTCAGACAGCATCTACTATGTAGAGCTTTCATGGGAAGACTGCACTATCGTTAACTCAGGCAAGAAGAGCCAGTTCTCAGTAGGTTTCTACGGCAAGGGCTATACAGATCCTGAGACTCATAAGTACATCGTATACAAGTGGGATCCTGAGAATGACTGGAGCTACTCACACATGAAGCTCGGTGTTAAGGAAGACTTCTTCGCAGTTGATGATCCGCCGGAGGAGCGCTGCGATTACATCTGCGTTTACGATGACGGCGTTCTCGTAGGCGGTATCGAGCCTGACGGTTCAAAGCCTGCCGAGAAGACAGAGGACTCTAAGACAACAACTACTGCAAAGACACCTGTAACATCTACAACAACAGCAGCAGCTATCGTAACAACATCACCTGTAGCAGCAGCTAATGTAATCTACGGTGACTCTAACTGTGATAAGGAAGTTGACGTTTCAGACGCAGTTCTGATCATGCAGTCACTTTCAAATCCTGCAAAATATAAGCTTACCGAGCAGGGTAAGGCAAATGCTGACTGTGAGGGTGTAGGCAACGGCGTTACAAATATGGACGCACTTGCTGTTCAGAAGTACAAGCTTCAGCTTATCTCAGCACTTCCTGAAAAATAATCTGACATGAATGTCATCAAAGGGACTTTTCTTCGGAAAGATCCCTTTTTTCTGCCGTGAATATATCCCGTTTTTCTGCCCATTATATGGATGAGGTGATAAATATGAGAAAGCATCTGGAATCTGTATTGACAATGGGTATGATAATTGCTATAATTATATCCAATGCAGGAAAAATAATTAACGACGGTCTCGCTCTCGATAAGCTCAGGAGCAGTGTGCTGAGACTGCATATCCTTGCAAATTCCGACAGTGACTATGATCAGAAAATGAAGCTGAAAGTCCGTGACGCAATTCTGGAAAGCGGCATACTTAGAGGCGCAACGGATATGGAGGAGGCTGAGCGTATCGCTGAGAGCAGACTTGAGGATATTGAAATGCTCGCTGAGATAACGCTGGAGGATAACGGCTGTTATCTGCCTGTTCATGCTTCCATAGAGGATCATGTTTTCGATGAGCGTGAATACGAGGATATTACCATGCCTTCGGGGAATTACCGTGCTCTGCGTATTGAGATAGGCAAGGCAGGCGGACATAACTGGTGGTGCGTGATGTACCCTCCGCTGTGCATCCCTGCGGCTTGCGAGGTCGCTGAGGACAAAGAGATAGAAAAAGAATTCTTCGACGACAAGGAAATGGACATACTTGAAAAACCGCAGAAATACAGAGTAAGATTTGCGATATGGGACAAGATAAAGGAAATAAAGCAGGCGAAGAAAAACAAACAGGAAACGCAAGATGATGCAGCTGATTATTGTGCATGATGACAAAAATGCGGCTGGCGCTTGACAAAATGCGGAAACGGGTATATAATATTTGAGTAAACAAAGCAGAACTATGCGTTCTCACCGTCGGGCTATGCTGAAACGGTCAATATGTGTCAGAGGGCAGCTTGATATCATCAGGCAGCTTTAGGTTATGTATTGTATGAGTGCGGATAATTTCTGCACTCATTTTTGTTTTATCAAAATTTTGCTTGGAGGTGCTTGACGATTAGCAAACAGGAACTGCAGATCAACGAAGAGATACGAGACAAAGAGATTCTCGTGATCGACGCTGACGGAACAAAGCTCGGTGTATTATCCGCAAAGGAAGCTCAGCAGATGGCTTATGATAAGGATCTTGACCTTGTAAAGATCGCTCCGCAGGCAACACCGCCCGTATGCCGTATCATGGACTACGGAAAGTATTGCTTTGAACAGCAGAAGCGTGAAAAGGAAGCAAGAAAAAATCAGAAGGTCGTTGCTATTAAGGAGATCAGAATGTTCTCCACTATCGATACCCACGATTTTGAGACAAAGGTTAACCAGGCCGTGAAATTCTTACAGGGCGGGGATAAACTGAAGGTCTCAGTAAGATTCCGTAAAAGAGCAATTGCGCACCCACAGCTCGGCGAAGAGCTGCTTGAGCGTTTCAAGGAAGCAGTTTCAGCAGTCGGCACTGTGGATAAGCCCGCTAAAATGGAAGGACGCAGCATAGTTATGTTCGTTGTTCCCAAGGCGGCTAAGTAAGGAGGATCATAAAATGGCAAAGGTAAAGGTTAAAACTCACTCAGGCGCTAAGAAGCGTTTTAAGATTACAGGAACCGGTAAGGTGAAGTATCAGCACACAAACAAGAGACACAGACTCACTCAGAAGGATACAAAGCGTAAGAGAATCGCTCGTAATGCCGGCGTTGCTGACTGCACAAACGCTCCTACAATCAAGAAGCTCGTTCCATACCTTTAATAGGTGCATCGGAGCATAAAGGATTTCCCGTAATTTTATTTTTGGAGGTAAAAGACTATGGCACGTATTAAAGGTGCAATGATGACTCGCAAGAGAAGAAATAAGACTTTAAAGCTTGCTAAGGGCTACTGGGGCGCAAAGAGCAAGCACTTCAAGATGGCTAAGCAGGCTGTAATGAAGTCAGGCCAGTACGCTTACATCGGAAGAAAGCAGAAGAAGAGACAGTTCAGACAGCTCTGGATCGCAAGAATCTCTGCTGCTGCTAAGCTCAACGGCATGAACTACTCAACATTCATGAACGGCTGCAAGAAGGCTGGCATCTCACTCAACAGAAAGATGCTCTCCGAGATCGCTATCAACGATGCAGCTGGTTTCACAGCAATCGTTGAAAAGGCTAAGGCTGCTCTTTAATTGAGACTTGAAACACGCTCCTTTATAAAAAGAGCGTGTTTTTGTTAGGGGACAAGGTGCCGCTTAGGCATCTTGCGCCTTACACCTTTACTTCAGGAGGTGTTCGTACTATTGGAAAACATCATAACTTCAAAAGATAATCCTACTGTCAAGCTGTATCAGAAGCTCTCTTCTTCAAAAAAAGAAAGACTTCAGTACGGCTTATTCGTGTTGGAGGGGCTGCGTATAACCGAGGATGCGCTCAGGGACGGCAGTGTTTCACACCTCATCCTTACCGAAAATGCTTACAGCAAGACAGCAGATGAACTGTTGCAGGCTGATTTGAGAGATACAAAGGTACTTGTTATTTCAAATGAACTTGGAAACAGGATAGCTTCAACAGACAGCACACAGGGAGTTTTCGCCATATGCCGCATACCATCGGGCAGGACGCCTGCTTTTTGTGATGACGGAAGATATGTGGTACTCTACGGCCTTCAGGACCCCGGAAACGTGGGAATGATAATCCGTACCGCAGACGCTCTCGGCATAAACGGTGTCATACTCTCGGGCAGCTGCGACCTCTACAGCCCGAAGGTAATACGCTCTACTATGGGCTCGGTCTTCCGCATGGCTGTCTCGGTCATAAACGACACAGATGCGCTGTTTGCACTGCTTGAGGAAAACGGAGTTGAATCCTCGGCAGCTGTTATCGACAAGGACGCCGTAAAGGTAACGGAGTGCAGCTTCACAGGCAGACAGGCTGTATTCATAGGCAACGAGGGAAACGGACTCCCTGCTGATGTTGCACACAGATGCACACGCAGAGTCACTATCCCAATGAGCGGAAATATCAATTCTCTGAATGCTGCTATGGCGGCAGGAATCCTCATGTGGGAGCTGAAAAAATAAACAGTGTGCAGAGACGACTATTGGCCGTCCGTATAAAAATTAAATTGAACAGGAGGGCAGAAGATGGATGAGACTAAATACTGGATGTGGCTTTCCATGGTATTCGGCACAGGCAGCCGAAGGATATGGGAGGCGATGTGCCTTTTTACTTCCGCTCAGGAAGCGTTTGAAATGCTCACTGACGGCTCTGTCGTTCTGAAACTGACAGAGAATGAATGGGAAAGGCTGAGGAGTACTCCGCTCTCCGCAGCGGCTAAATTTGTGGAGAAGTGCAGAAATGACGGAGTTGAGGTCATAGGTTATTCCGACAAGCTCTATCCGTCTCAGCTCAGACATCTTTTCAATCCTCCTGCCATACTCTATTATAAAGGCAATATTTCCTGCCTGACAGGCACTAAGACCATCACTACCGTAGGCACGAGAAGTGCTTCGGATTACGGTATGAGGGCTGCTGAGACCATTTGCAGCGAGCTTGCGGCTAAGAATTTCGTCATAGTCAGCGGATTCGCAGTAGGCATTGACATAGCCACACATATGGCGGCGGCAGGCAGAAAGCGCCCCACAGCCTGTGTTATGGGCTGCGGCGTGGATGTGGATTACCCTAAGCCGAATCAGCAGTTCAGGGAGAAGATACTGCAATGCGGAGGTGTGTTCATTTCGGAGTTCCCGCCCGGAACTCAGCCTCATCCGCAGAATTTTCCGTCGAGAAACCGCATACTTGCAGGTCTCGGCAGGGCAGCGCTGGTGTTTGAAGCGTCGGTGAAAAGCGGTTCACTCATAACTGCAAGGCTTGCCTGCGAACAGGGCAGAGATGTGCTCGTACTGCCTCCGCCTGATATTTTCAGCAGCAGATACTCGGGCAACATCCAGCTTCTCCGTGACGGTGCAGAGCCTTTTTACGGTGCTGAGGAGATACTCGAACTCTACAAGCTGGGCAGTCCTGTCGAAGAGGAGATACGTGACAGCATTGAAGCCGAATATACCGGCAGAGAAGCCGGTATCGTCTGGGCAGGAAGAACCGACATAGAGGCTGATGAAAATGAAGAGCTGCCTGTAAAAAAGACACGCAAGAGGCCGAAAAAAGCCAAGGAAGAGATCCCGTCAGTTCCCGAAGAAAATAGGGTGGCTGACGCTGATGATACAGATAATGATGAATTGACGGATATCCAGCAAAGAATAGTAACTGAACTCAGAGACGGCAGTCTCCATGCTGATGAGATATGCCGCAGGCTGGATATCGATTCCGCTGAGCTGATGACAGAGCTTACGGAACTTGAAATAGTGGGAGCGGTAAGATCGCTTCCCGGTAAAATGTATGAGTTGTACAGATAAGGGGAAAATTTCAGATGTCAGATTTAGTAATAGTTGAGTCGCCTGCAAAGGCAAAAACCATACAGAAGTATCTGGGCCCGGGGTATGAAGTCATTGCCTCCATGGGGCACGTCCGTGATCTTCCGAAATCGAAGATGGGCGTGGATAAGGAAAACGACTTCGCACCGCAGTACACGGATATGAAGGGCAAAGAGGACGTTATCAAGGAACTGAAGAAACGTGCCAAGAAGTGCGACAAAGTCTATCTCGCAACCGACCCTGACCGTGAGGGAGAGGCTATATCATGGCATATAGCACAGATGCTGAAGCTCGATCTCAACGACAACAACCGTGTCGCATTCAATGAGATCACCAAAACAGGCGTAAAGAACGGTATGAGCGATCCGCATAAGATCGACCTGGACCTTGTAAATGCACAGCAGGCAAGACGTATCCTGGACAGACTTGTGGGCTATGAGCTCAGTCCTTTCCTTTGGAAAAAGGTAAAGCGTGGACTTTCGGCAGGCCGTGTTCAGTCTGTTGCAGTGCGCCTTATCGTGGACAGGGAAAACGAGATACGCCAGTTCGTACCAAAGGAGTACTGGTCCATCGATGCTAAATTCACAGCACCGTCATCGAGAAAGGTCTTCGATGCGGCACTGGTAGCTGTGGACGGAAAGAAGCTGGAGATACCAAATCAGGCAGAAGCAGACGGACTCCTGAAGCGTCTGGAGAATGCGGAATATACCGTAGCCAACGTGAAGAAGCGTGTCACAAAGAAACAGCCTGCACCGCCGTTCATCACTTCCACCTTGCAGCAGGAGGCTTCCAAGAAGCTCAGCTTCTCGGCAAAGCGTACCATGAAAGCTGCTCAGGAGCTTTACGAAGGTGTTGACGTTGAGGGCGTAGGCGCTGTTGGTCTTATCACCTATATGAGAACCGACAGTCTGCGTATCTCCGACGAGGCAAAGGCTGCTGCCGCTGAATATATCGGCACAGTTTACGGTCAGGATTATCTTCCTCCCGAGCCGAGAACATACAAATCAAAGAACAACGCTCAGGATGCCCATGAAGCGATACGTCCTTCAACTCCCGAGCTCACTCCCGAAAGAGTAAAGAACAGCCTTACATCAGACCAGTATAAGCTCTACAAGCTTATATGGGAGAGATTCATCGCAAGCCAGATGGCAAACGCTCTCCTTGATACAGTTTCCGCTGATATCGAGGCAAACGGCTGCACATTCAGAGCATCGGGCTACTCTGTAAAGTTCGACGGATTCATGGTTCTCTACGTGGAGTCAAATGATTCCGATGAGGGCAGCAAGAAGATGCTCCCCGAACTGAAAAAGGACGACAAGCTGAAGCTGAAATCCATAAACGGAAATCAGCATTTCACTCAGCCGCCTCCGAGATATACCGAAGCATCACTTATCAAGGCGCTGGAAGAAAACGGCATCGGCCGTCCGAGTACCTATGCTCCGACCATTACCACCATCACTTCAAGGCGATATGTTGAGCATGAGGGAAAAGCACTGAAACCCACAAATCTGGGCGAGGTCATCACCGAACTGATGAAGGACCACTTCAATAAGATAGTCGACGCTAAATTCACCGCAGAAATGGAAAACAATCTGGATGAGGTCGAACACGGTGCTAAGGACTGGGTAAGCACTCTCCATGAGTTTTACGACGATTTCTCCGAGACCCTGAAAAAGGCTGAGGAGGCTATGGACGGCAAGCGTGTCAAGGTGCCCGATGAGGAGACCGACGTTGTCTGTGAGCTCTGCGGCAAGAATATGGTAATAAAGTACAGCAAGTACGGAAAATTCCTTGCCTGCCCGGGATTCCCCGAATGCAGGAACACCAAGAAGATAGTAACAGAAGCCGACGGTACCTGCCCACGCTGCGGAAAGAAAATGCTGCTCAAGAAGTCAAAGAAGGGCAGAAGCTTCTACGGCTGTGAGGGCTATCCCGACTGCAACTTCATGACATGGAACGTTCCTTCTGCCGAGGTATGCCCTCAGTGCGGAAAGACCCTGTTCATAAAGGGCGGTAAATCGGGAAAACTCATTTGCGAGAACGAAGGCTGCGGATATGAAAGAGAGATAAAGAAATGACAGTAAGCGTTATAGGCGCAGGTCTTGCAGGCTGTGAAGCGGCATGGAGACTTGCTCAGGAGGGCATAAACGTTAAGCTTTACGAAATGAAGCCCGGGAAATACTCTCCTGCCCATAAGTACAGCGGATTTGCAGAGCTGGTATGCTCAAATTCACTGAAAGCTGCCCGTCTCGGCTCAGCGGCAGGACTGCTGAAGTATGAGATGGAAATGCTGGGCTCCCTGACAGTTCCCTGTGCTAAGGAGAATTCCGTAGAAGCAGGCGGAGCGCTGGCAGTTGACAGAGAGAAATTCTCCGACGCAGTTACAGCTAAGATAAAGTCACACCCACTTATAGAGGTTATAGGCGAGGAAGTTACCGAGATACCCGATGGTACGGTGATAATCGCTACAGGCCCTCTTACATCGGGAGCAATGGCTGAACGTATAAAGGAGCTTTGCGGCGAAGGCCTCAGCTTCTACGATGCGGCTGCTCCCATAGTCACATACGAAAGTCTCGACAAAGAGAAGGTCTTCTACGCTTCACGCTACGGCAGAGGCGAGGCCGACTATGTGAACTGTCCCATGAACAAAGAGGAGTACCTTGCATTCTATGAGGCGCTCATCTCTGCGGAAAAGGTACAGCTCAAGGACTTCGAGACTCATCCTTTCAGCGTTTACGAAGGCTGTATGCCTATCGAGGAACTGGCAAGACGTGGCGTTGACACCATGCGTTTCGGCCCTATGAAGCCTGTCGGCATCGATGACCCACGTACAGGCAGACGTCCCTATGCAGTAGTGCAGCTTCGCCGTGAGAACAGCGAGGGCACACTTTTCAACCTTGTGGGATTCCAGACAAATCTGAAATTCGGCGAGCAGAAAAGGGTATTCTCCATGATAACGGGACTGGAAAATGCGGAATTCATGCGCTACGGCGTTATGCACCGCAATACCTTCATCAACAGCCCCGAACTGCTGAACTCCGATTTCTCCATGCGTCAGCACCCTGAGATATATTTCGCAGGTCAGATAACAGGCGTTGAGGGATATATGGAATCAGCGGCAAGCGGTATCATCGCAGGTACTGCCGCAGCAAGGAAGCTGAAAGGTCTTGAGCCTGTCGTGCTTCCCAGTGAGACTATGACAGGTGCGCTCTCCGCTTATATCAGCGACAGCTTCAACAGCGGAAAATTCCAGCCGATGGGCGCAAATATGGGCATACTCCCTGACATCGGCATGAAGATAAAGGATAAGAAACTCAAATACGAAGCATATGCAGAAAGAGCTGTCGAAGCACTGAAGAAGGAGTTGGAGAGAGTTGGCAGTCAGAGTAATAGTTGATGCATTCGGAGGGGACAATGCTCCCCTCGAAGTAGTAAAGGGCTGTGCGAGAGCAGTCAGCGAGCTTGGAGTTGAGATAATACTCACAGGCAGCGAAACAAAGATAAAGAAGTGTGCGGAGGAAAACGGTCTCAGCCTCAACGGTATCGAGATCGTGCATACTGATGATGTTTTTGATATACATGAGGAACCGAAGGAGATCATAAAATCCGGCAAGGATTCATCAATGGCACTCGGTCTGAGACTTCTTGCAGAGGGCAGAGGCGATGCCTTTGTATCAGCAGGAAGCACAGGAGCGCTGGTCATGGGATCCACCTTCATCGTCAAGCGTATCAAAGGCATTAAGCGTATCGCTCCTTCACCCATACTCCCTGCGGACAAGGGAAGCTTTCTTCTCGCAGACGCAGGAGCAAATACAGAGTGCCGTGCCGAGATGCTGGTGCAGTTCGCAATTATGGGAAGCGCCTATATGGAAAAGGTCATGGGCGTGAAGAACCCTAAAGTTGCACTGCTGAACATCGGTGCAGAGGAGACTAAGGGCAGAGAGCTGGAGATAGAAGCTTATCAGCTCCTTGAAAAGTCGGGGCTCAGCTTCGTGGGAAATATCGAAGCAAGAGATATGCCCAAGGGCGAAGTGCAGGTAGTTGTCACCGACGGTTTCACAGGAAATATCGCTCTGAAACTCTATGAAGGCATGGGCTCGTTTTTCAGTAAAAAGATAAAGTGGATTTTCTCAGGCGCAGGCAAGATAGGTGCTCTGTTCTCACTGGGAAAAATAAAGGAATTCCGCAGGCAGATGGACTACAAGGAAGTTGGCGGTTCAGCGCTGTTAGGCGTGAAGAAGCCAGTCATCAAGGCTCACGGAAGCTCCGATTCCACGGCATTTTTCAATGCGGTCAGACAGGCAAGAAAGTGTGTCGAGGGCAATGTTATCGAGGAGATTGAAGCCTACGTTGCAAAACTTGCCGCCGCTGAAAAGGAGTAAGGATCATGAGAAAGACCGAAGAATTTGAAAACATCATCGGCTATACATTCAAAAATAAGGAACTTATCGAGCAGGCTCTTTCACATTCCTCATATGCAAATGAAAAAAAGCGTGCAGGCGGAAGCAATGAAAGACTTGAATTTCTCGGAGACAGCGTGCTTTCCATCGTTGTTTCGGATTATCTCTACAAGAATATAAATGTGCCCGAGGGAGAGCTTACAAAGATGAGAGCATCACTGGTATGCGAAAAGTCTCTCTTTGTATTTGCACAGCAGATAGAGCTGGGCGAATTTCTCCATCTCGGCAAGGGCGAGGAAAATACAGGCGGCAGAGAGCGTCCATCGATACTGGCAGACGCATTTGAAGCTGTTATCGCCGCTATTTATCTTGACGGCGGAATGGAGGCGGCCGCAAAGCACATCCTCCGTTTCATGCCCGAAGATATAAAGCGCACCAAAAAGCCTGTCCTCAGCGATTTCAAGACACTGTTACAGGAAGTTGTGCAGAAGAATCCCGAGGAAAAGGTCGAGTACGTGCTTATCGGCGAGGAAGGCCCCGACCACAATAAGCGCTTTGTTGTCGAGGTATGCCTTAACTCTCAGGTCATAGGCAAGGGCAAGGGCAAGAGCAAAAAGGAAGCCGAACAGCTTGCCGCAAAGGAAGCTTTAGAGCTTATGGGATATGAAGCACAGTAATATTTCCATATTCATCCCACATATAGGATGTCCTCATAAGTGCTCATTCTGCGACCAGAACACTATAAGCGGCGCTCAGCACCTCCCCGATGGCAATGAGGTCAGGGAGATATGCACAAAGGCGCTCAGCGAGGTGAAGTCCCCCGAGGATACGGAGATAGCATTTTTCGGCGGAAGCTTTACGGCTATCCCACGGGATTATATGCTTGAACTCCTCGAAGCCGCCCATGAATTCGTGGGCGAGGGAAAGTTCAGGGGAATACGCTGTTCCACCCGTCCCGACTGTATCAACAATGAGGTGCTGTCGCTGTTGAAAACTTACGGTGTTACTGCGATAGAGCTGGGAGCGCAGTCCATGAGCGACAAGGTGCTTGAAGCAAATGAGCGTGGACACACCGCAGAGGATGTATTCAATGCAAGCAGGCTTATCCGTCAGTACGGCTTTGAACTGGGCTTGCAGATGATGATAGGTCTCTACAAAAGCACAGGTGATGACGAATATGAGACAATGGAAAAGATACTGGAGATACATCCTGATACTGTCCGTATTTACCCTGTTGTGATACTCAGAGGCACAAGACTTGCGGAACTTCTCAAAAGCGGAGAATATCAGCTTTTCGGCGGTGCAAATGATGAACGTGAGTACTATGACTTTGACGATGTGGTGGATGTTGCCGCAGGTATGCTGGAAGAATTCGAGGATAACGGCATAAGAGTCATAAAATGCGGACTTCACGCTTCTGAATTCGTGGAAAAGGACATGGTGGGAGGATTCTATCATCCTGCATTCCGTGAGCTTTGCGAGAGCAGGATATATAATCACCTGATATGGAATGAACTTTTTGAAATGGCCGGTATGAACAGACCGCAGAAATATGTTAAAGAAGAAGCCGACGCAAAATTGCAGAAGCTGAAAGGAAAGTATACCATAGCTGTTCATCCGTCGTGCATAAGCAAGGCGATGGGCCATAAGAAATCGAATTATCTGGATCTTCTCGAAAACGGGATAGATATAAAAATAATCGGGGACGAAAGCGTCCCGAAGTATAAATGCGAACTGAGGAGGTGAGCTGTTGTACCTTAAATCACTGGAAATACAGGGATTCAAGTCGTTCCCTGACAAGATAAGCCTTACTTTCGACAAGGGTCTGACCGCAGTTGTAGGCCCTAACGGAAGCGGCAAGAGCAATATCGGCGACTCCGTCCGCTGGGTGCTTGGTGAGCAGTCTACAAAGACTCTCCGAGGCAACAAGATGGAGGATGTTATCTTCTCGGGAACCGTGGCGAGAAAGCCTATGGGATTTGCCGCTGTTACGCTGAATATCGACAATTCAGACAAGACCATCCCCGATATGGATGACGAGGTTGCAGTAACAAGAAAGCTCTACCGCAGCGGCGAAAGCGAATACATGATAAACGGACGGTCATGCCGTCTTAAAGATATAAACGAGCTGTTCATGGATACAGGCCTTGGACGTGACGGCTACTCCATCATCGGTCAGGGACGTATCGCAGAGATAGTGGCTCAGAAGAGCAACGAGCGCCGTGATATTTTCGAGGAAGCGGCAGGTATCTCGAAATTCCGCTACAAGAAGCTGGAAGCTGAGCGAAAACTCACAGCCGCTCAGGAAAATCTCCTCAGACTTACAGATATCCTCTCAGAGCTGGAAGGCCGTGTTGGACCTCTGAAGCATCAGGCTGAAAAGGCAGAGAAGTTCATCCGCCTTGCCGAGGAGAGGAAAAAACTGGAAATATCCGTATGGGTCAGCCGTCTGGACGACCTGAAGGAAAAGCTGGAAAAGCTGGACGAAAAGATACTCCTCAGCAAGAATGAGTACGAGAATGTGGAAAACGACATTCAGCACGAGGAAGAAAAGATACAGGATGCCATCCGCAAGATGCAGGAAAGCACCATTAGACAGGATGAGCTGAGAAAGAAAATGCTGGAGGAGGAGCAGACCGCTTCTGATATGAAATCGGAGATCGCCGTTTTCGAGAACGATATCAAGCACTGCACCGACGCTATCGGGACAGCAAAGAAGAGCATCGAAAATTCCGAGGGGACTAAAAAGCGTCTGGAAAAGGACAAGATAGCCGCTGCCGAGAAGCTGGAAGAGCTGAAAGAGCAGAAAAAGGCTGTTGAAGCTGAAATAGCCGAGACTGAAAAGGAATTTGCTGCAGCCGAGGCGGAAAGCTCACAGCTGGGCGATTCCGTTGACAAAGCAGGCAGCGAGATCAATTCCCTTTATATAAAGCAGAGCGAGTATAAATTCGCCTGCGAATCATCGAAAAAGCTCATTGATGAGCAGAAGCAGCGTCTGACTGAACTCCGTGAGAGCAGCAGCGACGTTGAGAAAACACTGGCTGACTATGAGGAAAAAACTCGGCAAAGTCAGGCAGAACTTGCTGAGAATACGGAACTTACCGAATCGCTCAGGAATAAACTCAGCGGTCTGGAGAGACTTTACAAGTCCCGCAATGACAGCTTTGAACAGGCTAAGAACGACTTTGAAAAGGTGCTCTATGACCTGAAAGACAAGCAGCAGAGACGCAAGATCCTCACCGACCTTGAAAACAACATGGAAGGCTTTGCAGGAAGCGTAAAGCAGGTGCTGAAAGCCTCAAAGCAGGGACGTATCGGCGGTATCTTCGGTACGGTTGCCCAGAATATCGGCGTTGCTCCGGAATATGCAGTGGCAGTCGAGACAGCTCTCGGCGGCGCAATGCAGAACATCATCGTTGAGAATGAAGACATCGCCAAGAGATGCATCCGCTTCCTGAAAGAGCAGAAGGGCGGACGTGCTACATTCCTCCCGATCACCTCTGTCAAGGGCTATGAGCTCCGTGAGCAGGGACTTGAAAACTGCGAGGGATTCGTGGCAAATGCGAGCAGGATAGTTACCTATGACCAGAAATTCAGCGGTATCATCAACTCGCTGCTGGGACGTATCGTCATCGCAGAGGATATTGATTCCGCTACAAATATCGCCAAGAAGTACGGCTATAAGTTCAGGATAGTCACACTTGACGGTCAGGTCATCAACGCAGGCGGTTCATTCACCGGAGGTTCTGCTCAGCGCTCAGGAGGAGTCATTACCCGTAAAAATGAGATAGACACCCTTGATGCCGATATAGCAAAGCTTTCCGCTCAGAAGGAAAGCCTCAGCGCAAATGCGGAGAAGCTCCGTGCCGAGAGGGCAAAGCTTGCATATGACACGGAAGCCGCTAAGGATGAGCTTACAAAATGCGAGTCTGACAGAGTACGCATAAACGCCGAACTTTCAAGTCTTGCATCACTTATGGAGCAGGTAAGGGCACAGTCCGAAAATTCGGGAAAACTTGTGGAAGAAGCCGAGCAGAAGATAGCTTCCGCAGAGCAGACCATAGCTGATTCCGAAAAGGGACTTGCCGAGACGGAAACTCTCATAAAGGAAGCCGAAGAAAAACTGGCTCAGGGACAGGATGTCCGTGAAAAGCTGAGACTGAAACGAGCCGAGCTGTCGGAAAAGCTGTCTGCCCGCAGGCTGAAGGGTATGGAGACAGCCAAGGATATCCAGGCTCAGGAGACCGAGATAGCACGTATCGAGCGAAGCCTTGAAGAGCTGAAATACGGCAACAGGCAGTTCGAGGACGAGATAGCACGTCAGAATGAGATAATTGCTGCGAAGAAAGCCGATATCGAAAAGCTGAAAGCAGACCTTGACAGCTTCAAGGGCAATACCAGGTCCTACAACGAGGAGATAAGCCGGTATCAGGCTATGCACACCGAGCAGACCCGTCTTGTCAACGAGATGCAGAAGGGCCTCAAGGAAATAAACGAAGCCAAGGAAAAGCTCTCCGCAGAGGTCACAAGACTGGAGGAGAGGCGAGACTCAAATCTCAGGGATACGGATAATATCATCCGTCAGCTCTCCGAAAGCTATCAGCTCACACGTTCAGAGGCTGTACAGCTTGCGGAAAAGATAGAGGATATCACAGCCGCACAGCGTGAACTCACTGAGGTGCGCAACAAGATAAGAGCTCTCGGAAGTGTAAACGTTGATGCTATCGAGGAATACAAGGAAGTATCGGAGCGATATACCTTCATGTCCGAGCAGATAGCGGATATACAGAAGTCAAAGGCTGAACTGGAGAAGATCATCACTGACCTTACCGAGGAGATGTGCAGGATATTCACAGACAGCTTCCGCATAATCAACTCAAACTTCAAGGAGATATTCGTTGAATTATTCGGCGGCGGAAAGGCAGAGCTGATACTAAGCGACCCCGACAACGTGCTTGAATCGGGCATAGAGATAAGCGTAGCGCCTCCCGGAAAGGTCATCAAGAACCTTATATCTCTTTCGGGCGGCGAGCAGTCGTTCGTTGCGATAGCTATTTACTTCGCTATCCTGAGACTGAGACCTGCGCCCTTCTGTATCCTCGACGAGATAGATGCGGCACTTGACGAAGTAAACGTAAGAAAATATGCGCAGTACCTGAAAAACTTCACCGATACCACTCAGTTCGTGCTGGTCACTCACAGACGAAGCGCTATGGAAGAAGCAAATGTCCTCTACGGTGTTACCATGCAGGAGGACGGAATCTCCAAGCTGCTGAAGATGGAGCAGGTGGATTTCCAGGAGGATGTGGCAGACATACAGTAATCAGAAATCAGAATTCAGTTAATCGGAGGTAATACATGGGTATTATTAAAAAGATCGCTGACGGACTGAGAAAGACCAAGGACTTCCTTTTCGGAGGCATCCAGCGTATTCTCAATTCCTTCACGGAAATAGATGATGAGCTCTTTGACCAGCTTGAAGAGCAGATGATAATGAGCGATATCGGAGTTGAGACCTCGGAAGAGATATGCGATCAGCTCCGCAAGAAGATCAAGGAAAGAGGTATCACCGACCCTCAGGAGATCATGGAGCTTATCCATGAGGTAGTATCCGAGATGATGGGCGATGATACAGGACTTGACCTGAGCGTATCTCCTGCCGTTATCATGGTAATAGGCGTAAACGGCGCAGGCAAGACCACTACCATAGGAAAGCTGAGCCATCAGTTCAAGCAGGAGGGCAAAAAGGTCCTCGTTGCTGCTGCGGATACATTCCGTGCGGCTGCTATCGATCAGCTTCAGGTATGGACTGACAGAGCAGGCGTTGACATCGTAAAACACGCCGAGGGTTCAGACCCGGGCGCAGTTGTGTATGATGCACTTGACGCTGCACAGGCAAGAGGCTGCGATGTAGTTATCATCGACACAGCAGGCCGTCTCCACAATAAGAAGAATCTTATGGATGAGCTTGCAAAGATAAACCGTATCATCGACAAGAAGTCTCCCGAAAGCTCAAGGGAGGTACTGCTTGTTCTCGATGCTACAACAGGTCAGAATGCCGTAAATCAGGCAAGACTTTTCAGCGAGACAGCTCCGATCTCCGGTATCGTTCTCACAAAGCTGGACGGTACAGCAAAGGGCGGTATCGTTATCTCCATCAAGAATGAGCTTGGCATCCCCGTAAAGCTTATCGGTATCGGCGAGAAGATAGAAGACCTCCAGCCCTTCAACAGCAGAGACTTCGTGGACGCTCTCTTTGCAATGCCTGAGGCATTTGAAGCAGAGGAAGAGGAGTCCGAAGAAGAAGGCGAGACAGTTCTCGGCGAGTACAACGAGTACGGCGAGTTCGTGCCTTATGAGAACGATGAGGACGTAGTTCTCGGCGAATACAATGAGTACGGCGAATTTGTTCCTTACGAGACCGAAGAGGAAGACGAGAACGAAGACGAGTACGAGGAAGACGAAGCTGAGGAAGAATCCGATGATGAGGACGAAGACGAAGCTGAGGAAGAGTCCGATGATGAGGACGAAGACGAGGCTGAGGAAGAATCCGAGGATGAGGCTAAGGAAGAGTCCAATGCTGAGGACGAAGACGAAGCTGAGGAAGAGTCCGACGATGAGGATGAAGACGAGGCTGAGGAAGAGTCCGAGGATGAGGATGAAGACGAAGCTGAGGAAGAATCCGATGATGAGGACGAAGACGAGGCTGAGGAAGAATCCGACGATGAGGACGAGGCTGCGGAAGAGTCCGATGATGAGGACGAAGACGAAGCTGAGGAAGAGTCCGATGATGAGGATGAAAACGAGGCTGATGAAGAGTCTGAGGATGAGGACGAAGACGAAGCCGAGGAGGAAGAAACTCCTGCACCTCAGCCTGAGAAGAAGAAAAAGCGTGGATTCTTCAGCAGACTGTTCGGCAGAAAGGGCGATGACGATGAATAAGAAGCTGGTCATGGCCACAAACAATGCAAATAAGCTCCGTGAAGCGAGAGAGATCCTCGCTCCGCTGGGCATTGAAGTTATATCACAGCGTGAAGCAGGCGCAGACTGCGAGCCCGAGGAAAACGGCACAACTTTTGCTGAGAATGCTATGATAAAGGCAAAGGCAGTATACGACATCGTCAAGCTTCCGACTATCGCAGACGACAGCGGTCTATGCGTCAATGCACTTGACGGCAGACCGGGAGTGTACTCCGCAAGATATGCGCCGAAGGGACAGGAGTGTCAGAAGCTTCTGGAGGAAATGAAGGATGTTCCCGATGATAGGAGAACAGCTTCATTCCAGTGTACTATCGCATACATCGACGAAAACGAAGTAAAGACCATGAACGGCGGCTGTATCGGTCGTATCGGTCATGAAATGCGTGGGACCAACGGCTTTGGCTACGACCCTGTTTTCATGGTAGGAGACAGGACAATGGCTGAACTTACCGCTGATGAAAAGAATGCCATAAGCCACAGAGGTGCGGCATTAAAGGCACTTTTTGATTATTTATCAACGAAATAAAAAGGAGTAATTTATGCTTACAAGCAAACAGAGAGCATACCTTCGTGGTATCGCTTCAACATATGAAACTATCTACCAGATAGGCAAGGGCGGAGTTACAGAGGCTATGTGCAAGGACATCGCAGAGGCTCTCCGCAAAAGAGAACTGATAAAGCTGAGAGTTCTGGAAAATTCGGGCTGGACCGCAAGAGAAGCTGCTGATGCAGTAGCTGAGCAGACAGGCGCTGACGTAGTGCAGGTCATAGGCTCAAAGTTCGTGCTGTTCAAGCGCAACGAGAAAGAACCCGTTATCGAGAATATCCCCAAGGCAAAGTAATGATGCTCCCGGAGAACTTTGATAAGTTCAACGGGCAAATAATCAGGAAATTCAGAGGAAAGTATGAAGGTACTTATTATAAGCGGCACGAACCATAAAGGCTCGACCTACAATACAGGCCGCATCCTTGCGCAAAAGCTGACAAGTGCGGAAAATATCAGCGAGATATTCCTTCCCCGTGATTTCGGGAACTTCTGCTGCGGCTGTGCGAAATGCATTACCGAAAGTGAGGATAAATGTCCTCACTATGCTGAACTTCATCCTATTACGGAGATGATCGATGCCTCGGATGTGCTGATATTCACAACTCCCACTTATGTATTCCATGCCACGGGACAGATGAAAGCTTTCCTTGACCATTACGGATGGCGCTGGATGGTACATCGGCCCGAGGAGAAAATGTTCAGAAAGCAGGCGGTCGTTATATCCACTGCGGCAGGAATGGGCATGAAGTCGGCAATGAAAGACGTAGCCGACAGCTGTTTCTTCTGGGGAATACCGAGAGTTTACAAATACGGCAAGGCTGTTATGGAGACCGACTGGGGCAGAGTCAAGCCTGAAATAAAGGCGGCTATCAGCAAGAAGACCGACTCGCTGGCTAAGAAGATACTTGGCAGGGAAGGCAGAGTTGGCATACCTCTGAAAACAAGAGGACTTTTCTTCATGATGAGCATGATGCAGAAAAACGGCTTCAATGAGGCTGATGTGAAATACTGGAAGGATAAAGGCTGGACGCAGGGAAAGCGTCCGTGGAGGTGACATAATGCGTACAGGTATATACGGCGGAAGCTTCAATCCCGTTCATAACGGGCATATCCATCTTGCAAAGGCTGCCATGAAGGATTTCGGCCTTGACAGGATATTCCTGCTTCCCTCGAAAATATCCCCTCACCGTTCAAGCGCTGAATATGCGTCGGGAGAGGACAGGCTGGAGATGCTTCGTCTCGCCTGCGAAGGCACGGAGGGACTGGAGGTTTCGGATTACGAGATTAAAAGCGACCGTGTGAGTTATACTATATATACAGTAGAGCATTTCCGCAGCCTTTTCCCCGATGATGAACTGTATCTTCTTGTGGGAAGCGATATGCTTCTCTGCTTCGAGAAGTGGTTCAGATTCGAGGACATCCTCTCTCAGGTCACACTATGCGCTGTTTCGAGGAATAACGGCGATATTGATGAGCTGAGAGAAGCGGCTTCACGACTCAGTCAGTACGGCTGTATACGCATTTCCGAGACTCCTCCCCTTGAGATATCCTCCTCTCAGATAAGAAAAAATATCGAAAAAAACACTGATTGCACTTGCTATCTTCACAAAAATGTAGTACAATATATAAGATCAAAGGGATTATATTCTGTAAGAGGTGAAGAGATAATGCAGTACGACCCCGAAGATAAAAAGAAATACCTGAAAGCAAAACTTTCCGCAAAGCGTTTTCAGCATTCCATGAATGTTGCGGACGAATGCAGGAAGCTTGCAGAGAAATACGGTGAAGATCCCGACAAGGCTTACTATGCGGGATTGCTTCATGATATATGCAAGGAGATGCCCGACGCCGATCAGAAGGCACTTGTGGAAAAAAGCGGATTTGCCGTTTGCAGGGAGGAACTGGAAACACGTTCGCTCTGGCACGGCATCGCAGGCGCTTACTTCGTCAAGACAGAGTTTCGGCGTTGAGGATTTAGATTTCATAAAATCCCATAAGCTTTCCATTCAGTCGGAAGGGCCAGGTATGTCAAGACTTGAGGAAATTGTCTATCTCGGCGATTTGGTTTATGCCGAAAGAGACTACAAGGACGTTGACAAAATGCCCAAGCTGTTCTATGCCGATCTCAACGAAGCCAATGCTTTATGCCTTGGTATTTTCAATAAAATCGGTTATAAAAAAGGGCGGAGTGATCCCGCCGTGTACAGTTGAAGCTTACAATTTCTATACAAGACTGCAAAAAGAAGAAAAAAGCAGCAGGGAAATAAAGAGGACACTTAAATGAAAAAGAAGAAAATGGATGATAACAGAAACGTATCCCGTAATGCTGAAAGTGAGTTCGCTCCTTCGGAAAAGCCCGTATATCACGGCAGATACGAAAAAGAGTCGGATGATTCACAGTTCAGCTATGAGGTAGCACCTATGTCCTCCTATCAGGGAAGATATGCCGCAGATACAGACACATCGTACAAGACTGACAGCGTTGAGGAATCCGAGTATTTCTACAGGGCTAAGCACGATGCGGGATCTACTCAGGCCTGCCGTTGAGATCAGACATGAAATGGACGATGATGAGGACGGCAGCGATACTGCTTGTGAAATAATCGAGCGAAGCCTGAAAAGGGCAGACGAAAAGGTGATGGCAGAAAGGCGCAGGGCAGCAGATTCCTCCGGGAAAAAGCGTACTGCTAAAAAAATGCGGCGGCAGGAAAAAGATGGAAAGCGTGCAAAGACCTCCCGTGATACATGGATAAAGTCGGGATCACTCCTCCTCAGTCTGGTGCTGATACTTGCAATGGTGCTGAATATGCCTATTCTATGGTATAAAAAATCAGGTCAGCCCGATGAGAGGGTATCCATTATAAGATATCTGAAAAAGTGGCAGCCTACCGTTGACATTGAAGGCGAACTCCAGCAGAACAGCATGGATCTGAAGATAAAGACAGATGTGGTGGAAAACGATTTCACCGACGGACTTGATCTTCCTCAGCTTGTAGAGGGACAGTATTCCGTGCTTTTCGTGGGATTTGACGAGACCGAGGAACTTACCGATGTTGTTTGGGTTTGTCAGTTCGATATCGGCGGCGGTATGCTGAATATCCTTCAGATACCACGAGACCTTGCGGTGCCTGATTATACCAACAGTGTCACCTGCAAATTCAACAGCGTGTATATGGAAGGCGACCGCTATGTTCAGCCTCCGATACAGCGTGTGGTAAATGCGGTGCAGGAAAACTTCGGTATACCGATAGATGCATACATCACCACAGCCTGCTTTGATATAGCTGATATGGTCGATCTTGTGGGAGGCATCCCCATGCACGTTGACAACGAGATCATGTACGAGGCTGACAAGATCATCCCCGAGGGCGATGTGACACTTTCAGGTGAACAGGCAGAATGGTTCGTCCGTTTCCGCCGTGAGTGGTCCGAGGGCGATATCGGCCGTATGAAGAACCAGAGAAAGTTCATGGCTGCGGCTATGGAGAAGCTTCTCAGCATCGTAAAGGATGAGGGAAGAATAAAGCTCTACAGCTACCTCAATGATGTGTACAAGAATCAGTGGATAGCTACTGATATGAGCCTTGAGGACCTGAGCAAGCTGGCGGATTTCGCATCTACGCTCAGTCTTGACAGCGTGAGAGTGAATATGGTACCCGGCGAGGGCGCAAATTATACCGCAGAGGACGGCATGGAATACAGCTTCTATTCCGTACACAAGTACGCAACAATTACTATGCTGAACCAGTACTACCGTCCGTATCAGGAAAAACTGAAAACATCCGATGTTGCTCTTGTGGAGTACGTCGAGGACTATAACAACCGTGCTTACGACAACACAGCAGAAACGCTGGATGAAGTCGAAAAATCGGATGAACCAAAGAGACTCAACTAAGAAAGAGGGAAGAAAATGACTGAAAAAGAAAAACTTGAACTCATAGTAAAAACACTGGACCTTAAAAAAGGTGAAGATATACAGGTGCTGAAGATAGCTGACCTGACAATACTTGCTGACTATTTCGTAATAGTCAATGGTACCAGCAATACTCATGCAAGAACTCTTGCTGATGAAGTGGAGTTCCAGATGTCACAGAAGGGCATCGAGCCCGAAAGACGAGAGGCTGACACAGGAAATACATGGATAATCCTTGACTACGCAGACGTTATCGTTCACGTATTCTACAAGGCTACCCGTGATTTCTACAAGCTTGAAGGTGTATGGGCAGACGGAGAACAGGTAGATATCAGCGATCTTATAACAAAGGACTGATAGTATGAACGCAAAAAACGCAAAAGGCAGAAACTGCCTTATAGCCATGGCGGCTTACGTCATTATAAAGGCTGTGCTGAATATGATACTTGCAGGCGGATTTTCGCTGAGCGGACTGTTCATAGCACTTGGTACTGCCTGCCTGTTTTTCATATGGATAAAGAAGTTCAACTACGTTATCGCTGCGATACTGGCGATAGTTGTTGCTATACATCTTCCCGCAAATCTGGCACATATCGGCTCCAACTGGATATACCTGCTTGAGGGCGTTATAGATATAGTGTGTGCTGTGCTTCTTGTGACGAATGAGGACATCAAGGAGAATTTCAGCGGGACCATCAATTTTTCGTAAAAATTTAATTTTATAAAGGAATGAAATGATATGAGCAGATATGATTACGCATCTGTAGAAGCTAAATGGCAGAAATACTGGGAGGAACATGAGACCTTCAAGACCGATGTATGGGATTTCAGCAAGCCTAAGTTCTATGCACTCGATATGTTCCCTTATCCGTCAGGAGTAGGCCTTCACGCAGGTCACCCCGAGGGATATACAGCAACTGATATCGTTTCAAGAATGAAGCGTATGCAGGGCTACAATGTACTCCATCCGATGGGATACGACTCATTCGGACTTCCTGCGGAGCAGTATGCTGTAACTACAGGCAATCATCCTAACGGCTTCACACAGGAGAATATCAAGACTTTCTCCAAGCAGCTGAAGGAGCTGGGATTTGACTATGACTGGTCAAAGATGATAGCTACTTCCGACCCTGAGTTCTACAAGTGGACACAGTGGATATTCAAGCAGCTTTATATGGATGGCTATGCAAAGTACATAGATATGCCTGTTAACTGGTGCGAAGAGCTGGGAACAGTTCTCTCAAATGATGAAGTTATCGACGGAAAGTCCGAAAGAGGCGGCTATCCTGTTGTAAGAAAGAATATGAAGCAGTGGGTGATCGACCAGCCTGCATTTGCTGAAAAGCTTCTGGAAGGCCTTGACGAGATCGACTGGCCTGAATCCACAAAGGCTATACAGCGCAACTGGATAGGCAAGTCGACAGGTGTTGAAGTTGAGTTCGATATCGTAGGCGGAGGCAAGTTCTCCATCTTCACAACCTGTATTGAAACTATATATGGTATCACATTCATGGTACTCGCTCCCGACGGCGCAGTTACAGAAAGCCTTCTCGACCGTGTACAGAACAGGGAAGAAGTCGAAGCTTACATTGCTGAGACAAAGAAGAAGAATGACATGGACCGTACAGAACTGAACAAGACTAAGTCAGGCTGTGAACTGAAGGGCGTTACCTGTATCAACCCTGTAAACGGCAAGGAAGTCCGTATGTTCATCGGTGACTTCGTACTTGCAAGCTACGGCACAGGTGCAGTTATGGCTGTTCCGAGCCACGATCAGCGTGACTTTGAGTATGCTGTTGCTCACAATATAGATATGATCCAGGTAATCGACGGCAAGGACGGCCACATCGACGTTTCCGAAGCTGCTATGGAAAAGACAGAGTATCTGGGCAAGGGCTACAAGCTCATCAACTCCGAGGAATTCACAGGTCTCACTGTTGAGGAGGCAAAGGAGGCCATCACACAGAAGCTGGAGAAAATGGGCAGAGCAAAGCGCACTGTCAACTATCATTTCCGTGAGTGGATATTCGCAAGACAGCGTTACTGGGGCGAGCCTGTTCCTGTAGTTCACGGCGAAGACGGACAGATCCACGCTCTCGACGATTCGGAACTTCCTCTCATCCTGCCTGAGCTGGACGACTACAAGGGCAAGGGCGGAAAGGCTCCTCTTGAGAATGCAACAGAGTGGAAGCAGTACGACAAGAACGGCATCAAGGGCACTCGTGAGACTTCAACAATGCCCGGAAGCGCAGGTTCGAGCTGGTACTATTTCAGATATATCGATCCCCACAACGATAAGGAATTCGCAAATCAGGAACTCCTGAAGCACTGGATGCCTGTTGACCTCTACATCGGCGGTCCTGAGCACGCAGTAGGTCACCTTATTTATTCACGTATCTGGAACAGATACCTCTACGACAAGGGCCTTGCACCAACCAAGGAGCCTTTCAAGAAGCTTGTTCATCAGGGCATGATCCTCGGTGAGAACGGCATCAAGATGGGTAAGCGCTTCCCTGAGTTCGTTGTAAATCCTTCTGATATCGTAAGAGACTACGGCGCAGACACACTCCGTCTCTATGAGATGTTCATGGGACCTCTCGAGGTAAGCAAGCCATGGAGCAAGAACGGCGTTGAAGGCGCAAAGAGATTCATTCAGAGAGTTTGGAACTTCTTCACAGAAGCTGAAAATCTCACGGACGACAATGACGGTTCACTGACAAAGGTCTACCACAAGACAGTCAAGAAGGTAACAGATGACTATGAGAAGCTGGCGTTCAACACAGCTATCAGCCAGATGATGATATTCGTCAACGAAGTATACAAGGTAGGCAAGTGCCCGAGAGAGTACGCTGAAGGCCTTATCAAGATGCTGTCATGCATTACTCCTCACATGGGTGAAGAGATCTGGAATATCATGGGCCACAATGATACTATCGCATTCGAGAGCTGGCCCACATACGATGAGACTCAGCTGGTAGAGGATACCGTAGAGATCGTCGTACAGGTAAACGGCAAGCTGAAGGCAAAGCTGAATATCGCAGTTGACGCAGACAAGGACAGCGTTATGGCTATGGCTATGGACGATGAAAAGGTAAAGGAAGCTGTTGACGGAAAGAATATCGTAAAACAGATATATGTACCAAATAAACTTGTTAATATTGTGGCAAAATAACGATTTTGTGGAAAAGCAAAAAAAAGCTTGACATATCCTCTGAAATGTGATAAACTAATATTATATTATTATTAATAATTTGTATATCTGCTGTTCTTTCAGGGTATAGCTGACTAACACCTTTTCAAGGTGATTAGCATAGATGCAGAGGGCTCTTGGCTCCTGCAACCTCTGAACAAGGGAGGGAAAATTAGTGGCAGAAGTTCGTGTTGGCAAAAATGAGTCTCTTGACACAGCTCTTAAGAGATTTAAGAGATCATGTGCAAAGGATGGCGTTATTGCTGAGGTTCGTAAGAGAGAACACTACGAGAAGCCTTCGGTTAAGCGTAAGAAGAAGTCTGAGGCAGCTCGTAAGCGTAAGTATTAATCTTGCGAAAAGTTATTCATGTTGATAAAAGCGGGCTGCGGCTCGCTTTTTCATTTATATTTATTATTTCTATGGTGCTATGCCTGTGGGGGTTGACTAAAGATTTGAGACTGCTGAACAAAATTACAATGACGGAAGCTGATTTCGCTTTCAGAAAAACTGTGGATATTACTCCCGGTTTCTTGAAAAAACACGGCATAAAAGGACTTATCCTCGACGTGGACAATACCCTTACCACTCACGATAATCCCGTGCCTGCGGAAGGAATAACGGAATGGCTGGAGAATATGCGCAGCAGCGGCATAAAGCTGATAATAGTCTCAAACAACCATCCCGAGAGAGTAAAGCCTTTCGCAGACCCGCTCGGCCTTGATTTCGTCAGCGACAGCGGAAAACCGCTCAGAAAAGGCTATACAGCCGCTATGAAGAAAATGGGACTGACAGAGAAGGAGACAGCTGCCGTAGGCGACCAGTTGTTCACCGATATCTGGGGAGCGAATTTCGCACATATAACTTCCATTTACGTAAAGCCCATGGAGCTTGAAGGCAGACATAAAAAATTCATCAGATTCAAAAGGGTGCTGGAAAAACCATTCCTGCCCCATGAATATATAAAGCCCTGAATCGCAGGGCGGGAAAGGATAGAAATATGATAAAAAAGATACTTGTTATTCACGGCCCTAACCTTAATCTTTTAGGTGAGCGTGAGCCCGGGATCTACGGTGATTCATCAATTGAGGTGCTCAACAGCAATATCATCGACCGTGCAAAGGAACAGGGAATGAGCTGCGAGGTTTTCCAGTCAAATCACGAGGGAGCTATCATCGATAAGCTTCACGCTGCAAGAACAGAGTTCGACGGAGTTATCCTCAATGCAGGCGCTTATACCCATTACAGCTATGCTATCAGAGACGCTATAGCTGCAATAAAGATACCCGTTATCGAGGTACACATCAGCAACGTTTTCGCAAGAGACGGCTTCCGCTCAAATTCCGTTATAGCTCCTGTCTGCAAGGGCAGCATCAGCGGTTTCGGCTTCGGCAGCTATTATCTTGCTGTTCAGGCACTTTCCGAACTTTAAGGCGGTGCACTGATGAACAGATTTGACAAGCTTTTCGAGAGGTTTGATTCGGCGGACTGCGCCCTTATCACCTCGGACATAAACAGACGCTATTTCACAGGAATGAAATCTTCGGCAGGAGTTATTCTTGCTTTCCCTCAGAAAGCCTATCTGCTCATAGATTTCAGATACATCGAAAAGGCAAGAGCAACAGTTACAGATGCGGAAGTCATTGAGCTGAAAAGACTCTTCCCGCAGATAATGGAACTGCTCAAAAAGCATGAAGCCGCAAGCATGGCTATCGAATCCGAGAATATGACGGTAAAGGAACTGAATACCTACCGCCATTTCTTCAGTGACCTGAGCATAGTTTCCGATGATTCTCTCAGCAACAGCATCGCATCTCTGCGAATGATAAAAGATGAGAACGAGCTGGAGTGTATCAAAATGGCTCAGCGCATTGCTGAAATGTCACTTGAGGAGCTGATGCCTTTTATCAAAGCAGGCAGAACAGAGCGTGAGATAGCCCTTGAACTTAACAGACTCATGTTCAAGAACGGCGCAGAGGACCTCTCCTTTGAGACTATCGTCCTTGCAGGAAAGAATACCTCAATGCCTCACGGTGTTCCATCCGACAAAAAGGTTGAGGAAGGCGAATTCGTTCTCATGGACTTCGGCGCAGTCTATAACGGCTATCACAGCGATATGACCCGTACAGTCTGCGTAGGCAAGCCCTCTGAAGAAATGGAGAAGGTGTATAACATCGTTCTTCAGGCTCAGGAGGCAGGTATAGCTGCTGCAAGAGCAGGAATAGTCGGCAGTGCGCTCGATAAGGTGTCCCGTGACATTATCGAAAAAGCAGGCTACGGCGAATGCTTCGGTCATTCCCTCGGCCACGGAGTAGGTCTTGAGATACACGAGAAGCCCAATGCATCGCCTAACTATAAGCTTCCGCTGGGCTGCGGAGCAGTTGTTACTGTGGAGCCGGGCATCTATATCGAAGGCAAATTCGGCGCCAGAATTGAAGATTTTGTCATTTTGACCGAAAATGGCTGCGAAAATCTGACGAAATGTGCAAAAAATCTTATAACTTTAGATTAATATCACTTTAGGTATTGCATTGATACCCGTTTTATGGTATAATAAAGCGTAATATAATTTGGAAAATACGGAGGTATTTATAATGATTTCAGCAGGAGATTTCAGAAACGGCGTTACTTTTGAGCTCGACGGACAGGTAGTTCAGGTAATTGAATTCCAGCACGTTAAGCCTGGTAAGGGTGCCGCTTTTGTAAGAACTAAATACAAGAACGTTATCACAGGTTCAGTTGTCGAGACTTCTTTCAACCCAACAGCTAAGTTCCCAACAGCTTACGTTGAGAGAAAGGATATGCAGTACAGCTACAACGACGGTGATCTCTACTACTTCATGGACCTTGAGTCTTATGAGCAGGTTCCGATCAGCGCAGACAAGCTTCCTGACAGCTTCAAGTTCGTTAAGGAAGATATGATCTGTAAGGTCCTCTCATACAAGGGCAGCGTTTTCGGCGTTGAGCCGCCTAACTTCGTAGAGCTGGTTGTTACTCAGACAGATCCCGGCTTCAAGGGCGATACAGCTACAAACGCTACAAAGCCTGCTACTGTTGAGACAGGTGCAGAGATCAAGGTTCCTCTCTTCATCGATGAAGGCGAGAAGATCCAGATCGACACAAGAACAGGCGAATATATGTCAAGAGCATAATCAAAGCAACTAATTATATCTATATATCGGGAGGAGGAGCTTTAAATGAAGCTTACCGAGAAAATGTCATACTTACAGGGACTCCTTGCAGGTCTCGACATCGACCAGTCAACAAAAGAGGGCAAGGCTCTCACACAGATGGCTGATGTACTGTCAGAAATGGTGCTCTACGTTGAGGACCTTCAGTCACAGGTAGACGAGCTCACAGAGCTTTGCGATATCCTTGATCAGGACCTCGGCGCTGTTGAAGATGATCTCTATGAGGACGACCTCGAGTGCGGCGAATGCAGCGGTGACTGCGATACCTGCGACGAGGACGACGGAGACTGGGATTCCTATGACTGGGATGACGAAGATGAATTCGATTTTGATGAGGACGACGATGAGCTTTACGAGATCACATGTCCTACCTGCGGAGATACTATTCTCCTTGACGAGGGTATGATCGAAGAAGGCTCTATGAACTGCCCGAACTGCAACGAGCTTCTTGAGTTCGATTACGACGACCTTACAATTGAGGAAGTTGAAGAGCTTAACGAAGAAGCTGAAAAGACAGAAGAATAATCATTAAACGGTCGGACCTGTTCCGGCCGTTTTTACTAACAGGTATAGGTGAAAGAGTATGAAAAATAAAAAAGCACTCTCCCTTGTGCTGTCGGCAGGAATGTTGTTTTCTGCGGCGGCATTTTCGCTTCCTGCGGCTGTTTATGCGGATGTTCAGCTTCAGGACAGCCCTCTCTCTTACGAAAACAACGGCTACGAAATAAAAATAACCGCCTGCGATACTTCCTACAGCGGCGAGGTGAAAGTTCCCTCGGAGATAGACGGACTTCCCGTTACTGTTATCGGCGAAGGAGCGTTCAAGAACTGCTTCCGTGTTAAAAAGCTGGAACTGCCCGAAACTCTTGTACGTGCGGAGCATGAAGCTTTTTTCAATATGATAGGACTTGATGAACTGACCATCCCGAAAAATGTCAGCACCCTCGGCAATTATGCGATCGGCGATAATTCGGACTTTCCGTTGAAAGTTACCTTTGAGTCTGCGGATACGAACTTCTCCACTGCCTGCTTTGACTGTGTAAAGGAAAGCGGCAATGAAAAGCGCAAGGAACTGACACTGATCGGTACTGAGGATTCCTATGCGATAAAGTTCGCTAAGGGCTGGAAGATGAAGTACAAGGTAGTCGGCGAGGAAACTGCTTCAAACGGGAAGAAAGAAGTTACCGCTGACGGCATGGCTTATAATGTGTACTCCGACCACGCAGAGCTTATTTCAAGCGATAAGGATATCACAGGCAAGGTAGTCATTCCATCGGAAGTGGAAGGCGTCCCCGTCCGTAAAATAGGCGAAAACGCTTTCACGGGACGGCATATAGACGAAGTTATTATCCCTGTGAGCGTTCGTGAGATAGGTCAGGCGGCATTTGCTTCGACCGATCTTAAAAAAGCAGTCGTTCCTTATTCGGTCACAAAAATCGCTAAGGAAGCGTTTATCAGCGATCAGCTGGAATCGGTAGTTATACTGAACGAGCGCTGTGAGATAGCGGATGATGACTCCACTATCGCAAACAAGTATCCGCTCAGCGAGGGAAGATATGTCTATGGCGGAGTTATCACAGCTCCGGAAAATTCCACAGCTGAGACCTACGCAAAAGCCTGGGGCTATGAATTCAAAGAGCTGGGACTTGTGGAAGCTGATGATATCCTCTACGGCGACGCAAACGCAAACGGAGAAGTCGATCTTTCCGATGCTGTTATGATAATGCAGTCTATTTCGAATCCTGCTAAATTCAAGCTGACAGATGAGGGAGCGAAGGCGGCTGACGTAACAGGCGGCGGTGACGGCGTTACAAATAAGGACGCTCTTGCGATACAGCGTTTTATGCTGGGACTTGTGGATTCTCTTCCTGAAAAATAATTTTATATTTTAACTGCAACACTCAAGCCTCCTCGGATGTATGTGTATATGAAAGCGGAAAACGATAGTTTTTCTCTTACACGCAAAAAACATAATGAGGAGGTATTCTTATGAAAACTAAAAAAGCATTATCATTCATTCTTTCAGCCGGTATGTTTATCAGCGGAATGACCTGCGCAGTTCCGTCTGCTGTCAGTGCAGAAGAAGAACGGGAGGCATCTTACACTCAGCAGGATATGAGGCAGTTCATTCGGATAGGCCCCATGTTCTTCCGCTGTGACCTTGAACACGCTGTACTTGTAAATTTTGACAAGACCTATGAGGGCGAGGTAGAGATACCTGCATATGTTCAGGGGGTACCTGTTACAGCACTGGGAGAGCGCTGTCTTGCATTTGCAGATGGTATAACAAAGCTCACTATTCCCGAAACAGTGAGAACTATCAGCGCCGCTGCATTGTGTGATCTTTATAATATAAAGGAACTCATCATCCCTGCAAGCGTTGAAACCATATCAGGAAATGCAATGTACGGCATGAGCGGACTTGAAAAAGTCACTTTCCGCTGTCCTTATCCGTATATCATCGGAGAAAATATCAACTTCATGTGTCATTTGGGATGCGAAGGACCGCAAGTACCGAATGATATGAAAATATGCGGCTACAAGGGATCAGATGTCGAGAAAATAGCTAAAGAACTATTTTGTGATTTTTGCGATGAGACCACTGAGGAGGGAAGCGATGTCATTGCAGCTGACGGAACATGGAAAGATGGCTTCTGCTTTGAGATCAACAGCGAAAAGAACGAAGCAAAGCTCATCGGCTGTGATATAGTGAAAGCAAATAAGAGCGGTGTGATCCCCTCTGAAGTTGAGGGCGTTCCTGTTACGGAGATCGCTGAATACGCTCTTACAGGGGCGCATTTTCAGAAAATAGTCATCCCTGATACCGTCAGGTATATCGGCGACTGCGGACTTGGAAACTATATGTACGGCAATCCGGAGATAGTTATTCCCGAAAGTGTGGAATATGTGGGCAGAGACTTTATTGTCGCCGCATACTCAAGTATTGAGACAATAACGTTCATGTCGCCGGATACGAAGATAGACAGCTGTAATTTCCGTGTATTTGACTTTGATCCTACAGGCGGCACATATTTCCGTGGCCCGGATGCATTTGGCACAGAATGCACTATCAGAGGCTTTGAGGGCTCAGACGCTGAAAAGGTCGCAAAAGAGTACGGATTGAAGTTTGAAGCTCTGACTGAGGAAGTAAGAGTTTACGGCGACGCAAATGTTGACGGCGATGTGAATATGGCGGATTCAGTGCTGATAATGCAGTCGGTTTCATCTCCCGACAGATTCAGCCTTACGGAGAATGGAAAGAAAAATGCTGACGTAACAGGCGGCGGTGACGGTGTAACAAACAAAGATGCCCTTGCAATACAGAGTTATATGATCGGGCTTACAGTGTCACTTCCGGAATAACAGGAACATAAGAGAGTGTAATAAACATCGGGGAAGCAGTTGAAAACAGGGCTGTTTCCCCGATTATTTTTTTCTGAAAATTTTTTTGAAAATTTCTGTAACGTTTTCATTTCAGCGGAGTCTTATATATGAAAGCGGTTGACCAGCTTAAAAGAAAGGCAGTGAAATAATGGAGCAAATAGAGGAACTGTATAAGAATTATTTTCATGATGTGTACCTCTTTGCACGTTCTCTTACAGCGGATGAATCTGCTGCGGAGGAGGTGACACAGGAGACATTCTTCAAAGCAATGAAAGCAATAGATAAATTCAAAGGCGACTGCGACATACGAGTGTGGCTGTGTCAGATAGCGAAGAATCTTATATTCACAGGCAAGAAGAAGCAGAACAGATTCACAGGGGAGGAGATCCCCGAAACTGTTGCTGACAGCGGTGTTTCCATTGAGGAGGGACTTGAAGATAAACAGCAGTCTATGGCCATTTACCGCATACTGCACACTATGGGCGAACCTCACAAAGAGGTATTCTCACTGAGAGTCTTCAGTGAACTTTCCTTTCGTCAGATTGGTGAGATTTTCGGAAAGACCGAAAGCTGGGCGAGAGTGACATTCCATAGGGCAAAGCTTAAAATAATAGATGAACTGGAGGAACAGAAATGAGTAAGAATTGTGAAATAGTAAAAGACCTGCTTCCGCTTTATGCAGATGATGTCTGCACAGAGGAAAGCAGAAAGCTTGTGGCTGAGCATATCGCACATTGCAGTGAGTGCAGGGCAGAGCTTGAAAAAATGGGAAAGCATATCAGCGTAAAAGCTGAGACAGATGTCAATGTCATGAAGCGTATCAGGAAGCGTATGCGCATAGAAAAAATAACGGTGGGACTTATTTCCCTTGCCGTTGTTCTGGGAATCGGAATATTTGCGTCGCTTTATATGGTAAACACTCTCGGACCTATGGACGTTTTGCAGATGTCAATAGGTGAGGATGTCAGAGCGGAAGTAGACGAAAACGGCGATCTGACGCTGATACTGAAGGACTATGCCGCTACTGAGGATTACCTCATGCCAATAGTGAGCGATGAAAACGGCAAGTATATGGGTATTGACAAGGACTTTGACGCATCAAAGAAAGAAGGCTTCGGAGTATCACTTATGCAAAGGAAGATCAACTCTTTTGCGGCCTTTGAGACTTATGACAGCATGGACAGAAAGATAGATGTCTTCAATGTAGATGAGGTGGAAATAGACCGTTTCTTCCTTTATGATGAGAAGAACAACAAAGAATACACATTATGGGAGCGTGATTGAAATGAATGAGAAAAAATTCAGTATACCGATTATAGTAATGTCCGTTATCGCACTGGCAGCAAGCTTTTTCTGCTTCTGCGTTGAGGGAGGCGTACTTGGAATTGCAACGATAATAGTAAGCATGAAAAAGCGTGATAAGTATTTTGTGAAGATACCGATAGCGCTGGCTGTGATCGCTGTTGCTTTTGCAATAGGAATGCTTATGCTGTTTATTTCGCAGAGCCGCAAGGGAATGCCTGCATCAAGCTACTGGTTTTTACAGCTGCTTTACGGAAAAATGCCTGAATGACCTGTAAAATGCAAGGACGGCTTAGTGCCGTCCTTTCAGTTTGTCATAAAAGTCATTTTTGAGATCGGTTATATCAAGGGCGCTCGGAAAGCGCCCCTACAAATCGGCTATTTTACGTTGAATTATGTAGGGGCGAGTTCCGCTCGCCCGCATATTTTAGAAAAACATCAGCTTTTTTTGTTATGGTATGAGTGGGGGAGAGTTTTTATTATGCATCAGGTATTTTATGTGATTGCAGCTGAAGTGTGGCCAAAGAGGAACACCTCTTGGAGAAGGGGGAGAGGGGAAAAGAAAACCCAAACAAAAGTCGGCATTCCCCTCTCCCCCTCCTCCAGTCGGTTTTCCTCTCTGGACTCTCTTTTCCCTCAACCTCCACCTCCTCACCCTTTGCCTCCTTTTACTTTTTTCATATGTCTTACATTGTCTGAATGCGGAACGGTAGTTTAGTAAGGGCGAACGCTCAAGCATTAAGCC
>ACOK01000069.1 GCA_000174895.1 Ruminococcus flavefaciens FD-1
TTAATAGAATTTTGCCCCTATATAGGGCGCACCTGCAAGAAATGATAAGTTCAGACTTATCTGGTGTGCGCCCTATATGGGGGCAAAATTAATAGTCTTGGGAAACGAATTTGAGAAGAATCTTCTTCAGAATGTCTACCTCAATAATACGTATAAACTGCTGTATGCGTATCACAGTTATAACTGCTGTTCTCTTATAGAAACGTATAAAGGCTTCTGTAAAACTACAGCTGTTAATGTCTCGGCCGTTTTACGGCAGAAAAGCCATAGTACTTCCGTATCGGAAATACTATGGCTGATTTTATTATTCTGCTGAGGATTCCTCAGTTACATCGACTATATTCTTCTCGTCAGTATCGGTTTTGCAGTCAACGCCCTCGTTGACGTTCATTTCTTCAACCACCTCTACCTTGATGCATTCCTCGAGCTTAGCGCCGCACTTATCGCAGAATCGCTGATCTTTGAAAACAGGAGCGCCGCACTTCGGACAGTTATGCTTATCCTCAAGCTCCATGAGCGCCTTCTTTGCAGCTTCCATCTGTTCATTTTTAGCTATGATATTCTCAACATCAAAAGCGTATTCTTCGGAAGGAGCTCTGTTAATAGTCTCAAAGAACTTTTTGCCTATTTCAATATAGGAGTTATTGATATCTGCCTGAAGAATGGAAATCTCACGCTTGATCCTGTTTTTTTCTGCCAGTTTCTTGGAATTTTCGGAAACGCTCTTTGCGCCCTTGCTGACGGTGTTGCCTACTGCACCTGCAATATCCTTTACTGAATCAAGAAAACTCATAATAAAAACCTCCGTTTCTTTACTCCGGCATCCTCTGCCGTTTGTAATATCATTTTACCACTTTTGAATGTTTATGTCAAGTATAACTTTTACGTGCCTGTCCCGACGTTTTTACTGCGTTGAGTGCACGTACAGCTGCATCGGAGAAATTGCTGCAAACTGTGGAATACAGCGTCATTATCGGATCATCAGCACCGAGGATATCCCCTGCCTTGCAGTGCATGACTATGCCTGCCGACATATCGATGGGATCATCCTTGGATATACGTCCAGCGCCCAGCATAAGAGAAGTCATACCGATCTCCTCGCTGTCGATAGAGATTATCTTCATTCGCTCTACCGCTCTGACAGTGTAGCTGAATTTAGCCTGAGGAAGAAGTGATGTGTCGTCGCAGATATTTTCATCTCCACCCTGAAGTCTGATAGTTTCTCTGAGTACACGAAGCGCACTTCCGTCTTCTATCGCCTTTTCAGCCATTGCCCTGCATTCATCAAAACTGCCCTTACCTGCAAGCTCGAGAATATTCGCCGAAAGCTCTATACATACGTCATAGAGATAGCCCCTGACTTTGCCCTTCAGCACATCAACAGCTTCGGAAATTTCCAGAGAATTGCCGATATTGCAGCCGAGCGGGCTGTCCATATCCGTAACGATGGCACGGCATTTCTTGCCTGCTGCGGTGCCGATCTTCTCCATGAGTGAAGCCAGCTTTTCAGCGTCTTCCTTTGTCTTCATGAAAGCGCCTGAACCGTACTTGACATCAAGCACGATGATATTGGTATTCATGGCAAGCTTTTTGCTCATGATACTTGCGCAGATGAGAGGAATGCTGTCAACTGTGCCTGTTGCATTTCTGAGAGCGTATATCTTCTTATCCGCAGGACATAGCTCACCGCTTTGCGAAACGATGGAAAAGCCTGTTTTGCGAAGGATATCCTGGAACTCGCTGATAGAAATATCAGTCCGGAATCCCTTGATGCTCTCAAGCTTGTCGATAGTGCCGCCTGTATGTCCAAGGCCTCTGCCGGACATTTTTGCAACGGGAACGCCGCATGATGCACAGACCGGACCAATGATAAGGCTTGTCTTGTCTCCGACTCCGCCTGTGCTGTGCTTGTCCGCAGTAAGCGGCAGCGAAAGATGCATGATCTCGCCGCTGTCACGCAAAGCAGCTGTAAGAGCGAAAGTCTCGTCCTCTGTCAGACCGTTGAGGCATACAGCCATAAGCCATGCTGACATCTGATAATCGGGAATACTCCCGTTTGTGTAGTTTGTCACCAACCAGCTGATCTCATCGGAAGACAGCGGTACAGAGCGTTTGGTTTTATTGATGATATCGATAATGTTCATATTTCACCTCCAGCTTAGTTATATTTATATTTTACCAGAATTATCTTAAAATTTCAATAGTTTTTATAAAATTTACATGAAGATTTACAAAAAGTTCATTATTGTAATTATAACCACATACGGCACTCCAAGAATGAGACTTCCTATGATATTGAACGGATTCAGTGTGACGCTCAGCGAGAACATTTCCGAGGCTTTTTCAAGAAGAAAAAATGAGACTATTCCGGGGATTGCACCCGAAATTACCGATGAAATAGTCCTGCGCTTTCTGACATAATACACCGCCATAACGTTGAATGACACAGCGCAGATGGCGAAAAAAAGCGATTTTGTGTCCATACTCCACTTCCTTTGCTATAATAATATGTATGCGAGAGCGAGAAGCAGCTTGATGTCCGCCCCCTCTTTGTACAGCAGCCACAGCACTGCGGCTATCAGCAGCACATCAGTGTCGGATGTCAGCTTTTTAAGTGTATCTGCGATATCCGTGCCGTCGGACTGCTTTAACGGCTGCACGTACTGACGGGGAGCATTTTCTTCCGATCGCCTGTGCATTTCCTGTGAACGCCGCACAGCGTCCATTCTCATCCTATCCATATTGTTCCTGTCGTACAGCGGCATTCACCTCACCTCGCTAAAAAATATCATTGAGCAGTCCTTTTTCCTTTGCCTGTTCCAAGACAGCCATGATTTTCAGCAGTTTCACAGCTTTATCCACCCTTGCCTGACGCTTCTCTTTCAGATGCGGTTTAAGAGCCAGCAGAAGCTCGGTATTGCTGTCTTTTGCAGTGAAACTGCTTAGCAGTCCGCTTATTTTCATAATATCGCCAAGGTCAGCATCCGAACCTGATTCCTTTTCTCCGCCGTCATCCGATTCCGATCTAATCATCTGAGCCAGTTCCGACAGCTGTCTGACGCTTTCCTCATCAGACAGCAGGTCGCCCAGTTTTCCCATTATGTCGTCCATTTATCATTTCCCCGAAAGTTTCTTGTAAAGAGCCTGAGCCTGCGGAGTGCTCATCATTTTCTCGATAAGCTTCGGATCGTTCATCACCCGCTGAAGTTTTGAAGCGTCATTCTTATTCATTGAAGCCAGTGCACTGTCGAATTTACCTTCCGCCAGTTCCTTTCTCAGCTGGTCGCTTGATACCCCTATCTTTTTGCTGACTGCTCCAAGAAGTGCATTCACCTTGTTTTCGTCAAAATTCTTTTTATCCATGTTATCCTCCATATTCACTATTGACATTTTTTTGGTGTTGTGGTATAATACATTTATGAATTATTAACTATAGGAGGGCTTATCATGCGTGTAATTGTAATATCCGATACACACGGAAATTACCCCGCCCTTGAAAAAGTCTTTATGAGAAATACTGATGCGGACTGGCTGATCCATTTAGGCGACGGAGAACGTGAGCTGGACCGCTTTGTCGTATCACACCCCGAACTTTCCCAGAAAATAATCCATGTTGCAGGAAACTGCGACTATAACAGTTTGAGCCCGGAGCATTTCATTCTGCCTTTGCCCGGCGGTCACAGGATACTTGCCACTCACGGTCATTTGTACGGAGTGAACAGCTCCCGGGAACGCCTGAAAATGCTGGCAAGAGCGAATAAATGCGATATTATTCTGTTCGGCCATACACATGAGAGGTTCGAGTGTACTGAGAACGGATTCAAGATAATGAATCCCGGAAGCGCTTCATGTCCCCGTGACGGCAGACCGCCGTCTTTCGGGCATATCGATATATCTCCTGCGGGTATAGTACTGAATATAGTCAGCATCTGACTGCAATATATTATATGCTGCAAAACTAAAAAAGTGAACCACGGAGGAAAAAATGATCTCATATTCCGATTATCCACGGCACCGAAACCTGCTGAAGAAATGCAATATGTTCTACAACGGCATTTTCAAATTCTACATTGTACTCATTGTTTTTATGATACTTCTCTTCGTTCCGAATCTGTTAACGTCACTTGCTAACGGCGGTAATCTGTTGGTTTTACTTCTGCTTGCTGTCGTGCTGATCCCGTGCAATATCGCAATGGCGATGTATTCGATGTACACTAAAACGTCAAAGTTTGCGTTTTATTCTATTATCCCTGCGACACTGGGACTTTTCACCATTGCAGCTTCTGTACCGTTTTACTTCGGATTGATCGACGTTCTGCTTCTCGGCTTATCTATCGCACTTGCAGTGCTCGTTCCGAAGGTGAACAAGACCTACGATTATCTCTCTCAGCAGGAGGGTTTCCCCTACTTCACAGAATTGCAGAGCCAGGTTCTGGAAACTGCTGATAAAGCTCTGAAAACCGACCCCTATCAGCGCCGTGAGGAGTTCTATGCAAAAGAAGAAGTACGTGGCGTTATGGATGATTTTGTAACGTCTTCACATCAACTTGAACCTAAGGCTGACGAAAAAAACGATTATATGGATGCTATATAAAATAAAAAACGCTTTCGGAAATAAATCCGGAAGCGTCGTTTTTTTATTTGATGATCTTGCCCTTTTTCTTCGGACGGTTCTCAATGACTTCTTCCTTGCCGCCCATATCCTCGAATATTGCCTCTTCTTCAACTTCCTCGCTGCCTGTCAGGTACTCGGGATTGACCTCGCCCCTTTCGGTGTAGTAAGGATCAATGACATATTTCTGAATAACGGGATAGCAGTTGAAGCAGGTCACGAATCCAAGGAATGCCGCCGGAAAAATCGGTATAAGAAGCGCAAATACCTGGAATACGTTGAGAAGCAGTATCGACATCAGGAACAGTACAGCGATTATAACTGCCACTGTGAGAAGATTCTGTTTCATTGCCACTATGGAAAGAGTGAACGAATTTCTGATGAGCTGTTTCAGTGAAAGCCCCGTAGCTGTCATCATGAGGAAAATATAGAAATTCATTATCATCACCAGCAGAAAAATGCTGAATGTTATCACCATAGGGATGTAGAAAGCCTTCGAGACTGTTGCAGCCAGTGCAGGATATACCTGAAGCGATGCAAATGCGGAAACAAGAAGGAAACAGTCGATGAATCCTATCACAGAGGCCTTGACGAAATTCTCCTTCACGCCGTCAAAGAAGTCCCTTGCGATGAAAGAATGCTTTTCAATGTAGAAATATCTCAGCACCTTCATCAGGCCTGCTGTTGCCGGACCGATTATAAATGCGAAGATCACTGCAAGAACGCCTATTACCGAGAGTGAAGCGACGTGGTTTTTTATCAGGAGAAAGGCCGGGAACATAAGCATAATCGGTATAAAAAACAGATCATACAGCACATTCAGCCACATCAGGCTCCAGAATTTCCGCCCGAGAAGATCAAAGAACAGCGCCATTCCTTTTTTTCTGGCTTCATCCTTTGATATACCGGGCCCCGATTTATCGTATTTATTTGAAAACAGCCCCATGCCGTTTACCTCCTTATTATTTTACAAAATGGGTCAGTACAGCGTTCAATGCGGAAACACCTGCTGACATAACTGCAAGCACGAAGAATCTGACAAGATAAAGCCGCAGACTTCCCTGACCGCTGTCGTCACCATATGCCACGAATCGGGCAAGTCCGCATGAAGAGCGTACAGCTTCCCTGACTGCAAGCATGGCCGTAAAGATATATCCCACAGCTTTCGGCAGTAAAAAGACAGCTACCACGGGCACTGCCCTGACGCCCATTCCGCCGTACAGCAAAGCTGCCGAAACTCCTGCTCCGAATCCACGGTAAAACAGCAGTCCAAGAGCAGCAGGCTGTCCGATGGCGGATGTGCCTGCGATGAATACCGCTCCGAGAAAAACAAGAGCCGATACTGTACTGCATAGAAATTGCTGTGACGGACTGCCCTCGCTGCGGAAGAACTGATGTATCCACGGCGTATCCGTGAAGCCTCCATGAGCAGCCCATACCGCACCTGCGGCTATCCCCGACGCAGCAATAGCAGCCATAATGAGGAAGCCTGTCCCTTTGCCGCTGACTTTATATTTCATGCACATCATCCTTTCATAGTGGATGATATGCGTCAGTTCGTGAAAATATTACTTGGAAAGTTCGTATGCTCTCTTTGTGCAGCTCTCGCAGCAGTTATTGACTACCTCTGTCAGCTTACCTTCGTAGAGTCTGTCAAGGCCTGCAAGAGTTGTTCCTCCGGGAGATGATACCATCTTGATAAGCTCGTCGATAGTGTAGCCTGAATCAGTCATCATCTTAGCGGAACCGATAAGGCTCTGTGCGAAAAGCTCCATAGCTGCCTTGCTGTCGATGCCTACAGAAGCGGCATAGTCGATGAATCCCTTTGCGTAGAGGTAGATGAATGCGGGAGAGCTTCCGTTGACAGCGATGATCTCCTTCATCTTGTCCTTGGAGATAACAGCAGCCTTGCCGCAGAGTCTGAAAATACTGAGTACAACGTCAAATTCCTCATCTGAAACAGCGTCGTTATGTGAGAGTGCAGATGCGCCCTCGCCCAGAAGAAGTGGAGTGTTAGGCATTACAAGTACTACCTTTGCGCCGCTGATAGTTTTTCTCTCGATGAATTCATCCGAGATACCTGCTGCGATGGATACGAATACTGTCTCAGAAGTTGTGAAAGGAGCGACTGTTTCGAGAACGCCCTCGATTATCTGAGGCTTTACTGCGAGAAATACATACTTGCAGTTCTCCATCACTTCCTGTTCGCTTTTGCAGCCTGTAACGCCGCACTCAGCAAGTGAATCAAGCTTAGCGCTGTCAGGGTCGAATGCGAAAATTTTTGTAGTGCTCTTCAGCTCGCTTGAAGCAATGCCCTTCATTATTGCGGAGCCCATATTGCCGGCTCCGATAAAACCTATATTAGTCATGGTAGATTTCTCCTTACTATTATATTTTTCTATTATTATACTACAAGTTTATGCAAAAATCAAGTATTATTTTTTGATTTGCGGTATTGCCTAATTTAATGAAATATGGTAAAATACCTTTCGGAGATGATATTATATGGATAAAAAGAAGACACGTTATATGAGCGGATTCATAAACTACAAGACCGTTTCTTGCAGAATGACCGAATATGAGGATAAGATCATCAGTGAATACTGCCGCAGAAATAATATTTCCAAGAGCCTGCTCCTCAACAGTGCGGCTATGTACTGCATCAACAACAGGATAAGCGTTGATGAACTGCTGAACAATACGGTAAACGAGACAAATTATGATTACAAGGATATGATCGGCAATGACAAGTAATTACGAAAACTGCGTTTTATGTCCGAGGATGTGCGGCGTAAACAGATACGAAAGCAAGGGGTTCTGCGGAATGACTACGGAAATATCTGCGGCAAAAGCCTTTCTTCATCAGTGGGAGGAACCGTGTATCTCTTACAAAAACGGCGCAGGGACTGTCTTTTTTTCTGGTTGCAGTCTGCACTGCGTTTTCTGCCAGAACAACACGATAAGCAATGATTATTACGGCAAAGTCATAACCAATGACAGACTTGCGGAGATATTTCTCGAACTTCAGGAACAGGGAGCGGATAATATCGACCTTGTTACGCCTACCCACTATGTCCCCGATATCATTGCCGCACTTGACAAGATAAAGCATAAACTGCATATTCCCGTAGTCTACAATACCGGAGGATATGAACGCACCGAAACTATTGAAATGCTCAGGGGGTACGTGGATATCTATCTGCCCGATATCAAATACTTCTCCCCGGAAGTCTCTATGAGATATTCCCATGCGGAGGACTACTTTGACTGCGCTTCAAAAGCTGTGCTTGCCATGATAAAGCAGACGGGAAAGCTTACCTATAATGACGATGGCGGACTTGTAAAGGGTACGGTGATACGTCACCTTGTACTGCCGAAACAGCGTCACGATTCAATGAAGATCATGGACTGGATAGCAGAAAACACATCCCCTGACGAGTTTCTTGTCAGCATTATGAATCAGTACACGCCCTTTGACCATATACCCGAGGAGTACAGCGAACTCCGCCGCAGAGTGACGAAAATGGAGTACAACAGCGTGGTAAGCCATGCCGCTGAACTTGGTCTCAACGGCTTCACACAGCAGAAAAGCTCCGCAAGCGATAAGTACGTTCCCCTGTTTGACCTTACGGGAATCTGATATTCCGGAAAAATTTTTTTGAAAAGTGTCACATATCTGTTTCTGCCTGCGTTATATATTACGAGACGTCTCAAAGAGGTGATAAAATGACATACGAAGATTCAGAAAAGCTGAAGGCTTTGTACAGGCTCTATGAGCAGCCTATGTACAGGATAGCCTATGCTGTTCTGCATGACAGCGGTCTGGCGGAGGATGCGGTCTCGGATTCATTCATGAAAATAATCCCGAAGCTGCACAAGCTTGCAGACCCATCCGACAACAGGACCCGTGCTTACATCGTCAGGACAATAAAGTCGGCAGCCATAAGCATTTACAGAAAAAATAAAAAAAGAGTAGAACGGGAAATCAATATAGACGATGATACAGTACAGTTCCGTGACCCTGCACAGGATGTTGAGAGCTATATTCTCGATAAGCGCAGCAGGTCTGAGGATATTCTCGGAAGTATCGGAGATACCGACAGGAAGATACTTCTTCTTCGATGCAGGGACGAGCTGTCATGGAGAGAGGTTTCCGAAAAAATGTCCATCACCGAAGCAAATGCCCGAAAACGTTTTGAACGTGCACGTAAACGTATAATTAAAATGAAAGGAGAAATTCCTGATGAAAAATAACAGACTTCCCTCAAAAAAAGAATGGGACGAGATAGTTGACGACGCTTTCTCATCATCTGAGATTCACGAATTCTCCGTCAGATACGAGCGCCGCAAAGCAGAATTGCAGAAAGGAAATATCATGGACAACAACGAAAGAAGACGTGAAAAAGAATCCTCACGCAGAAAAATAAATCCGTCAGCACTTATCGCAATGGCAGCAGCAGTTGCACTTGTGCCTGCATCAGTATTCGCAGTCAGCCATCTCGGCAGCAATAAAGCTCCCCTTACAGAAGTTGCGCTTTCATCCGTTGAGGAGACAACAGCCGTGGAAGTTACCGAGGCAGAGACCGAGCCTGTTTCCGAAGAAGCAGCAGAGGAAACCGCAGCTTCCGGATATTTCTACGCAAAGATTGAAAAGACCGCAGAATATCAGAATTACATCTACGTGAACTATCCTGCTAACGGCGACAGGATAAACGAGACACTTACCACAGAATTTGGCTGGCTTCCCGAAGGGGTAACTCTTGGAGGAGAAAACACCAATGTTGCAGGCAAATACCATAACGGCTACGGCGGAGGTATGACTCCCTGCCTGATGATCGTTCCAGAAAGAGGAATACAGGAAAGACTTGACAATTCCGCAGATTTTGAGCAGTACGAGACCGATGACAGAGTTATCATGATAAACTACCGTGTCAGCTATGAGGAAAATGCTCCCCATGACGAGGATTTCGTTCAGGACAAGCCCGCACATATCAATTTCGGCAGAGAAGTCTGGGTAGCTTTCAAGGGTACGAAATACGTTCAGATGTTCTACATCACCGATGATTTCAGCAAGGACGATGCCCGTCAGATAGCCGAAAACATCCAGCTTGTACCAGCGGAAGAAGAAACTGTCGGAGAGTGGGCTGACTGGGATGCAGAATCAGAAAACACCGGTGATGGTACTGTAGATGTTTATACTCCGCCAACTATAGAAAAGGACAACGCAAATCTTGTTAAAGTCGGCGATACCATCAATATCGGCTTCGAGCAGTTCGGGGAAGATATCAGGATAAACAGCGCACGTTATCAGGACAACTTCGACGGGCTCCACACTGACACAAGCGGCCGGGAGACTGATTTCAGCGAATATCTTGACTCAAGCGGACGCATCATCAACCACAGAGAATGGATGAAGAGCGGCGACGGTGTAAACACTATCGATACTCTTGCTTCGTTTGAAAATCAGCTGATGAAGGTGCTTGTTCTTGATGTGACATACACCAATACAGGAAGTGCAGATATCAATTACGACACTATGGGAAGCGTTATCTGTCCGACTATCCTTACAAATGATAACGGCAGCATGAAGAAGCCTTCAACGATAGCATGGGATTCAGAAGAAGGAATGTATGCAAATGATTCTTTGTTCCATCTCATGTGTGATGATCTGATGTTCTCCTTCGATTCTCCGAATAAGGGCAATAACAACCATGTCAATATCCCTGTGGGCGGAAGCGCTGATATTCAGCTTGCTTTCCTTGTCAGAGAAGATATGATCGGAAATGTTTACATCAATATCACAGGCGGTGACTTTACAGATCCCGAAACTCCTATTCTCGATCTGTGCGATCTTAAATAAGAACCTGTCCACATAGGGTGAATGTACGGATTATCAGGCATAATTTTGTCGGTGACAAGGCAAAAATCCGCCGACGGGCTGTCGCCCTTCAAGGATTTTTAACGCAGTCACCGGCAAAATTTGACGAAAAGACGTGCATGAATCCCTATGTGGACAGGTTCTAAATACGAAAGCGGTACAGAACGTACCGCTTTTCTTATACCGCAACAGTTTTGGTTATCATGATCTCGCCGTTGGAAGTGTCCACTCTGACGCTGTCCCCTTTTGCCACTTCCCTGTTCACTATCATCTGTGCAAGCTTGTTCTCGATCATATCCGTGATTCGTCTGCGTATGGGACGTGCACCGTATCTGTCAGTATCCTTGGTGCGTGAGAATATCTCCACCGTCTTTTCCGAATACTCCACGGTTATACCTATGCTTTGACTCCGACGTTTCAGATCGCTGAGAAGATTGCGTGTGATGCCGAGAAGATCGCAGCTGTTCAGTTTGCCGAATACGGCTATCTCGTCGATGCGGTTAATGAATTCGGGAGAAAAATACTGCCGTATACGGTCGGTAACCCGTTCGTTTACCGTTTCTGCACTGCTTCCGAATCCCATAGAAGAATTTCCTGTGACAAGGTCGGCGCCGATGTTGGAGGTCATGATTATGAAACAGCTTCGGAAGCTTATTTTGTGCATTTCCGAATCGGTTATCACGCCCTCGTCCAGTATCTGCAAAAGCAGATTCAGCACTTCCGTATCGGCTTTCTCTATCTCGTCAAACAGCACCAGTGAATAGGGATGACGGCGAACCTGCTCGCAGAGATTGCTTCGTCCCTCGCTGTAGCCTGCATATCCCGGAGGTGCACCTATCAGCTTGGTGATACTGCTTTTCTCCATAAATTCGGACATATCTATCCTGATGAAACTTCCGCTGCTGCCGAATGCAGCTTCTGCCAGCGCCTTTGCAAGTTCTGTCTTGCCGACACCGGTAGGACCGGCAAACAAGAATGATGCGGCAGGGCGGCGACTGTCTTTCAGTCCCGAGTCGGAGCGGTAAACTGCTTCCGCCACTTTGCGGATAATATCCCTGTGGCCTGTTATGCGCCGTGTAAGAAGCTTCTCTATACCGGCTGCACGGCAGTCTGAAAATGCAGTTATGCTGCTTTCGGGGATGCCTGTTTTCAGCGATATAACGTGGGCTATATCGCCGCAGCTGATCTCATATTTCCGACAATTTTCCCTGTTGCGGATAGCCGCAGCTGCACAGGCTTCATCGAGTGTATCGATGGCTTTATCGGGAAGAAATCTGTCATTGATGAATCGGGCGGAGGTACGGACCGAAAACTCCGCCGCCTCGTCGCTGATAATGACATTGTGGTATTTCTCATATGCTGTGCGGATGCCCTTTATCATTTCCACGCATTCACCGACTGAGGGCTCGTTCACTGTAACAGGCTGAAAACGCCTCTCCAGCGCCTTGTCTTTCTCTATAGTCTTTCGGTATTCATCAAAGGTTGTGGCTCCGATCACCTGAAGCTCACTTCTTGCAAGCTGAGGCTTCATTATATTTGCAGCGTCAATGGCTCCCTCTGCCGCACCTGCGCCGACAATGGTGTGGATCTCGTCGATGAAAAGGATGATATTCCCTGAAGACGAGGCTTCTTCAATGCACCCACGCAGACGCTCCTCGAAGTCGCCACGGTACTTCGCTCCTGAGATCAGAGCGGTCAGGTCAAGAGCAAAAATATACTTGTTTCTGAGCGCTTCGGGTACATCTCCGCTGATGAAAAGTCCGGCTACCCCGTCAACTATAGCTGTCTTTCCCACTCCTGCTTCACCGATCAGACAGGGGTTACTCTTTGTTCGGCGTGACAGCGTCATCAGAACCTGCTGCACCTCCGCTTCTCTGCCGATGAGAGGATCCCTTTTTGCCTGAACATTGCTGTCGGTGATGTGTCTGCCATAACGGAATAAATGCGGAAACTGACTGCGTTTCGGTGCGCATGAACTGTATAACTCATCGTCATCGAGACGGAAATTCACATCAAGGCTCTCGCAAATCCCCCGTATGTCGCCGCCTGCACTGACTATCAGCTTTCTCGCCGTACAGGAGGTATCATTTATAACTGCGGAAAGAATATTCTCGGGAGTAGCCTGACGTCTTTTCGGGATAGTTCCGCCCGATGCAGCATTTTCAAGTATCCTCTTTACTGACGCTGTGAAGTACCTGCTGCTGAGAGTCGAAGGCGTCCCTTTGCCTATCATTCGCACAACAGCAGATTGAAGGTCATCGTAGGTCAGTCCGTTGTCAATGAGGATATCGGCAGCTGCGGAATTTCCCTCCTTTGCAATGGAAAGGAGCAGATGCTCGCTGCCCACAAAAGTATGGCCCATCTGTGATGCGATGGCGACAGCTCCCTCGATTATTTTTACCGATCGTTTTGCAAATTTGTCTGTATTCATAAATGTTCCTTTCATATTTGATGTATTAATTATGCCACTTTTTTCATGCGATAACAGTCGAATCTTCTGCCTTGAAAAATTTTTGTAACACAAATCCCGCCTCAGCATATTATGAACTATGAAGCGGCGGAATGAACGCTTCAAATACATCACGGATGGCATACATCCGAACTAAGGAGCTGTTTTTTATGTGTAACTCATGCTTTGGCGGAAACAATTGCTGGTGCATCATCCTTCTCATCATCATCGTCCTTTTATTCTGCAACGGCGGCAATGACTGCGGCTGCGGCAATAACGGCTGCGGATGCTGAGAAAATGTGAACAAGTGAATAATTAATTAAATAAGCCTTTGCATTGCTTAAACGTAATGCAAAGGTTTATTAACTTTCTCATTAATTAAGTTGTCTTTTAATGATTCTATAATAAAACTGCATACTATTTGTTGCTGTTAATTGGAGTTTTCTCCCATTTGTTGCGAACATCCCCGAAAAATCTTTACTTTTTGTTGAGAATGTGTTATGATATACACAAAGGTGTACTATATTTATATAGTGTTTTATGCCAATTATTGCAAAAAAGCTTTACTTTTGCAGAATAATGTGTTACAATGTAAAGTATGAAAACGCTATTTCAAATATTACGCCTCTCGGCAGATCGGAGATATCAGATATGATCGATAAAATTAAATCAGACAGTATGGACCTTCTCTTTGAAGCTATCCTTACTCTTGAATCACCGCGTTGACTGCTATAAATTCTTTGACGACCTGTGCACAAGTATCGAGCTCAAATCATTCGCTCAGAGACTTCACGTTGCAAAGCTTCTCGATGAACACAGAGTCTATAACAGCATCGTCACCGAAACAGGCGCAAGCACTGCGACCATAAGCCGTGTAAATCGTTCATTAAAGGATGGCAATGACGGTTACAACATCGTCTTTGACCGCCTTAAGGAGAAAAATCTCCTAAAATAAATCCTGAAAGGAAGATCAAAATGAAAAAGGGAAAGGCACTCAAGCGTTCAATCGCAGGGCTTTCAGCTGCTGCTACAATGCTTACAGGCGGTATTATACCGACTGCTCATGCCGCAGTTATTGACGAAAAAAATCCCAACAACTATCACAACTACGCTGAAGCTCTTCAGCTCGCACTTTGCTTCTATGATGCCAACAAGTGCGGAGATAAGGTCGGCGAGGACGGCTACTATTCATGGCGTGAAGACTGTCATGTTAAGGATGGCGAGATCCCGCTGGTACCTATGGATCCTATGCCTACTGTAAACAAGGGCAAGACCGATGATAAGCTTAAGGAAGATCAGGGTCTCGGTGCCGGCGATGACGGTAAGACCAAGAATGACACTGACGCTAACAATCCTAATTCATATGTCGGCGTTAACATGAGCGAAGAGTTCATTGCCAAGAACAAAAAGTATCTCGATCCCGACGGAAACGGCACTCTCGACCTGACAGGCGGCTGGCACGACGCCGGCGACCACGTTAAGTTCGGTCTCCCCGGAAGCTACTCTGCTTCAACTGTAGGCTGGGGTTACTATGAGTTCCGTGAGTCCTACAAGGAAACCGGCCTCGATAAGCACGTTGAGGACGAGCTCCGCTGGATCAACGACTACTTCATGAAGGCTACCTTCCTCGACGACGACGGAAACGTTGTTGCTTACTGTTATCAGGTCGGCGAAGGTAATAACGACCATAACTACTGGTGCCCTCCTGAGCTCCAGGTAGACGGCACATTCGTTGCTTCTTCTTCATGCGGCGTTAAGCGTCCTGCTTACTTCGCTACCGAAGAAATGCCCGCTTCCGACCAGGCAGCAGGTGCAGCAGCTTCACTGGCTATCAACTACCTCAACTTCAAGGATACAGATCCTGACTACGCTAAGAAGAACCTTGACTACGCTATCGCTCTTTACGATTTCGCTGTTAAGACTCACGTAGAGGACTGGGAGCCCGGTATGGTTCCTAACTGCTACAGTCTCGGCTACGACGGCGGTTTCTATACCTCAAGCTATGACTACGATGAACTGGCATGGGCTGCTGTATGGCTCTACTACTGTACAGAAAACCATGATTATATTGACGATATTATCTCAGTTGATACTTCCAAGCCGCTTTCCGACAGCGGTTCATATGATGAACAAGCTCAGACAGGTCAGCAGCCTTCTTACGCTTACACAGGCTATATGAAGCGTATCATCACTGATACAGGCAACTGCTGGCAGAATATCTGGGTTCACTGCTGGGATACTGTATGGGGCGGAGTTTTCGCAAAGCTTGCTCCTGTTACAAATACCGCTCGTGACTGGTATATCTTCCGTTACAACCTCGAATTCTGGTCAGGCTGTTCCAAGACAACTGACTGCTCAGACTGGGGCTATGAGCCTGTACACGGTCATAAGTACTTCGGCAGAGACGATTATCTCTGGAATACACCTATGACAGCAGATCAGATCCCTGACCTCAAGGAAAGTGAAACAAGCGGTGACTTTATCGCTAAATCACCTAAGGGCTGGGCAGTTGTATCAGGCTACGGTTCTGCTCGTTACAACACAGCCGCAGGTCTCTGTGCTTGCGTATATGCAAAGACAACAGGCGATGATACATTCCTTCCATGGGCAAGAGCTCAGATGCAGTATATCCTCGGCGACAACCCTATGGGCTACTCTTATGAGGTTGGCTATGAGAACAGCTTCGCTTCTCATCCTCACCACCGTTCATCTCACTGCTCACCTACTCAGTCAATGGACGATCCGATCACACAGGTACATACCCTCTGGGGTGCTCTCGTAGGCGGTCCTGACCTTGACGACTTCCATAACGACGAGACTAAGGACTATATCTACAACGAAGTTACCGACGACTACAATGCCGGCTTCTGCGGCGACCTTGCAGGTCTTTACCACTTCTACGGTACAAAGGGCGGCGTTGATGAAAAGGAAAACCACATCATCGAAGACTTCGATATGTCCGCAAATGCTCACGGCTTCGATCAGGTAGACGAAGACGGCAATCCGCTTCCTACAGGCCTTTACATCTCAGGCGGCAAGAACCAGGAACAGACAGGCAGTGTTCAGCTCAAGGTAGTTGTTCACAACCGTACAGTAAATCCTCCTAAGTTCGAGAGCGATATGAAGGCAAGATACTACTTCAACATCAAGGAACTCCTTGACAAGGGATATGATCCTAAGGAGTACATCTTCGCTCGTATAGACTACGATCAGGAGAAGAGCTTCTCAAACGGCAAGAATGAGGCTAAGTTCACAGGTCCTACCAAGTACGACGACAACGGAACATACTACGTAGAGATGCAGTGGAAGGACTGCGACTTCTACGGAAGCCGTGTATACCAGTTCGCTCTGGGATACAACCAGGATAAGACAACTTACGAAGACGTTGTCTGGGATTCAAAGAACGACTACAGCTACGCTGACCTCGTTTCATTCGAGGACGACAACGCTGCTTCAGCTATCACAGAGAAGATCACTCTCTACTGTGACGACAAGCTTGTATGGGGTGTTGAGCCTGATGGTACAACTCCTGAAAACTCTGACTCAACAGCTACTCACGGTGCTGCTTCAAAGTCCGATGAGAACGTAGTTTACGGCGATTCAAACTGCAACAACGTTGTTGAGATCGCTGATGCTGTACTTATCATGCAGTCACTCTCCAACCCATCAAAGTACGGTGAGACAGGTTCTGACAAGAGCCACATCACACCACAGGGTAAGGCTAACGCAGACTGCTATCTGCCGGGTGACGGCGTATCCAATATGGATGCTCTCGAGATCCAGAAGCTTATGCTCAAGCTTATCGATAAGCTTCCTACAACTAAGTAATTCATAAAAAAAGCACCGTAGTGTTAAGAACGGTACGCATAAAGAAGTTTTACGCCATAGTATTTCTGATGTAAGGTCAGAAGTACTATGGCGTTTCTATTGACAGTACAGAGATGATGTGCTATAATTGTTACTGACAAAAATCGGAATTTAGAGGTGACAACCATGTCAGTTTCATTAGGATTATATAAAGGCCCGATATTTGACTGCTACAATAGCAAATATGTTGAAATGATACCAGTATCATTTCAGAATGTTTGGAATCAGGTATGGGATAAAGCAATCACAGAATGCAATATTCGTGTATTTGTTGATTGCTGCGATTTTTCTGTCAGCCAGATACCTGAGGTGCTTGTGGAACTCGATCGGATTTTTGATTGGGTACAGGTGAATGGCGGCAAAGACACAGAGTATATCACATGGCGAATTCGTGACGAATTGAAACCGTTTCTCATACAGTTTTATCAAGAACATAAAGACGAGGATTACTGGTTTACCTTAGGATAGTTAAATTCTGATTTAGCTTAGCAACATAAATATGCACAATGCCCCTGAGTGCTTTGTAACACTCAGGGGCAATACTTCTATATAGGTACCTGTCTTAATCCTTCGGTGCTTTTTTTATATCAGCCCAAAATGCCTGAGCGCATTGGCAATGCCGTCCTCCTCGATGGGAGTGGTGATGTATGAAACATACGGATAGATAGTTTCTGCGCCTCCCATAGCGATGCTGTTCGGTACTGCCTCAAGCATGGGAAGATCATTCATACTGTCGCCGATGGCGTAGGCTCTGTCTATCGGAATATCCAGCACTTTGAGCAGATGATGAATCGCCGTTGCTTTTGTGAATCCGAGAGGCACGTTTTCGTAGAATCCGCCTCCCCTGTCGATTATGGAGAAGTCCTTGCTGATAGCTTTGCGGAAGCCCTCAAAGTCTGTATTCTCATTGCACCACACCACAAATTTATCGAAGACGAATCCCTCGTCCTCCACTCTGCCGTTGACGTCTATCCCCTGATCCACGAACACGTTCATGAAGTAGTCCAGCCCCGCAGTCTTAGGGCATTTGTCATCGAAGAAATAGCCGTCCTTCCATTCATAAACAGGCGTGATATTAAAGGTGCGGATAAGTTCAGCCAGCCTGCGGCAGTAGTCCTTTTCAAGTGCGTGATAGAGAAGCACCTCATTGTTGTACTCGATATAAGTTCCGCATCCGCAGATGTAGCCGTCAAAACCAAGTTCCTTTATCCGAGGCGGGATATTGAAAGTTGTCCTGCCCGAATTGACAAAGGTGAGATTCCCTCTTTTTCGGGTCTCAGCAATAGCCTGTCTGGTGCTTTCGGGAATAAATGCACGTTCATCCTCAGTGGCGAGGGTGCCGTCAATATCGAAAAATATAATTGAACGCATATAAACACTCCGTTTCTTTTTATCACTTCAATTATAATACATTGATAAACAATTGTCAAGTTTGCATTATGTCACGATATATGTTATACTATTATCGGAGGTGATGACTATGCTTCATATCTATCACGGTGACGGAAAAGGCAAAACTACTGCCGCCGTGGGACTTGCTGTCCGTGCGGCTGGTGCAGGACTGAACGTACTTTTCCTGCAATTCCTGAAAAACGGCTCATCCTCGGAGATAAAGGTTCTGAGCGGAATTGACGGTATCACTGTCAGATGCTGCGAGGAGTGCAATAAATTTACATTTGAAATGAACGATACCGAAAAAAATGCGGTATCCGATGATCATAATTCCATGCTTGAACTTGCCATGACTATGCTTTCGCAGAATAATGCAGACATTGTGATCATGGACGAATTTCTCGATGCATACAACAAATCCATGATGGACACTGAACTGGCCGAACGGCTTATTTCAGAATTCTCGGAAAGGGCTGAGATCGTGCTGACAGGCCGCTCCCCTGACGAAAAATTCACGGAAAAAGCCGACTACATCAGTAATGTCACAGCCGAAAAACATCCGTATACCAGAGGCATTACCGCCCGAAAAGGCATCGAATACTAAAATAACAGCTGCACATAATCTCGGTACTCTTACAGAAGTTTTTACACGAGTCTATTGAGGGAAACCCTTTTGAAAAAGGGTTCTCCCTCAAACTCCCTTCCTAAAACTTTCAGTATTAATTTTTGCCCATTATAGGGCGCACTTGAAAGAAATGAAAAATTCTTACTTTACTTGTGTGCGCCCTATAATGGGCAAAAATTCTATTAAAAGTCTTTGGAAAGGGGGTACGGGGGAATCNTCCTCTACACAAAGATAGTTATTCCTCGAATTCGCGCCCTAATTTCCGAAAATGAGTTGGGATATTTGGACAGCCCCGTTCCAGGGAATAGTTGACTATATTTCCAGGAATTATCTCTGCCATTTTGTGCGCATTCTAGCAAAATAAACTGTATATAGAGCATTCCCGTTCTCGAGATCCTATTATTTTATATACAAAGCATTTTAATAATACTGTGACCAGCCTAATAGATCACTGTTTATTATTATGCCGCATGCTCACATTTAATTTCCCATTATGCTGCCAATTATTCATTAATAAATTGTTACACTGACTTTACTACCCC
>ACOK01000068.1 GCA_000174895.1 Ruminococcus flavefaciens FD-1
TCGAATCAATATAACAGAGCAGACAAAAACACGATTTTCAGTTGTTATATAATCTCAAAGCGTATGCATAAACTGACCTGACAGCAAAGCTCTGTAACTGTTCATATGTAACATTCAAGGATATAAAGTGGTAAGCCCCTGATTGATAATTTGCTGTTTCTACTGCTGCTGTATATCCGTTATGAGCTGCATAAACGTGCTGTGCGGGCCTTGATTTTTCCGGAGAATGATGATATACTGTTTGCGTGAGGATACTGCCTCACAGAACTGAATTTCTCGAGCTGATTAGTTCGGGATAATAACGATTAATAATATTGGAGGTTGCTATGAGAGATTATCCTTTACAGCTTTCTATTGAATCTGATGGAAAGAGTATCTATATTCACCCGGTTGTTGAGTCTATACATGGGAGCGGCTGTATTGAAGGAACATATATGAAATTAAAGTATTCTTGTTCGTCATCTGAATTAGGAGAGTGTATTAAAAACAGCTTTTTGTATATTAAGAAGAAATATGAGAATGGGGAGGAGCCGGATCAATCAAAAGATTATAAATCCATTTCGTGGAAAAAGCGTGCAGCTTTTTTGGCGAGTCAAAATAGCAATGGGCATATTAAGATGATACCGGAATATACGGATCATTTGATTATGACTAATTCATCCATTGAACATTTGTATTGTTTGGCAGAGTGTTCGGTAGATGCGTTGGGAAATGCTGCTTTTGATTGCTTGCAAAAATCGTTTGATTATGCAAAGCGTAAGGAAATTGCCGTATATTATTCGGATGAGGATGGTTTGTTATTTGTTCCTATGGCAGTTAATCGTAATGGATATGTATTGGCAGATTTTTGTGTTTGTGTGAAGGAACCATATTCACCGGAAGAAGTATGCGATGCATTGAATATAGTACAAAAGTTTCTTGAGACTAATTCGGAAGATAATCGTACGAATAAAGAACGAAAAAATAAATTACCTTGGCGTGAATATTCAAAATATAAAAGTATGCATGGATTTGTGAAGAAACATCATTGTATCCAAATTCATATACTTGTTAATGGTAAGATCGAGTTTATCCCGAATTTGCGTATGGACAGTTACGACAGTTGTTTTGTGCCATATGAGCAGTTAAAGTCTGTGATTGATTATGACAGAAATACAGAAGAAATAACAAAAGAGTTGTGGAAGACATTTGAGGTTTGTGATTTAATGTATAAGAAGTGTAATGAGCCAGATCCATCTTGTCATAATGATATCTTTTTTGAATATGTGAATGAATTAAGAAAACAGCGCAATGATATGTATCTGACATGGGAGGAATGGGAACAAAAAATGTGAACGTTCTGATACTATGCAAGACCATACGCTGTACGATCACAGTAATGATAATCGGATTTTCAAGGAGTTGTAAATTATGCAGTTAAAATTGATCCATTTATCCAAACCAAACCCGGATAACCGGTATTCTAATTATGAGAATCAATTAGAACCACAGTATTTTTTCCCTGATTCTGAATCAAGGGCTTTATTTGAAAACAATAAAGTATCATTATTGCAGATTTCAGAAGATGAAATACTGGATTATATAAATAATGACGATCTGTGCAATGACGATGAAGAAATGTTCCCGAAACGTTCTGTGCTTACAGGAGAGTGGTATATCAGATCAGTATCTTTTGAAGATGATATTCTTTCGATTGAAACAGCGCTGCTTGGGACTGATCTTGGATACCCGGACGATTATCTGGGATTGAAATTGATATTTATTTATGATGATGAACTGAAAGAATTTGCTTTTGATGGGATAAACAGTTCAGCTTTGTAAAGGCAACACCGCACAAAGCCGTCAGGCGGGCTTTGTGCGGTGTTGCCCTAACATATATGCAAAAAATCCCCCTCTATCAGTGAATGTGTTTTCACCGATAGAGGGGGCGGTAATTTCTGTTGATCAGTCTATCAGCATCTCCACATCATGCATGAGGAAATGCAGATTGTCAATGCGCTTGTTTATATGCCAATGCCCGAGATACCACGCTTTGTAGTCCAGCATCTCCTCAATGGTGTCCAGCCAGTGCTCCGTGCTGTTGTCCACGGTGGACTGATCTATGCCGGGGAGGAAGCATTCTGTCGGAACATACTTATACGGGCAGGTGTGAGAAAACACAACATCCACAGGATGTGTTTTGCACTGCTGCTCAACATACTCCTTGATCGTAGGTGTCGGTTGTTCGTCCGGCCACCACTTATATCCCATACGCAGGCGGTAGATCTTATCCACGCTGTAAGCGCCGCCGATCACAATGCACTGCTTGCCCTCTATATCGAAAATATCACCATCAACCGGGAACAGGATATTAGGGAAATCCTCTTCGTACAGCACACGGCCGCCGTGCCACAGCTTTTCCTGATAGGAGCAGATATTCTGCGGTCTGTTCTCATGGTTGCCGTGGATGCAGAAAAATGTGGACTTCATATCACACAGCTCATGCTTCAGCAGGCGGTCACGCATCCTACCGGTATAGTTGATTCCGACATCACCGAGCAGAACGATAATATCATCTTCTGCCGGCTGACACTTGTCAAAAAGGTCGTGAACCGGAGTTGTGTCTCCATGAATATCTCCTGTGATATAAACCATAATATCGCCTCCTGTAATACACCAGCCCACAAAGCAGCATCCGATATGCATCGGGATCTGCTAAGTGGGCATTTTTATCTTCTGTCCTGTTACTCTCTATTATTACATATAATCAGAGAATTGTCAATGCACATACCCTGCTTCGTATTTTCAGCATTTGAAACTTCAACAGCCTTTTGCAGCATATGATTATGAGGAGGCGGCGGAAACTGTATCTACAGCGCCGGAGCTATCCCCGGATTTTCAGCGCCCCTTGCGGTCTATGCGGCTAAGGACTTTGACAAGGTGGGCGCTTTCACGCATATCTGCTCCATGAGCGGAGTATTTTCATTCGGCGCAGCTTATGATTATCTTGAGGGAGTTGTGGGAGTTTCTGCCCAGGAGAGCGTGAAGCAGATACCTCCCAGGCAGTTACCGGGATATGTGCAGGACTTTGCGCTGAAATGGCTGCGGAAAACCTGGGAACTACCGGTGTTTTCAGCTTTTCGGAATTTGCTGAAACTCCGCTTTTCAGCCGCTACATGCCATACTTTATGGAGCGGCTTGAAAAAAGCAGCCATGTGGTAATGCTGGAGAATTTTGACATGGCTATCGACGAACTCAACGAAGAAAGCAGCGGTGAAATATGAGCGAACGGATAAAAAACATAGTTGCAGGAACGACATTTGGTCAGTTCTACTGCGAGGCAATGAAGGGGCTGAGCGATGCTGCTGACTTTTGCGGAATACTTGCCGCAGGCAGTCAGCGCTCGGTGGATTGCGCAAAGAGGTACGGAGTGAAGATGTACACTTCTGTAGACAACCTGACGGATGATATCGGACTTGCCTGCGTAGTCACAAGGTCAGGGGTACTCGGCGGAAATGGTACTGAGCTTGCAAAGGCGCTTCTCAGCCGTGGCATAAACGTTATCCAGGAGCAGCCCGTACACTTCAAGGACGTTGAGGAGTGCGAAAAGCTTGCACGGAAAACGGTCTTTACTACCATGTAGGCGACCTGTACAAGAGCCTGAAAAACGTTAGCTGTTTCATCGAAGCTGCAAAGCGCATAAGTGAAGTATCAGAGCCTATATGCATGGACATCGGCTGTGCATCGCAGGTGTCGTACCCTGTATTCGAGATAGTGTCGGAGGTACTGAAAACCTGCCGCCTGTTCACTATGGAGACAGTGACCGAGAATAACCAGCCCTACCAGTTTGCATCTGTTAAAATAGGCGGTATACCGGTTCATTTCACAGTACAGAACCAGGTGAACCCCGATGACCCGGACAACTTCATGCACTACCTTTTCAGGCTTGAGCTCATAACCGCCCACGGCAGACTGCGGTTTGATGACGTTATGGGCGGAGTTTACTGGTACAACAAGATGTTCGTACCGGTTCACGGAACTGATGCATCATTGCTTGAAAGCGGTGGTGTACTTTCGGCCAACAGCTGCACTGAACTTTGCAAGCCGGAAGAAAAAGGGTTCAACAGGATATTCACCGAAGAATGGATCACTGGTGATTCAGTGGTGCGGAGATTTTTTTTATTCATTTAATAGGTCGTATGGTTCGTTATAAATTCTTATTTCATAACCATCGGGATAACTACTTTCACGCACATAATAAGGTGCTTCGTAATAGCAGCCTTTCAAGTGCTTTATCGCAATTTCCTTTTTAATTTTCCATAAGGCTTGTCTACTGCACTTATGAGATTCTGTAAATTGAAGGTAGTCTTCTCCTGTTTGTATTCTAATCCTCTGAAAACACCTCTTGGCATCTTCTGTCGTTTCAGGATTTCTGCCTTGACATCACCGGCGATTCAGTGGTGCGGTGCTTACTCCAATCCGTGCGCTCTGCCAAACGGCGTATCCAGAAACGCACCGTTATGAGGGATTTCGACCGGATACGGACCGCTTGACATCGGATGCTGATACATGATCTCCTCTTTGTATGACCGTGCAATATTTACACCGGCGGGCAGGCTGACATCGGTCAGCGAAGCGCAGCACCGAAACGCACCCGCACTGATCGTGCCGACGCTGTCCGGAATCACAAGCTTCCGGAAACCGCATCCGCAAAAAGCGTCACAGCCAATATAGCAAAGTCCATGCGGAAATGTGATACTTTCCAGCAAACGGCATCCGGTAAATGCGCTGTCGCCTATGACTTTCAGCGTGGAAGGCAGCACCACGCGCCGGAGCGCGGTACAGCCGTAAAAAGCCTTGTCCGGAATCTCCGTGATGCCTTCCGGTATCACGACACTTTGCAGATACTGGTTTTTCGCAAATGCATTTTTCCGGATGATGCTCACACAGTCCGGAATCACGACATCCGGCTCTGTTCCATCGTATCGCTCAAACGAATATACATTTTTCTTCGGCTTATCAATGATATAGCCTCTGTCCCAATAATCTCCCAGTTCCATCGGTGTCATGTGCAGTGCTCCTTTCTGGCTGCCCGCATGACTTGCTATTGCAGCGTGCGTATTTTTTATTCGTCCAAAATTGAAAAGCCGTAATGCTTCTTCGCATAGTTGTTGAAATCTATGATGTTTCTCATTCCGTTTGTCAGCGGGGAAATATCGCTTCTGAATAACAGCGTACCGCACAGTTCTGACTCATAGCGCTTGATCTGCCGTTTCAGCAGCGGAATAAACAATTCCCTGTCAATCTGAAAAGTCGCACACTTTCTGTCGATCTCAAAATACATACAGTTGTTAAAGAATTTATAACACAGATAGACATTTGCTGCATCGCCGTTTCCAAGTTTCAGGAATGCCTGCTGAAAAACATTTTTGCAGCCCGGATTATGATAAACACATCCGATCAGCACTTTCTGTATATCGACCGGCAGATCGGGCGGCATACTGTCCATCGGCGGGTGTCCGTAATACTGGGAATATTCAATATAATCACCGTGCAGCAGGCGGTAGACATCATTCACATCATACAGATTGATTTCATGTTTCGGAAGCATGTTTTTTTCCTTTCCGTCGCCCGCATCACTGGTGATTCAGTGGTGCGGGGCTGTTTTTATTCTTTTCGGATGACTGTTCCGGGGGCGGGCTCTTCGATGCCCTGCGAAACATACTTTGAATCGCTGATCTCGATAAACTGCATCTTCTTTTTATCATAGTCCCAATGCTGCACCGGATAATGATTGTTCAGCAGTTTTGTGTACTCACAAATCTCTTCAGACCATTGGGCGGGTGTCAGCCCACCTTTTACCAGCCGCAGATAAGTTTCAAACCATGCAAGACGGAAATCATGGATTGCATTGAACTGATAGTGACAGTGTTCAATATACATCCATTTTCCGTTTTCGGCGTGATCCTGCACATAACGCCATTTGAGTTCATCGGTATGGCGGGAACGGAGTTCTAATTGCTGGGCAATATTATTTGCGGATTCTTTGAAAACCCAGATTCGCAAATCGTCATAAGAGTGAAAGGAATGCTGAATCTTATCGGGACCTCTGTCACCCTCGGTGTATACATCCAGCCCGCTTATATAAAAGCCTCTGTAGCAAAACGTGTTGGATAGGATATCGGCAGGAATATCCTTCGGCAGATGCTGTTTGATCCATTCTTCGTATTGTTTCATGATTGCTCCTTTCTCCCTGCCCGCATCACTGGTGATTCATTGGTGCGGTTTTTTTATTCATCCAAGAGTGTGAACCCGTATTCTTTTTCATAAGAGATGCTAACAGTTCTGATCCACTCCAGACAACTTGTGGAGTAGAATGCTGTTCGATCGGACAGCCCGCTTAAGGTTCGGCGAATGCCCTCTTTAAGCGGCGGGAGCAGCATTTCCAGATCAATGCGAATTCCTGCGATATTGAGTTTTTCGTTCAAAAGGCTTTCTTCAATATATGCGAAGCCAAGAAACACATCGTCCGCCGAACCTGAAAGCAGAACTTTCAGTGCGTCCTGAAAAACGCACCGACAGCATGGCGTCTCATATATAAAGTCTCTCAAAACAACGGAAGGTTCAGTCGGCAGATTCATCGGCTCATGGTCAAATTGCGACCTTATGACTCTGCGTACAGGATATTGGCCTCTGAGCAGTTTGAGCATTTCGCTGATATCGAGCAAATTGATGTTTTCAGGCATATGGATTCCCCCTTTTATTGATAACATTTCCACACACTCAACCCTATTTTGCAATTAGTCAAATCGCATTTTTTGATTAGTCCGTTTTTAGCGATTTTAAGCTGTTTTTCACTATGGTATTCAATCCACACACTGAAAAATCGGAAAAAGCAGTTTCACGCACCCTAAATCGAGTACTTGATTTGGTTGTCAAAAATCAAAGTGTGCGGATTGGTTGTCAGATGTGCCGTGTATGCCGTTTTGCCCTTTTACCTGTTCCCGCATACAGATTTTGAGTGGGTGAAACTGCGGTTATCGGAAAATGGCAATGTCGATAAACCGCGTAAATACGCCATTTCAAGATTTTTCTCGTGACAGCAGAATCACGCACTCAACGTGCTCGGTGCTGATTTGGTTGATTATAAGCCTTTAATAATCATATTATATCGACAAAATCGGCTATATGTAGCGCATAAATCCAATTATTTGCCGACAGTAAAATGACAGCATTGGTGCGTTTGTAACCCTCATTGTATCCACTGAGGTGAAAGATGGAAATATTACGGATGTGGCCAAATCTGACATATATAATTAACCATTTCAGCACATCGTGCAAGGATAGCTGACTCATCCCATTTAGCGTTTTTTCCTAGACTTTGACTTATACGGATTGGAGTATACAAATAACCATAGTTAAACCCACCTGAGGATATATTTGACCATTTTTGTTTCTTTTCAAACCGTAAATCTCCCATTCTTGAGTTCTCTCTTCTTGGAAGAATTGTTAAGTTTCCAATTGTGTGCTGATATTTATCATGAATTGCTTGAGCTTCTGCTCCAAGATCCAATTCCCAATTATAGTCGTCAACATTATTTGGAGACACTCCTTTTTTAGGAAAGGAGGTAGTATGCATAGTTTCGGGTAAAATATGTTCAATTGTAGGATCATCCAATGAAAAAGCTGGGTTTAAGAACTTTTCGATTCTCTCAAGATATCCATATGCTCCAGATAAATTATAAAAATCCTTTAACTGTAATTGTGTATGCATTTCCGTATCGTCTGGCATTCGCCTACTGTCTTTTAATTTTTTGATTTCAGTAGTAAAGTCAGACAATGTGCCACAATTCTTCAATAGGCTGATCATTGCTTCGCCAAGTGAGTTTGTAGGAATAGTGAGAATATCTCTTCGAACTATATAGGCTTCGATATAATTCAACATCTCCATTGCATCGTCTTGTTGCAGAATATTAAGATCAAGTTGGTATAGTATTTTCAATATAAGCGGGGTGAAAACATCCTTTTTAGTATTGATTAAACGTTCAAGAATAATCTTAAGCGGTTTGTTCTTAGATGATGTTGTTATATACATCTTATATAGTTCTGCATATTTTTTGATTTCCTTCAATAGGTTCTCGACTTTTTCAGCACTACCCGCATATAGGATAAACTTCTTTTTAAACACATTATAATAATGCTGTGCTTTAGAAGATTCAGATTTCAATTGTGTGAAGTAAAATAACAATTTGTCGGTTTTGCCTAAAGATAATTTTTCAATTGGTTCCCAATACTCACGATACAGTTTATCCTGATCTGTACCTGAAAGCCCCATAAAAATCCAGTTTCTGACCAAATCAACATCTGTCAAATCTACACCAGTATCATTTACAGCTTCAAAGAGTAACTGGGGATTCTCATTTGCATCGAGTGTAACTAATGCTAATTGAGAATTTTTTATGCCATTATATATTTCCTCCTGATTGTATGCCTTAGATTCCAATTCATGTAAAAAAAACGAGTAGTTTGCCGAAATTGCTCCATTCCCAATTACACCATGCAAAAGATTATCATACTCAATTCTATCGTTTCCGGATTTAGGTAGTACTTTCGTAAACAAGCTGGAACCAGAAAAAATAACATTCGTTAAATATGCTTGTTTTATATTTTCAAGTATCTTCGCTGTTGTCGATTGAACAGACGCCAAGGGCCTTGTAGACCAATACTCAGTTAAGGCAAGAAGAAGAAGTGTAATTGTTGTAGTTCTTTGCTGTCCATCAATAACATTGTAAACATTGACACCGCCCATATCACCTTCACTCTTAACAATTACGGAACCTATATAATGATTGGGATTACCAGGTTTTCCAGCTTTTACTATATCATCCAATAATCGTTGACATTGGTCTTTTTTCCATGCATAATTACGCTGATAAATTGGAATCTGATACTGATTGATACCTGAAAGGAGCATGAAAAAATCCTTTTGTTCTATCCTCATGATGAAACCTCCTAGTTTAATAGTATTAATAGTGCATTCTCATTTAATAGGTGTGCTAAGATAACCTCAAGGAATTGGTGGATGAATATATTAGATTGGTTACTACTATTATACAGCAGAAAAGTCGAAAAAGCAAGAGATTATCCCAATATACGAAAAAAAATACCCTCCACCAGCGAATATATCTACACTGGCAGAGGGGAAATATTGATATATTCGATGGTATCAGAATAAATCAATTCAAAGTTGAAATCTGCGGCAATTTGTGGCAGATTCTCAAACTGCGAATAAAGCTCGTAGAATCGGTTCATATAACACCAAGATCGATTTTACGGAGTTGCTTCCATATTTTTTGTGGGGTATCATAATCAATTATATTTTGGCTGCGGCTAAGAATCGTTCCATCTAACAGAATTTCCATCCAAGGATCTATTTCTGTCATAAAGTGATATCAGCAAGAACTTTCCGGTGCGCTGAAACAAAAGTCATTCCAAAGTGCCATTCAAAGTGCCAAAGTGCAATTTCAAAGTGCCAAATTTGCACTTTGGAGGAATTATACGCAAAAAATCCCTACACCGGAAGATATGACTTCCAGCATAGGGGATCGGGGCTATATTCAGTTTTCAATGACAATTGTTATACCGGACTTAAACTCAAACTCGAGTTTGTCCTCAAATACAGTTATTTTTTCAAGCAGATGCTTTACAAGTGATTCATCGAAATCTAAAATCGCTGATGGCATCTTCGTGATAAAAGTTTGTAGTTTTCTGATTCGTTCCATATCTTCAGAACTGATATCATTCGGGGAGGCATTTCCTTTTTGTTGGCGGAGCCGGAGTATCTCCTGTGCCTCAGCCTCGAAATCTTCATTGCGGTCTGATTTTTCAAGGATCTGCTGCTGAAGTTCATCGATACGAGCCTGAATACTTTCACCGGAATCAGGATCCGCTGTTTCTATAACTGTAGCTATATTCTTTTGTAGAACCTCAATATATGAATCGTTTGTTGCGATCAGCTTATTAACTGCAATCACAAATGCGTTTGTAAGGGCATTCTCATTAACCGTTCTCGCCCTGCATTCAGTGGAATTCTCTAATCTTGTAATACATCTCCACACATGAACTTTGCGTCCGCGATTGTTCCAATGAATCCTACGGTACAAACTACCGCATTCGGAGCAGTATATCAGTCCGCTGAAACAGTGCATTGAACTGAAAGCCCGGTTACGGCCCAGGCAATCCACATACTTACCACGCCGTGACATTTCTTCCTGTGTCTTCAGGAATAGTTCCTTCGGGATTATAGGCTCATGATCATCCTCAACATAGTACTGCGGGACATCCCCGTTATTACGAACACGCTTTTTCTTGAGGAAGTCTACGGTATAAGTCTTTTGAAGCAGAGCATCTCCCATATACTTTTCGTTTTCAAGGATACGCTTGATGCAGCTGTCGTGCCATCTTTTACTGCCTCGAGCTGTTAATACGCCGTCACGTTCAAGTCCCTGTGCGATCTGCTTGCAGCTTGAACCCTCAAGATATTCACGGAAGATACGTTTAACTGTTTCTGCTTCTTCCGGATTGATGATAAGCTGCCCGTCTTCGTTTTTGTCATAGCCAAGGAAGCTGTTCGCATTTACCATGACCTTGCCCTGTTGGAAGCGGTACTGAATTCCCAGCTTAACATTCTGACTGAGGGATTCGGATTCCTGCTGTGCCAAGGAAGCCATGATCGTTATAAGGACTTCACCCTTTGCATCCATTGTATTTATGGATTCTTTTTCAAAGTAAATCGGGATATTCAGTCCTTTGAGTTCACGGATATAGTTCAGGCAGTCAACTGTGTTTCGGGCGAATCGGCTGATGGATTTTGTAATGATCATGTCGATTTTGCCGTCATGACATGCCTGTATCATATTGTTGAACTGTTCTCTGCCTTTTGTCGAGGTAGCACTGATTCCGTCATCGGCAAATATCCCGGCAAATATCCAATCCGGATTCTTGTTGATAACTTCTTCGTAATGTTCTATCTGTGTCTGGTAGCTTGTTGCCTGTTCGTCAAAATCTGTTGAAACTCGGCAATAGGCTGCTACACGGAGCCGCCGTACCTCTTGTGTCTTGGTAAGACTTCCGATCTGCTTCTTTGCAGGGATTTCTCTTACTTTTGGCATAATGTCACCTTACTTTCTATGAGAGTATATAGATATTCGGCTTGCTTATACGGATCATCATAATGCCTTTGCGGGGTTCCCATAATGAATTCTGTCTGTGGTTTGGGTATTATTCTTCTTTTTTTCCCGACAAGGTTCATATTTGATGCACGCCTTTTCAGCTCTTCATTTGCAGTCTGAAATGTTGCTTCATCTATAATTGGCGGGTAGAAGTCATAACCGCAATAGCAGGATTTTGTCAGCATACGCTTTACAGAACTGTGGACGATCGGGTAACCCGCGGCTTTTGCAGCTTCAGACAGGCTCATACCATCTATATAGTTATTGAATATGTTTCTGATGCATTGTGCTTCATTGTCATTTACTACGGCAATACCGTTTTCTATACGATAACCATAAGGCGTATGGCTCATTATATCGCCTCCTTCAGAGTCAGACCGCATTTCAGCTTAAACTCAATGTAGTCTCTGCCGTATACTATAATGCGATCCACAAAAGTGTGAAATAATGCATCGCTGAATTCTTCAACAACTGCTGTAGTTTCCGTATATCTCAGCAGTTTCTCCATTTCAGTTACTTCCAGGGCTTCCGCGGATGTATAGCAGCTGAGTATAGAAAGTTCATTCCTGTACTCCTCGGATAATTTCTTTAGAGTGTTCATTTCCCGGCTGAACACCACATTGTCAATGATCTCCTGTCCGCGAAGCTGTCGTAGCCTATATCTTTTTTCAAGGTTCTTCTCAAGGAGTAACTTTAGTTCATTCATTCTTTGGATGCTTTCGTCAGCACTATCCGATTTGAGCGAATCGTATAGCGGTCGCAGAAGCATTTTTCTGCTGAATATCAGCTTGTTAAGCATGGTGATAAAAGCGGCTTTCAGCACATCGTCACGCACATATTTTGCAGAACACCTTTTTATATCCGTTATATGGGTATTGCAGACCCATGCTATTTCAGCACCGTGACTGTGGATCCGACGCTTATACTTGCCGCCGCATATCCCACAGGTGATTTTTCCCGAAAAAGGAAACCGGTTCTGATACTTTCCATTCTCCCTTACGATGCCCTTTTCTTTGCCTCGCTGTCTGATCAGGGAATTTGCTTTATCGAAATCTTCGTGGCTGATGATCGGCTCGTGATGCTCGGATACAAGATATGTTTTAACCTCGCCATGATTGTTATGGCGTCGGAAGGAGTCGTCGGTATAGGTCTTTTGAAACAAAGCATCGCCGACATATTTTTCGTTTATGATAATATCTCTCACAGTTGAGCCTGACCATTTTCCGCCTTTCCTTGTTGGAATGCCCTGCTGCTGCAGAGCGGATGCGATTGTATCAGTGCTGTTTCCGGCAAGGAGCGTTCTGAAGATAAATCTGACAACGCCGGCTTCGGCGGGTTCAATTAACATATCCCCGTTTTCATCCCGTTGATATCCGTAGGGAACATACCCTATCTTATATGTTCCGGCCGCCATTCTCCGCTGGATCGACCACTTTTCGTTTTTTGATATGGAAGCAGATTCTTCTTCTGCCATGCTGCTTAGTATGGATAGAATCAGTTCACTTTCCATCTCGCCGGTATCGATGTTTTCCTTTTCAAAATAGATCGTCACACCAATATTCAGCAGTTCCCGGACAATGGAAAGGCAGTCCGTGGTATTACGGGAAAAGCGACTGATAGATTTCACAAGGATATGCTCCACCTTTCCGATACGGCAGGCTGTCAGAAGATTCTGCAGTCCATCACGGATGTCTGCTTTTGTACCGGTTCTTCCGGTATCATAATACAGACCGGCATATTCCCATTCTGAATGAAGCAGGATATATGATTCATAATGTGCTTTTTGTGTTTCAAGGCTCTCAAGCTGATCTTTATTATCCGTTGAAACGCGGCAGTATGCAGCCACACGCCGTTTCTTCTTTTTCACACTCGGCTTCTGCGCTTCGATCACTCGAATGTTCATGGAAATACTTCCTTTTGTTGGTATCTATATTAGCTCTGACTTCCCGATAAATCAAGCGTTTTCGGCAATAGATCCACAAAAAGGGGAGAGAAAGACTGCCTGTTTAACTGCGTCAATTTGTCATACTCGTCAAAGGAAATAAGTCCGGATTTATAGAGTTGTTCAGCGATTTTCTGTGCTCTGTGATAGTTCACTTCGTCAATGATTTTCTGCTGTTCCATAGCATACCTCCGTTTCTGTTATCATGGATATGTAAAATGTATAGCTATGTAGGCATAGTGCATTGACTTTTTCGGGGATAGGATGTATAATAAAGTAAATAAGTGCAGCTTTTGTTCTATCTTCATATTAAAACTAACCGTAGTATTTATAGAGAAAGATTTCGCCTAGCGGAAGTAAGAAATCATTGAGATGGAGGTATATAATGGATAATAATATTGGAATAATGATGATACAGCTTATGTTTAAAAACAAGCCCCAATCACCGACTACAGAACAGTTCAGAAATGCGCTGGAGAAGCGTTTTGGTAATCTGGGCGATCTGCCCTTTGCAGAAACAGCTAAGGAAAGCAAAGGCGATATGTTTATGTTTCCTCTTCCGGAACATAAAGTAGTTTTACAGGATCACCCCGATGGTGTTCCGGTTATGGCTGCCTTTTTAGCATCTGATTCCGGTTCGGGCATTGATTTGGATGAAATGAAACTCAGTCAGCTCTGGGATGTTCAGGATGCAGATCAGATCATCAACGAGTGTAAATATACCGTTCTGGTCAATACTATGCTTGGTGCTGCTCTTCCTTACAAGGAACAGGCGGAAGTCATACTGTCACAGGTTGAGGCAGCGCTTGAGTGTTATCCGGAATGCATAGGTATATACTCTCCTAAGAGTGGAAAACTGATCACACCGGAGATGTTCGAAGAGCAGAAGAATTACAGCCTGACAGAGCGATTTATACAACTTTTTGTGAATGTCAGGTTTTTTAATGTATCTGAGGCAAATGAAATGGTTATCGATACATTAGGATTTTTTGTGTTTGGTGGAGCTGATGTACAGGTTCATTTTAAAGGACTAAATCCGAATCATGTTGTAAACTACGTGTATAATATCGCAAGTTATCAGTTTGAAAATGACTTTCCTATAAAGAGCGGAGATACTATTGACAGCATAGATGAAAACGGTAAAATGCAGATTACTCCACAATGGAATGTTCAATATGAAAACGCTCTTATAGATCCGGAAAGGTCTGTGTTGGATATAAACTGTGGGAAATATGCCGGCGGCGGTCGATGATACTGTAAATTCTGAATTATAATGGTATGTACCGGGCAGAGAACATCCTCTGCCCTATTGTTTTACTCCTTCATAAGCGTACCCTTGTAGGTGTCGTTGCCGATGGTGATGGTAACATCTGCCGTAGTAACTGTAGGCTCAGCAGGTGAGGCAGTAAAATACGGTTCTATCTGTACCTGTGTTGTCTTTCCGAATCCGTTAAGACCGTTCTCCTTTACAGCAGACGTATAATCCCTATAGGCAACATCAAGATCAACATTGCCGATTATACCGTTTACATATCCCTTTTCCGAATACTGCCAGATACCTACGGGACCACTGTAATTAAGTCTGTTGCCCCACTCGGCTATCCAGAGTGCATATCTCGATTTTATATCGTCTTCGATATAGTTTTCGAGAGCAGAGCGGCTTGTATACAGTCCAGCCCAGTAACCGCTCTGCTCAAGAACAACACAAAATGCATGTACCATTGCAGAGCAGTTTGCCTTGCCGGTATCAAATGCTGCCTGTTCTTCAATATCAAAAAACACCGGAAATTCAAACTGCTTACCTGCGAGTATTGATACAAACACATTTGCCTCCTGCACAGCTTCCGATACAGTTGTTGCATAGCTGTACCAGTATGCACCGACAGAGATACCTGCGGATTTCACACCATTGTAGTTACTCTCAAAATTCTGATCCTTCTGATCTGCAAATTTACCAAAGCCGGCACGAATAACAGCAAACTCGATTCCGTCTTTTTTTACACTCTGCCAGTCAATCACCCCATTGTGTATGCTGACATCGATTCCTTTCATTTCGTTGCCGCCATAATACTTGTGGAAGTCGTCTGTAACATCGTTATTGCTGATGACCTCATCACCGTACCATTTCTTTTCGTTCCTCACATCAACGTGAGTATAGATATATTCGTCTGTGATATTTGCTATCCCGCCGAAACCGATATCCTGTGCATTGCAGCAGACTTTTTTACTGCTTATAGGCTGTCCGTCTCTGCCGTAGCAGCAGATATCCGCCGCATTGCCGACAGTATGCTGTCCTTTGCCTGTTCCGCCAACTGATCTGTCATGTGCTTCACAGCGGTAACCGGAAGTCACTACTATTTTTGAACAATTCAGACTGTTGTACAGTTTTTCCAGGTCAGCTATCAGTTCAGGGTTAATAAAAATGTCGTGTTCTCTTCCGCACTTACATCTGAACTCCTGCACATTGAAGTGAGCGGAAAGTTGTGTGTTATCACTGTGATCATACCTCATGTCCGTTATCCTCCGAATCATTATTGTTTTCCTGAAAGTTATCATTCATATAACCTGCCTTTTTCTGAAGCACATTCAATCCCTTCTTTATAGCAGGCGGATACGGTATTCCCATTAAAGACGTATTTTCAAGTATAGAAAGCAGCTCATTGACGCAGAAACCTATACAGGTTGCATCACGGATATATGTCGTTTTGATCATAATATCCATACGTACTGCAACCACGACCATAAGCAGGATGCAGAACTTCTTTGCAAGACCGACCCAGCCTGCCTTTGAACTGAGTCTGCCGGTCTTGCTGTGCTTGCTTCTGCCCATAGATGCGGTGATCAGTCCGGTTGAGAAGTCAATCGCCATGAAAATGAGAAGTGTTGCCAATGCTGAATCCCACTCTCCGAGCAGCGCCGCAATCAAAACCACCCGTAAAACGGGTGGTTTGAGGAAGCCCTAGAAGGGCTTGATACGGACACTGCCCCTTAAGTGGGCTGAGAAAGGTCTGCCAACTGCATTTCATTCTCAGCTACCCCTTAAGGGGTTTTTACTTCTTCTTATACTTTTCTCCAGTGAATGGGTCTGTTGTTTCAAACAAACTTAACTGGTCTGTCATAATATCTTCTTGCAGCTGGTTCTTTATATACTCTTCAATTTTCTTAGCATTCTTTCCTACTGTATCAACATAATATCCTGTACACCAGAAATGTCTGTTACCGTACTTATACTTCAGATTTGCATGTCGCTCAAATATCATCAATGAGCTTTTTCCTTTCAAGTAGCCCATTATCTGCGATACACTGTACTTCGGCGGAATTGCAAGCAGCATATGTATGTGATCCGGACATGCTTCTGCTTCTATTATTTCTACTCCTTTTTGTTCACATAACCTTCTTAGTATCTTTCCTATATCAGTTTTTATCTGACTATAAATCACCATTCGCCTATACTTCGGTGCAAACACTATATGATACTTGCAATTCCACTTGGAATGTGCTAAACTATTTATATCGTCTCGTTTCATGACGATACCTCCTTTGTTATTTTCAGTTTGGTTGGCAGACCATTACCATTATAACATGGGAGGTTTTCTTTTTCTACTCATAGCTAAAGCTTCTTTGAACCCCTGGCAGAGCCAGGGGTTTTCGGGATACAAAAACGCCATACCGTATTGCTGCGGTATGGCGTTCGGCTTTATTATGATCCCTGAATATTCGCCTGCTTTACGAAATAACAAGAACTATTTTTCTCTTAAGGCAACACCGCACAAAACCCGCCTGACGGCTTTGCACTGAATCTGCTTACATATTTTCCGTCATCTTGCACAGAAATCCCTTGACATACGTCAGTATGCCTGCGAAATTTCTATACAATCTGACGAAAAATCTGTCAGCGCATATTCAGCACAAGTTTTGTGCGGTGTTGCCTTAAATATACCTGACTTACCAGTTTTCATATCGCTGACCCGTGTGAAGCTCTGCCATTCTTTGCATCTCCTCATCAGTCAGCTCAAAGTCGAATATACTGTAATTCTCAAGGATATGGTCTGGATTTTGTGACCCCGGTATAGTGATATATCCTGCCTGCAAATGCCAGCGCAGTATGACCTGAGCCGGAGTTTTGCCGTGATCTTTGGCAATATCCATGATAGTTTCGTTGCCGTAATACTGAGCTGTGTCTATCAGCCTATAACCGTCTTTCAGCGCTTCGTAGACAGATTATTCCGCAGTCTCATCGTCCTGGATCCATGTGCCAAGTCCAAGAATGGGCATTTCATAACCGCTGTTGAGCAGTACAGTCTTGTTTTCAAAATCAAATTCTGTTGTCATATTTCGCTGCTCCATTACTTTTCTTCTCATAAGGCACAGGTCAAAAACGCTCCATACCCCATCATTGTCGAGATCATAAGGCTTTCCCTGCAAATTCTCCGCTGTCGGCTTCGCAAGAAGAAAATCGCTGAGATTACGTACATCCTGAACAGTGTACCCGGTATCTGAGCCGCCGACCATTTCAAATGTTACAGTCACACCGCCTGTACCCAATGTATCAGCAAGTCCCGAAGTATCATCAATATGTCCGATCTTTGTATAGCTGTATGAAGTATCGAAGCTCTTGTAAAACACCACAAGGCATTTATCGCCATAGAGCATTATATCACCTTCGCTTATATGCCTGACTTTTTCAGGCGAGGAGGGCAGAGATGTATCAAGGTAATAATACTTCTCGTTGCCGTTCAGCTCGGACATATCAAGCGTTAATGGAAGAATTTCCGTCAAAGCCGTGACGGTATCGCTGCTTTCCAATGCTACCGGAAATTGCTTATCTCCTACAGTTATCTGCATACTGTCCGCTTTCTTTTCCTCTTGTTGTCCGGCATCCGTGACCGATGGCTGATCGGATGTCACGGAAGAAACGCTAATGTCACTTTGCATCATAGAAGACGAAATTTCACTTTTGGCAGTCACAGCAGATCTGCTCTCTGAGTAACTGCCGCATCCTGTCAGCATCAGAAAAGAGGATATTACTGCTAAACATCTTACTTTAATCATAAATACTCCTCACCACCCTTGCAGGATTGCCGACTGCTATCATATTTGCGGGAATATCCTTAGTCACTACCGAGCCGGCACCGATGACCGCATTATCTCCGATCGTCACACCCGAAAGGATAGTCGAGTTAGAGCCGATCCATACATTCTTTCCGATATGAATGGGCTTGGGTATCAGATCATGACGCTCTTCCGGAAGAAGCCCGTGATTCAGCGTTGCAAGCACGGTATTATGACCGATCAGTGCACCGTCACCAATGTAGATACCTCCCTGATCCTGAAACTTACATCCGGCATTGATAAACACACCCTTGCCAAGATGAATGTTCTTGCCGCAGTCGGTGTAGAACGGAGGAAACAACCCGACCTTAACCGGTTCACCTACAAGCTCTGACATCAAATCGTTGATCTCCTCCGGGGTATGATACCGACTGTTGATCTCCATTGTGATGCGGATAGCTTCCTGGCTCAACTTGTGCATAATCTGGTGCACCTTGCTCTCGGCAGTGACTTGTTTGCCGCTGTTCATAAATTCAAGAAATACTGCTGTTGTCATTGTTTTTACCTGCCGATTAGGATGATAGCGGTCTGCTTTATATATTTATTATACCACATTCCAAATCACATAGCCAATACCTATTTTGCATACGTTATTATACATTTCGGGCATAGCATTGACAGCAACCGAGTATTAGGCCGCAGTCAAGATGATAATAGATCAGCATCATAGGTTATGTCCTCCACAAACGGAAGGCATATCCTTCTGTTTATTATGTCATATACAAGCTATTGTTCTTTGTAGACAATGACGAAAATCTTGAATTTCAAGGAAATATATTGACACAGTGTCAGAATAGTGCTATAATATCTGTAATGACACGATGTCAGAATAGATAAAAAGAGTGATACTTATGAAGAAAAGCATTGATACAAAACTGGCGCTCTATCCCACACCTGTGACCGTGATCGGAACTATGAACGGTGATAAGCCAACATGGACACTTGTTGCGCATATCGGTATCATTGGTCATGACCGTATCCTTGTAAGCTTTGCTGAACCGCATTATATAAATCATCTGATCAAGGAAAATGGCAGACTGTCGATCAATCTTGTGACGGAGGAAATGCTACCTGCTGCTGATGTTTCAGGTTCTGTTACAGGGGCTAAGGATGTCAAGTCCGATCTGTTTGAATATGAGCTGTGGGCAGCGGAAGTCAACACCCTTACTGAGGAACATAACACCATGTCTGCAAATGATTTTGCAGCAGCACTGGCTCACTCTCTCGAAAACCATGAACAGTTATTGAAGCTGCTTGCTATGAAACACTATGATATGGAGGAAAACTCACGCTTACTGCCGACGAGGCAGCAGAGCTTGAAAGCGTTGCCGACGGTCTTGGGCTGAATGTGATACGGTTCTGGGAAAAAGAAATGAAGTAAGCAGGTGATCTTATGAAAAAAATAATGTTATCATTGCTGGCGGCTATGTGTATGTTCGGCTTAACAGCCTGCGGCAGCACCGACAGCAGCAGTTCTTCAACAGCAGATACATCTACACCGTCACAAGCCGGTTTGCAGGAAGCACAGGAACAGCAGTCTGCCACAGTTACCGAAGCTGAACAGTCCGATGAAGAAAAGACTGTTCCCGAACAAACGGAGGAACAGTCTCAGAATACAGACACAGAGGCAAGCACGGGTGCTGACACGATCATTGTATATTTCTCCGCAACAGGCACAACAAAGGGCGTGGCTGAACGTATCGCAAATGTCACAAATGCCGATATTTTCGAGCTTATTCCTGCTGAGCCGTACAGTGACGCAGACCTCGACTGGAACGACAGCAGCAGCCGCACGACTATCGAAATGAACGATCCTGATGTGCGCCCTGCAATTGCAAATGATACAGTCGATCTTGACAGCTACACCACCGTATACATCGGCTATCCCATATGGTGGGGCGATGCTCCGAGAATGATGAGTACATTCGTTGAGGCACACGATTTTGACGGAAAGACAGTGATACCCTTCTGCACTTCGGGAGGCAGCGGTATCGGCAGGAGCGGAAGTAACCTCGCTTCGCAGGCAGGAAGCGGAAACTGGCTTGAAGGCGGCAGACTTGACGCAGGTATCTCTGAGAGCGAAATACAGGACTGGATAAATGATATGAATTAAACAGGGAGGGACTGTTATGCAGACAAAGACTACAATTATCATCAAAAGGATAGTCGATGGAGTACTGACAGTCCTTTTGCTGTTTCTTATGGCGTATCAGGTAACAGGTGATGTGCTTCACGAGTGGCTTGGTATCGGAATGACTGTTACCCTTGTGCTGCACCATATCCTGAACCGCAAATGGTATAAAGCGGTTTTCAAGGGTAAGTATTCGCCCTACCGTATCGTGATGACAGCAGTCAATACGCTGATGCTTGCGGCTATCGCACTGACTGCACTTAGCGGAATGTCCATGAGCGGTCACGCTGTACCCTTTATGTATGGACTGATAAACGTGATGACAGCCCGCACTTTGCACCTTGCCATGTCCTATTGGTCATTCATTCTCATGGGAGTGCATATCGGTCTGCACATAAAAGCCATGACCGCAAAAATGTCCGACAGGGGAAAGGTAATATTCAATGTGATACTCACCGGAGTTTCGGGTGTGGGGCTGTGGCTGTTTCTGAAAAGCGACATCGTGAAGTATATCACGTTCAGAACACTCTTTGCGTTCCTTGACTACACCACGGCAAAGTGGATCGTTATTCTTCAAAACCTTGCAATGCTATTGTTCTTTGTGCTTGTAGGGTATGTGCTGTCAGAAGTTACCCAAAAGAATAAAGATAAAAAGTATTCCGTAAAACCGCTTGTATGGGTGGGTTGTGCAATTATCATTGGCGTTGTGATGAATTTTGCTCTTAAAGAGAAAAGTGCTGATAACAGCTTTGGAAGTTCAAACTGGCAGAACGCCAAAACCACAACTGCACAAACGACTTCAAATCAGACAATTACAGCTATATATGAAACAAGCAAAGCAGAAATACCAACGGCAATAAATGACGGATTTATCCTGATCGAAGGCGGCAGCTTCAATATTGGCAGTCCGGATTCGGAAAACTGACGTATTGATGATGAACAGCTTCATGAGGTGACAGTCTCATCATTTTATATTGACGCTTATGAAACCAAGCAGTCTGATTACGAAGCACTTTTGAGCGTCGATCCAAGCACCTTTGAGGGCGAGGTTCTGCCTGTTGACAATATTTCATGGCTCGATGCGGTGCAGTATGCCAATGCAAGGAGCAAAGCAACAGGACTGACTCCTGCGTATATGATCGATGACGGTGAAGCGACATGGGACAGGTCTGCAAACGGATATCGTCTGCCCACGGAAGCGGAGTGGGAATATGCCTGTCGTGCAGGAACGCAAACGACGTTTAATACAGAGCATTCGCTCAGTGCCGATGAGCTACGGTGACGGTATTGAGCTGCTGTCTCCTGCGATAATATGCATTGAGTATCTTGCTGAGGTCAGAAAAATGCTCGGTACGTATCATGATTACACACGGCAATCTGTCCTCATTCTCGGATAAACAGGTCTTGCACGGATTTGAGAAGATATAACGAAAAACCGCTGTTACTTTAGTGTAGCAGCGGTTTTCATTTACAGTATACTGATGCAGCCGTATAAATGATCTGTCATCTGTTCGGGCGTATAGTCGCTGTGACCTTTGAGCCACCATCGAACTGTCTCTGCAAAGGCGGCAACAGCTATATCCATTGCATAGTCATGGGGTATAGTGCCGTTTACAGCGATATGTTCATCGAACACACGGTAAAGATATTCTTTCAGATAACGCAGAAATATCTCCCCGCACTCACCTGAAAACAGACCTTTTACGCTCTGATGTTTTTCCTGCAAGTGATAGAGAATATGCGTAATACGGTCTTTGAAAGTAGAATGCGCCGAAAAGTCGTGGTGCTCCTCCGACAAGATATCCTCTGAAAAAACGTGCTCGAATATATCCGTACACAAGGCTTTCAGCAATTCGTCCTTTGTCTCAAAATGGGCATAGAATGTGCTTCTGCCGATGTCGGCTTCATCTAAAATGTCCTGAACGGTCATAGAGGTATAGCTCTTTCGTTCCAGCAAGGCTGTGAAAGCCTTGAATATCAGGCTTCGTGTCCTGCGCTGCCGTCTGTCCATGATATGCTCCTTTCCGTACAAAATCGGCTTTTTGTTCGGTAACGTACTTTTCCGGATGATCGGTTGTTGAATTACCGGAGAAAATATGCTAGTATAGATATAGAACAAGATGTTCGATAGCAAATATATAGTACCACAATTAAGTCGATTTGTCAAGGAGGATATAACATGAGCGAGAAAAGAGATTTCAGATTTGACAAGAAAGCAGAGAAATATGATGACAGCTATGAGGGAAAGCTCTCGGAAAAGTTCTACACTCTTGTAACTGAGAATGTAGAGCTAACCGATGGTATGGCAGTGCTTGAAATGGGCTGCGGCACGGGAACGATACTTCACCGCCTTTCGCAGAGATGCAGTATCAGCGGTCATGGGATAGATGTTGAGGAAAAAATGCTTGAACAGGCAAGGAAGAAATGCCCTGATATGGAGATGCTGAATTGCTCATGCGATGATACGCCCTTTGAGGACGGCAGGTTTGATGTGATCGTTGCTTGTATGGCATATCATCATTTTCCCGACAAGGGCGGTTTCTCAAAGGAATGTGCAAGGCTTCTGAAACATGGCGGCAGGCTCTATATTGCCGATCCGAAGCTGCCGCTGCCCATACGCAAGGTGCTGAATACAGCTCTTGACATACACAAGATCAACGGCAGAGTATATACCGCAGATGAAATGACAGAAAGCTTTTCAGGATATGGCTTTGGCAAGGTATTCGACAAGTCGGACGCATATGCACAGATCATCTGCCTTGAACGGATATGAGAGGAGGAACTGCAATGTTTAAAAAGGTTAACGACTTCCTCGCAGGACTTCCCATGACCATCATCGGCGGCATATTCCTGATCGCGAGCTTTGTAGTTGGGAAGACAGGGACTAAACTGCCATTTGATCCTGCGTGGGTGACAGTTATCATCTGCGGCATTCCGCTGCTATATCTTTCTGTGTGGCGAATTATCCACAATAAGGGCATCAGCAAAATATCATCAGCCTTGCTTATCACAGTGGCTATGATCGCTGCGATATGCATCGGAGATCTGTTTGCGGCGGGTGAGGTCGCTTTCATCATGGAGATCGGTGCGATACTCGAAGACATGACCACCGAGCGTGCGAAAAAGGGACTCAAAAAGCTTATCAGTCTTACCCCGACGCAAGGAAGGCTGATCCGTGACGGCAAGGAGATCATTATCTCTGCCGAAGAGATCAAAGCAGGCGTTATTCTGCGTGTACTGCCCGGCGAGACTATCCCCGTAGACGGTGAGATCACGGACGGTGAGACTTCCGTTGACCAGTCCATTATGACGGGAGAAAGCCTGCCTGTTGACAAGACTGTGGGAGACAGTGTGTTCTGCGGAACGATCAACCGCTTCGGTGCTGTGGATATGAGAGCCACAAAGGTCGGTGAGGACAGCTCTCTGAAAAAGCTCATTAAAATGGTAGAAGATGCAGAAAACAAGCAAGCTCCCACACAGTGTATTGCTGATAAGTGGGCAAGCTGGCTCGTGCCTGTAGCACTTCTGATCGCAATACTTGCGTATGTCATTACGGGCGACATCGTCCGTGGTGTAACGGTAATGGTGGTGTTCTGCCCATGTGCATTGGTTCTTTCCACGCCGACTGCTATCATGGCAGCTATCGGTCAGGCGACAAAGCACGGCGTTATTATAAAATCAGGTGAGGCGCTTGAGATCATGGGCAAGGTGGATACCATCGCATTTGACAAAACAGGTACGCTCACATACGGAAAACTTGAAGTCAGCGAAGTTGATCCTTTTGGCGGAATGGACAGTGATACGCTTCTTAAGCTGACAGCATCGGCAGAAGCAAAAAGCGAACACCCTCTCGGCAAAGCTATCACGAATTATGCGAAGTCGAAGAATACAGAGCTTTTCGACTGTAATGTGTTCCGAATGACCGCAGGAAAAGGCATTTACGCAGAAGTCTGCGGTCATAGGCTGTTCTGCGGAAATGAAAAGTATCTTGCCGAGAATGGAATATCTCTTACTGATGAGGTATACGAAAAAGCGTCACAGTTCCGGAATGAAGGCAAGGCATCAGTCCTTGCGGCTGAAAAGGGCAGCATCATCGGCATCATCGCACTTTCAGATGTTCTCCGACCGGAAGCAAAGGAAATGGTCAGCAAGCTCAGTGCGCTCGGTACAAAGACCGTTCTGCTGACAGGCGATCATAAAAAGACCACCGACTATTTTGCAGGAAAGGTCGGCATCAGCGAAGTAAGAGCCGATCTTCTACCAGAAGAAAAGGTCGCAAATATCACGGCATTGGAGAAAAGAGGTTCAGTTTGTATGATCGGTGACGGAGTCAACGATGCGCCTGCACTGAAAAACGCAAGTGTCGGTGTTGCCATGGGAAATATGGGCAGCGACATTGCCGTAGATTCTGCGGATATTGCCCTGACTACCGATGACCTTTCCAGAATACCGTATCTTAAAAGGCTTTCCGTCGCAACAAGAAACACCATAAAAACAGCGATCACAATTTCAATGTGTATCAACTTCGTGGCAGTTACGCTGTCGGTACTCGGTGTTCTGAACCCGACCACAGGCGCTCTTGTGCATAATGCAGGCTCCTGCTTTGTAGTTCTGATCGCAGCACTGCTTTATGACAGGAAGTTTGAGTGATCGTAACTTTGAACCCGGTACTAGATTAAAAATTGCACACAAGGGCTGTTGCTATTATGCACAGCTCTTTTTTGTT
>ACOK01000067.1 GCA_000174895.1 Ruminococcus flavefaciens FD-1
TCCCCTCAAATAGACACGCATAGAACTGCCGTATGGGTACCACAGTTAACAGAGAGTTTTATTATTCAACTTCTTCGAGGCGGACGTTTGTTATGTAGACAGTTGCGGTCGAGCCCTTATGTCCCATATTGAATTCAAGTCTGCCAAGCGGGTCGTCCTTGTCGTTCATCTCGAAATCGTAGGTGTAGGTTGTCTGCTCGGGAGTGATAGTGAGAGTTGTATCCTCCAGATAGCGTATCCAGCCGGCATTCGGAGCAGAAACGCAGACGATGATATCACGCTCTTCGTCGGCCCATGCATCAAATGTAACACGGTACTTCTTGCCCTTGATTATTGGCATTTCAGGCTGGACGAGCTGAACGGAATAATCAACAGTACCCTCGTCTTCGGTGGTAATAACGATCATATTGTCACGGATCTCGGCTGCGCCCTTGCCGCCTTCAAAGAGGAGGAACTTCCAGTTCTCGTCGTCGGTAAGGTCTTCAGCTTCAGCGAAATCGCCGTTGTAAACGAAGTTGCCGTCCTCGAGAGCCTCACGGTAATGCTTCTCGGGCTTTGTAACATTTGTATCGTATTCGGGCTTCTGGTAAACACGGACGTAGTCAACTTCAAATTCGGCCTTGTCAAAATCGGTAGTCTCATCGGGATTTCCTGGCCATGTGCCGCCGACTGCGAGATTCATCTGAACGAAGAAAGGCTGATCGAATGGTGCAGGGTATGGCTTTTCGTCCTCGCCCTGAACGGCTGTGAACCAGTCATTGACGGTAAGGTAGAGCTCTCCGTCGATGTACCAGCGCATTTCGCCGGGCTCCCATTCAACTGAATATTCGTGGAAATCATCGGCAAATGAACCGCTGTCAAGAACAACAGTTCCCTGCTGTTCGCCGTGAGGTTCGCCGTAGTGGAGGGTTCCGTAAGCAGTTTTTACGTCGCTGCCGAGAACTTCCATAATATCGATCTCGCCGCATTTAGGCCACTGACCGTAGTAGCTTTCGTCCTGCGGCATCATCCAGATAGCAGGCCAGAGTCCCTGTCCTTCGGGAACTTTTGCACGGGCAACGACTTTACCGTAGGTGAAGTCCTTCTTATTCTGGGCGGTCACCTTGCCTGAGGTGTAGTAGTCCTTGCCGTCCTTCTCGGACTTGATAGCTTTGATAACGAGGTTTCCGTCACGGACGAACACGTTATCGGTGGAGGTGGTGTACTCCTGGAGCTCCTCATTTGTCCAGCCGGGCTCATGGGGCTCATAGTTCCATATGGTCTCGTCGAGAGCATCGCCGCTGAATTCATCGTGCCAGAGCAGGTCATATCCCTCGATCTCGGGGACATCTTCTTCCGCTGCGGCAGCGGTCGTTTCCTCCTGCGAAACTTCGGTAACAGCTTCAGATGAAGTGCTTTCGGATGTACTTGAAGTATTGCCGCTGCTGCATCCTGCCAGCATAGCAAGAGCTGATACGGCTGCAAATAATCTGTATTTTTTCATGATCCATTTCTCCTTCCACATAGTTGCGGTTAACATTTATTTGACATAATTATAGCATATTTACAATGAAAAACATATCATTTTCAATACTTTTATAGTAATTTCATGACATCATCAAAGCTGCCGCCGATGATTCGGACTGCGCTGCATATGATTTGACATATTAGGTATTGACAAATGTAATGCAGTATGGTACAATAAATGAGTAATCTGTCTAATATAACAGTTTTGTAAATGACTAAATGTGTACATATTAAATAATGCAGGGGAGGCTCTATCATGGAAAAAAACAAGATCAATCTGAAAATTTCATTCAATTCTCCGGTAGTGCTGACCTTTTCTATAATATGTCTTGCGGCGCTTATACTCGGCATCGTCACCGGCGATAGGTCTACTCTCAGACTGTTCAGCGTATACAGGGCGCCGTTCAGCGATCCGCTGACATATTTAAGATTTTTCGGCCATGTTTTCGGCCACGCAGGCTGGGATCATTTCATAGGCAATATCACCATGCTTCTCGTTGTGGGTCCTATGCTGGAAGAAAAGTACGGGTCGAAGAATATACTTTTTGTCATACTTGCCACCGCTCTCATAACGGGAATCGTGCATTTCATTTTCTCCCCGCATACAGCACTTCTCGGTGCAAGCGGAGTGGTTTTCGCATTTATACTTCTTTCGTCATTCACAAGCATAAGAGAAGGCAAGATACCGCTGACTTTTATACTTGTTGTTCTGATATATATAGGCGGTCAGATATACGACGGCATTTTCGTCAAGGATAACGTATCTAATCTGACACATATCATCGGCGGCGGTGTCGGCTCTGGTCTTGGCTATGTAATGGCTAAGAACAAGATGGATAATTACCACTGATGTATCAGAATACAGTATCATAAATAAAAAGGAAAATAAATATGCTTAACAGAGTGCGTATAGAAAGTCCCGACGATCTTTTCGCCGATCTTGGAAAGCGCAGAAATAAAGGAGTTTACTTCTGCCGTGTAAACGGCTACAACGATACGATACACGACATCATTCTCAGATTTCATGAGGCTGCAAGACAGAACGGCGTTATCATCGAAGGAAAGCTTCAGAATCCCGATAACAACAACCTGGCATACTATAATGAAATGATGGGCATGGATTTTCAGCTTGACGCCGGATTCATCAATCAGAGCCTTGCAAAATGGCTCCCGAGAATGACTCCCGAGCAGAGAAGCAACGTTACAGCTGCTATGTTCAGGACACTTGTTGATCTTAGCAAACAGGGCAAGAACGAGAATATGCTGAAAAATACATATATCAAGTTCATGTGCTGGCTGTACTATAAATTTGAGCGTATCGTCAATAAACTGGGCACTGAGAAACTGCCCAAGATCCTCTATGAGGGTGAGATAAGCAGCTATGAACTGCTGCTCATGAATGTACTGTCTCTTGCGGGCAGCGATATAATGCTGCTTCAGTATAACGGAGATGATGCCTACAAGAAGGCTGACCCTGATCTTTCCATGTCGGACGAGCTTGTGATCGGCAGTATGGCTTCATTCCCCATAGATTTCAACCTGAAAAAGCTGAGACAGGAAATGGTGCAGAACCCTGCAAGAACTGCCGCTCCATCACAACCTGCGGGCGGCGTACACATAAATCTGTCGAATATCCAGCGTCCTTCACAGCCAAAGCCTGTACAGCAGTCACCGGCACCTCAGCCGCCTGCACAGCAGGAGCCAAAACCTGTGATAAAGCTTGACGGACAGAGAGTTGCAAAGCTTCTCGCTTCAAAGCCGATGGTCGCAAACTGTACCAATGTATGGATAAAGGGCAGGATAATAGACGAGCTGAAAAAGCCTGTGGTAAATCGTGGAGATGAAGAAAGATTCTTCTACAACTGTTTCTGCAGGATAAGCGGAGTTGAGGACAAGGTCACATATCTCAATGATCTTTTCCAGCTTCAGCTCACTCTGAAAACCAACGGCAGGCAGATGGTCATTATCAATAATGCCATTGAGCCGCCTTCAAATGAAGAAATCGCAAAAGTCAAGCGAGCCAACTACGCAAGCTGCGACCAGCTTCTTGTTAATCTTGTTCCGAATCTGTACGTACAGTCATGGGGCGAGATGAACAAGCTGATACAGTGGCATTTCCTCGATTTTATGCAGGAGGAAAGCAAAGTTGTGGGAGGCAGTGTACCTAAGCTGACAAGCAAGGGAGTTTACCTCATATGCTGGCTCAAACGCTTCAAGCGTCTCTTTGAAAACTGGAAAATGCCAGACGTAAGCTGCTTCTTCTATCTTGGAGGATGCAGGAACGAAAACGAGGAAATGCTTTGCAGATTCCTTGCAAGACTTCCCGTTGATGTGGTGCTGTTCTGCCCTGACCTTAACAGGCAGTGTACTCTCAGGGACGATCATCTCTACGAGGAGCACTACAATGAGACACTCAAGGTGGATGAATTCCCCGAGGCAGGCGGTTCGATAAGAGTGGCAACTGCCGCTTATCACGCCGAAAGAGAGCTTGATACCCTTATGTATCAGGATACGGGAATGTACCGCAATAATCAGTACGGCAAAGCAAATACCATCTGTCTCCAGACAATGTATGAGGAGATAGAGATCCTCTGGGATCAGGAATTAAAGTACAGGCCAAACTTCAGTACTATAGGCGATGAGGTTGTAATGCCTGTTATATTCGCCAAGGTCTCGGGCGTAAAGGACGGCGATATCGCTGCTTACTGGAGCAGTATCAAGCGCCTCATAACATCCGATACCATGGTAATAAAGGATATTCCGCACATCATGCCAAATGCTATGAATCCCGTCAAGCAGTTCGCTACGGAATTCTTCAGAAACGGCAGACTTCAGAAGCAGAAGATCAAGGAACACCCCGTTTACCAGTACAGCTTCCTTAGAGAATCGGTACAGGAACATATCCTTGAAAAGCTCCAGTATCTTATCGATCAGAGGCTTATAAAGGGTACTTTTGAAAACGGCACGGAATATACCATAGTCGCTACGGTCCTCAACCTTGAAAAGAACATAGTAAGACTTATACAGAAATTCGATTTCACCAAGAAAAACCCGAAACTTATCTTCATTATGACAGGGGAGAATATGCTCTCACTGGAAGATACTATTCTTGTTGCATTTCTCGATCTGATAGGCTTTGATATCGTATTTTTCGTACCAACAGGCTATCAGAGCGTTGAAAGATATTTTGCAAAGGAAATGATAGAGGAACATCAGGCAGGCGAGTTCATGTACGATCTCCGCATACCCGATATGAATTCTATCTCAGCCAATGCCAAGCGCAGACTGCGTGACAAATTTTTTAAGAGAGGTAAATGATATGGGACTTGATTTCAGTAAAGCAGCAGCTCCTGTTGAAGAAGCTGTAGCAGAAAAAGTAGAAGCAGAGGTTGTCGGCAACGAGCTTCCTGTTGAGAAGTACGACATTGTAGCTGACAGAGAACAGCTCAACACACAGCTTGTCGGTTCACCTGAGGTAGATGCTCTCGTAAGCACTATCGAAATAGATAATATGGAGTCTATCGTGACTTTCGGTGCAGAAACAGCCGAGGAGATATCGAAGGCTTCGGACGTCGTTCTAAGAAATATGAATATGTCGCAGTTCGACGATTCCACAAAGATGATGAATACCCTTGCAAAGATCATGGGCGAATTCGATATCGACGAGATCAAGGATGATCCAAGTCTTTTCAGCAAGCTCTTCGGCAATCTCCGCAAGCAGCTGGATAAGATTCTTGCCAAGTACCACACCATGGGCGATGAGGTAGACAAGATCTTCGTTGAACTCAAGAAGTACGAATCACAGATCAAGGAGGCCAACCGCAACCTTGACACAATGTTCAATGCAAACGTTAACTACTACCACGACCTCGTCAAGTACATCCTTGCAGGTGAGCAGGGCTGCCGTGAGATCGAGAACTACATCAAGACCCGTCAGGCTGACTACGAAGCTACAGGCGATAATGCTATCCAGTTCGAGATCCAGAACCTGAACCAGTGCCTTATGATGCTGGAGCAGCGTACTCAGGACCTGAGAACTGCCGAAGCTGTTGCTATGCAGTCTATCCCGATGATCAAGACGATGGAATTCACAAATATGAACCTTGTCAGAAAGATCAACTCAGCTTTCATCATCACTCTCCCTGTATTCAAGCAGGCTCTCGCTCAGGCTATCATGCTCAAGCGTCAGAAGCTTCAGGCTGAGTCAATGGCTGAACTTGATAAGAAGACTAACGAGATGCTCTTACAGAACGCCCAGAACACAGTTGCACAGTCAAAGATGGCTGCTATGCTGACATCAGGAAGTTCTATTAAGATAGAGACATTGGAATCTTCATGGAGAACTATCTGCAACGGTATCGAAGAGACTAAGGCTATCCAGGCTGACGCTCAGAGAAAGCGCATCGAGGATCAGAAGAAGCTCGAGCAGATGAAGCAGGAGTTCAACGAGAAGTACCATATGCCAAATTCCAATAAGTAATTAAAAGGAGGATCACAATCATGCCGATCAATTTATCCAAAGGACAGAAAGTAAGCCTTACCAAGGACAACCCGGGTCTTAACAATATTCTTGTAGGACTTGGCTGGGATGTCAACGCATTCGACTCAGGTACAAGTTTCGACCTCGACGCTTCAGTATTCATCGCTGACGCAAGCGGTCATTGCCCTTCTGAAAAGGAATTCATCTTCTACGGCAACCTTGAGCATTCAAGCGGCTGTGTAAAGCATATGGGCGATAACAAGACAGGCGACGGTGAAGGCGACGATGAGCAGATCCACATCGAGCTCAGCAAGGTTCCTGCAAACCTGGAAAAGATCGCATTTACTGTTACTATATATGAAGCAGACCAGCGCCACCAGAACTTCGGTCAGGTTTCAAACGCTTACATCAGGATCATCGATGAAGCTACAAATACTGAGCTTGTTCGTTTCGACCTGGGCGAGGACTTCTCGATCGAGACTGCTGTAGTTGTAGGTGAACTCTACAAGAACAACGGCGAGTGGAAGTTCAACGCAATCGGAAGCGGATTCCAGGGCGGTCTTGCTGCTCTTTGCGGTCACTACGGCATCCAGGCTGAATGATCGTGATATCATAAACGGTTTGCGCCATGGCATTTTTGAGAATCATCGGAAATGCTGTGGCGTTTCTGTTATATAAATAAGGAAGATAGAATTATGAAAGCAAATATTGCAATAATCGAAGACGATAAGGATATCAGCTCTATACTTGCAAATATACTGAAGAAAAACGGCTATTCCTACAAACAGGCGTATGACGGCTCACAGGCTATGAAGCTGCTGAAAAACGAAAGCTTTGACATTGTGCTTATGGATCTGATGCTGCCCTATGTAAACGGAGAGACTCTTATTTATGAACTGCGGAAAATTTCGGATACTCCGGTGATCGTCATATCGGCCAAGTCCATGATGGAGACAAAGCTGGAGGTGCTGCGTCTCGGCGCTGACGACTATATCATAAAGCCCTTCGATATCAATGAAGTCATCGTCAGGATAGAGGTGGTACTGAGACGAGTGCAGACTACAAAGGAAAAGGATGTCCTTGAAAGCGGAGGTCTGAAGCTGATACTCACCGAAAACAGAGCGGAATATGAAGGAAAGCCCGTTCAGCTCACGGCAAAGGAAATGAGTCTGCTGGAGCTTTTCATGAAGAATCCGAAGAAAACTTATACCAAAGCAGAGCTTTATGAATCGGTATGGAATGACGTTTACTACTATGAGGACAACACTATAAACGTCCATGTAAGCAACCTGCGAAATAAGCTGAAAAAAGTCTCGGGCAGAGAGCATATCGAAACTGTCTGGGGAATCGGCTATCGTCTCAGGAGTGAGTAATATGTGGAGGATCGCAGCTATAGCCGCTATTATCTGCTGTATGATGCTTGTGGTTTATTTGCTGGCATTGAAACGGCAGATGAGGAATATCACCGATGAACTTGACAGAACTGCAAAGCGTTCCTACAACCGCCTTGTAAGGATCCCTCTTTTCGACAATGATCTGAATAGTCTGACATCGGCTATAAACAGGGAGATCGACGACAGAAAGCGGATGAAGATAAAGTCCGAGGAAACAGAAAAGGCTCTCCGTCAGGCAATTTCCGATATAGCTCACGACCTGCGCACACCTCTGTCGGTCATCAAGGGCGAGCTCCAGATAATGAACAGCAATATTGATAATGATCCGGAGCAGAAGAACTATATCGATGTGTGTATCAGAAAGACTGATGAGCTGAAAAACATGGCTGACGGCTTTTTTGAGCTTGCCTTGCTGGAAAGCCGTGACGAATGCCCTGAGATGAAACGCATAAACCTGACCAATCTGCTTATGCAGTTCATAGCCGAAAACGAAGGGCTGATACGTCTCAACAGCCTTGAGCCTGAGATAATATTCCCTGATTCAACAGTGTTTGCCATGGGGGACGAGGAGTATCTGAAACGTATACTGGGCAATCTCCTCGGCAACGTCATAAAGTATTCCTCGGGCAGTTTTACTCTCAGGCTGACTGATAACGGGGAGATAAGTATAGCCAATCCTGTAGGTAATGCGGAAGCGATTGACACTGAGCGGATTTTCGACAGAAGCTACCGTGCGGATCCTTCACGAAAAAGCGGAAGCGCAGGCCTCGGACTCTACATCGTCCGCCTCCTCTGCGATAAGATATCCGCCGAAGCTTCAGCCTCCGCCGATACCAACAGCCTTACAGTCACCATTAAACTCCGGCCGGTGATATTCTCACAGTAACTTTTACACTTTTTATTGAGGAAAACCCTTTTGAAAAGGGGTTCGGGGCGACTCCCCACAGTGTGGGGAGATGTCCGAAGGACAGAGGGGACAGGCACCTGTTTGGTGGAACCTTTCCTCAGAAAGGTTTGTCCCCGATAAATGTGCAAAGGTACCGAGAGAGTATCGCAGGTCGGAGTTTAATTGTGAATAAATTATGAACTTTAAGAAAGTTAAGGAATTCTTTAAGGTTTTTCTTTAAAATAGAATTATAGAAACAACAAGGAGGTCACAAATATGTCTGATATACTCATTGATGTAAAAAACTTTGAAAAACAGTACATGAAAAAAACGGTAGTCAAAGACGCTTCCTTTCAGGTGAAAGAAGGCATGATACTGGGACTTGTCGGTCCTAACGGCGCAGGAAAGACAACAATCATGAAAGCGCTTGGCGGACTGATAATGCCGACGGGCGGTTCTATCTCCATTTTCGGTGAGACAAGTGAAAAGGGACTTGCTCATTCAAGGAGCAGGATGTGTTTCATGATAGAAACTCCCTATGCAAAGCAGAACCTTTCTGCAAGGGAAAATCTCGAAAAGCTGAGGATACAGAAAGGCCTTCCCGACAAATCAAGAATTGACGAAGCGCTGAAAATTGTCGGTCTTGAAAATGTGGGAAAGAAGCCGGTCAAGCAGTTCTCGCTTGGCATGAAGCAGAGACTGGGAATTGCCGCTTCACTTCTGTCAAAGCCCGAGATAATGGTGCTTGACGAGCCTGTAAACGGACTTGACCCCGAGGGAATCGTGGCTGTACGAGAACTTCTTCTGAAGCTGAACAGGGAAGAAAAGATAACGATAATCATATCGTCACACCTTCTTTCGGAGCTTTCACAGCTTTGCACAGATTACATTTTCCTCCGCAAAGGCGAGATAGTAGAGAAAATATCGTCTGAGGAGCTTCAGAAGAAATGCCATGACTATTACCGCATCGATACCGATAACAATTCACTTGTTCCCGCACTGCTGAGGAATAAGCTGGATATTACCGACATCGAAGTTGAAAAATGCGGAGCAGTAAGGCTTTATGAGCGCACAGACGAGATAAGGCTCATATCAAAAACTCTGTATGAGAATGATGTTATTCCTACAGAGCTTCATATGCACGACGCAAATCTTGAACAATATTACATGAATCTGGTAGGTGAAAAAGATGTACAATATAATGAAAGCACAGAAGTATCAGCTGATTCGTGATAATGTCACGTACTACATAATGCTTGCAGGAGTCATTATCGTCTGGATAGTTGCGATCATGATAACGGAGGAAGGAATGTCTCTTGATCATCTGAAAGGCTGCGGTACGATAACTGACGCTGGTCTGAACTTCTACTCTGTTTTTCTTGTGCTTATCTTTACAGCAAGAATTTGCGGCGACGACATAAAGGATAAGACCATAAACTATGAGATCCTGTCAGGCGGCAAAAAAAGCGCTGTTTATTTCGGCAGGCTGTTCACAAGTATCATTATGGGAGTTATAGTATATCTGCTTTTCTGCGTACTTCCCGTAATTCTTATGACAGCGGTTTTCGGTTGGGGAGAAGCGCTTCCTGTGCGAGAGGGAGTGATACGTCTTGCTATGGGATTTGTCCCTGTTCTGAGATTCATCATTTTGTTTGCAGTGATAACATTCCTGACACGCTCATCTCTCGGCTCGGTTGCGCTGGGATTTATCCTTATACTGGGCGAATCTCTTATTGAAATGATGATACAGGAGGATTTTCTCCCCATCAGCATCAATAAAGCCGCTCCGTTCATGGCATCTGCATCTATGGATGTTATCAGCACCTACAACTATAAAATGGACTACATAAACGGCAAAGATGTGCAGGTGCTGAAAGACATTATGCCTGTGGGGACAATTGCAATGATTGTTGGTTCTGCACTGGTAATGTGTATCATAGTTTCGGCGGCGGGCTATGCGGCATTCAGCAAAAAAGATATGGATTGAGGTGACAGCAGTGAAAAATGTAATACTATCTCAGCTTTACGGACTAAGAAAAAACAGAACTGTATTCCTGTGCTGTATAGGTGAAGTTGCAATATGTACGGCTATGCTTGTAATGACAACGGAATGGACGGGAACACGCACTGCTTCGGAATCAGTGGCATCAGGCGGCCTGGGAATGATGACACTTATCATCGGTCCGCTTATAGCCATAATCACAGGCATCATCTGCGCTGACGACTTCACGGACAAAACCATCAATCACGAACTGACATCAGGAAAGATGCGTATGCAGTCATTTTTCGGCAGAGCGGTGCTGGCGGTGACAATATCGGTTATCACGACAATAACAGCACTTTTTGTGTCGCTTTTCATCGCAATAAAAATATACGGCTGGGGAGACACAGTAACGCTCAGTTCAGCCATAATTCGCATATTCCTGACATTTATCCCTTTCTTCAAACTTAGCTGTTTCGGCGTAATGGTTGCGTTCATCCTCAAACAGCCTTACGGAGTTGTACTGGTTTTCATAGGGATAAAAATGATGTTAGGCATCATGTCGATGAAAAGTACAAGCAGTATACTGATGATAAGCGAAGCCAATGCAGGGAAGCTTTGTATGTACGATAATTATATAACATACGGACTCAATACTGATGCAAGATTCATTTACGATCAGTCCTGCGATCCCGAACTGATACTGAAATCAGCGGTAATTGCACTGGTCATGAGTGCGGTATACATTATTATAGGATATCACTTCTATAAGAACGACGATCTTAACTGAGGGGAGGCATATATTTATGGAATATCTGGATATTGTTTTGGTTATGATCGAGCTTGCACTATGCATATTTCTGTGGAAGTTTTCCGATTACTGCGAAAGGGTAAGAAGTTCAAAATGGAAGCTTGTGTGGCTGACACCTCTTGCTTTATGGTTCATCATTTCGGTTATCGTGGGGGTGGACAAATGCCTCATCAGCGCCTACGTGGGAATAATCATCCTTGCGCTGGGATTTTTCAGGGAGAAGCTTGATTTCAGACGCATTATCTCAGTCATCGCAGCGGTCTGCATTGTTTTGGCGGTTCCTGTCTGCCTGCTGAGCAAGGCTTACAGGAGAGTGGACTACGCTGCCGAGTTTGAAGAACTGTTTGAGAAAGCCGAAAAGCGGTATGTCCTGACAAAGCACAAGAACATCGACTGGAAAGCGCTTCACGACAAATACCTCCCCGAATTCAGAAAGGCGACAAAGGACAGGGACGAGGTTGAGAATTATATCGCATGGGGAAAGCTTTGTGCGGAATTCTACGACGGTCATGTGAACTATGCGGTTAATGAAAAAGTGTCTGATGAAGCTTGCAGGAAAGCTTGGGGCAATGATTACGGTCTTGTGGTGATGGCGCTTGCTGACGGGCGATATGTTGCGCTGGATGTGGATGATTCGCTGAAAAATCAGGGCATCCATCAGCTGACCGAGATAACTTCATGGGACGGCATGACATTTGAAGAAGCCGACAGCAAATCGGTGATGCGGTCGATGAAAGGCTATGCGGATATCGACAACGAGAAGTTCTACTCAGGCCTGTTTGCGGCAGGAGTAGGCGGTGACAGCGTAAAGGTAACATTCATAGCAGATGACGGAAGCGAGAAAACTGCGGAACTTCCAAAAATCGGCGATTATCAGGATAGAGCGGAGTCGTATCTGAAGAAGCTGAATCAGAGCACTCCGATTGCGAATATGACTTTCACGAAGCTGGATGACGAAACCGCCTGCCTGAAGATGTGCGGTATGGAGTACGATTCAGAGGCAAGCAGCAGCGAGGATTATACCATGATGAAGCGCCATCTGAAAAATGACCTTCTCGACCTGAGAAATGAGGGAGTAAAAAATCTCGTTCTGGATATTCGTGGAAATTTCGGCGGTGAAGGCGGCGTGGTGACAACTATCGCAAGTCTGCTTGCACCCGAGGGTAAGCATTTATACGCAAACAATCCTTTGTGGGATGATAAGAAAAAATGCTATGTTCTGGATGAGGAAGGCAACTATATAGTGGACGATGCAGTTGAATTTGAGGGCATGGACCTTTTGAACGGCGGAAAGATCATCATTCTTGTCAACAGCGCCAGTGTCAGTGCGGCTGACCATCTCACCAAGGTAATGAGCCAATTCGACAATGTAACGGTTATGGGATTCACCGAACCCAACGGATCAGCACAGGGAGTATCCTCTATCAGTTCAGAGAGCGGAATGCTGATATTGTCAAGCAGCGCTATACTGGATAAGGACGGCTCTATATTCGTGGATTCCGACGAGTCACGCCAGTCAGGAGACGATCTTGATATAAGGATACCATTTGACGAAACAGCGGTGCATGAGATATTCGATGAGGACAACGACTATATAATGGACAAAGCCATGGAACAAATGAAAGAATAATAAAAGAAAGGCGGTTTCCGTAATATTCCGGGAATCGCCTTTTGGGATCATATGAGCTTTATTGGATATAATAAAATGTAGACTTTACAAAATAATATCCGAATAGTATAATGTTTTTTCAAGGTATGGGGATGATAATATATCATTATATACTTTAATAGTTGATTTGGACGTTAATTGTCTGATAAACTCTTGACAAATTATACAAAATGTGGTATCATGATTATGTTAGCGGTTACAAGTGATCGCTTTATAATGATACAGGTGGGGTAAAAATGTAAATTTAGGGGTAGTCCTTGCATTGTGTTGCGGCAGTTCTTTCATGTGGAGCGGCCGTTTATCTCACGGAGCAGGATTTTTTTGTTTACATTGATTTTATCACAGCAAATCATTAAATCTAATTTCAGGGAGTAATGAAAATGAATCTCAATGGTCTAACATCCAAACAAGTTGAAGAAAGCCGTCAGAAAAACGGCACCAACGCACTGACGCAAATTCCGCCCGATCCGCTGTGGAAGAAGATACTCGAGGGCTTCAAGGATCCTATGATCATGATCCTCCTCGTTGCACTTGTCGTTCAGGTCGTTCTCTTTTTTATGGGACAGGCTGAATGGTTTGAACCTGTTGGTATCCTTATCGCTATCATCATCGCAAACGGTGTTGCTTCGGTAAGTGAAAACAAGCAGGAGGGTAAGGCTTCCGCTCTCAAGGCAGAAGAAGAAGCCAAGGAAATGGCTAAGGTCATCCGTGACGGAAAGCTTGAGGAAATACACGTTAACGATGTTGTTGTCGGAGATATAGTTTTCCTCCAGGCAGGCGACAAGATCCCTGCTGACGGTGAGATCATCCAGGGCGAATGTAAGGTGGATCAGGCTGCTCTTAACGGTGAGACTGAAGAAGCTTCAAAGGTTCCCGCAAACGGTGAATCTTACGATATCAAGGACCTCCTCAACACTCACTACGCTTACCGTGGAACAGTTGTCTGCGGCGGTGAGGCTCATATGGAAGTCAAGGTCGTCGGCGATAAGACACTCTTCGGTGAGCTTGCTCTTGAAGTACAGGAGGAAACAAGACAGACTCCATTACAGGTAAAGCTTGCAAAGCTTGCCAAGCAGATATCCACATTCGGCTACGTAGGTGCTATATGCATTATCGTAGGTATCATCCTCAGAGCTGCTGTTACAGGACATCTCCCAAGCGGCGGCGTTGAGTGGATCAAGTTCCTGATGAATGCTATCACGGTAGCAGTTACTATCATCGTCTGTGCTGTTCCTGAGGGACTCCCGATGCTTACATCCATCCTTCTCTCGTTCCAGAGCATGAAGATGGCTAAGGATAACGTACTCGTAAGAAAGATCAACGGTCTTGAAACAGCAGGAAGCCTGAGCCTTCTCTTCAGCGATAAGACAGGTACTATCACTGAGGGCCGTCTTTCAGTTGTGGAACTCATCACAGGCAACGTAACAAAGTATGATAAATTCGACAAGCTCTGTCCTGAACTCCAGCTCGATGTAATCACAGGTATCGGTCTGAACAACAGCTCACAGGCAAGTGACGGACAGGTAATCGGCGGTAACAGTACCGACCGTGCTCTTATGACTTTCCTTGTTGACTCAAAGGTTGACGACAAGATGAACAAGGAAGAGGTAAGAGAATTCAACGCATTCAACTCAACAAAGAAGATGTCAAGCGTTACCATCTGCCGTGATGGTTCATTCTGTACATACGTAAAGGGTGCTCCGGAGCGTATCGTTGACAGATGTACACATTACATCGACGAAAACGGCAAGACTAAGGAACTCATTGAAAAGGGCGTTGTTATGCAGTACATCGACGAGCAGGCTGCCCGTTCGATGAGACTTCTCGGCGTTGCTAAGCGTGACGGCGACAGCGATGAGGGAGACCTCACACTGGTATGCGTTCTCTGTATCAGAGATAATGTCCGTAAGGAAGCAGTTGCAGCTATCAAGGAAGTTCAGGAAGCAGGCATCCAGGTCGTAATGGTAACAGGTGACCGTAAGGAAACTGCTGTAGCTATCGCAAAGGACGCAGGACTTCTCAGAAATCCTGAGGATGTGGCTCTCACATCACAGGAAATGGGCGAAAAGTCAGACGACGAACTGAAGGCTGTTCTTCCGAATCTCCGTGTTGTTGCACGTGCTCTTCCTACAGATAAGAGCCGCCTTGTACGCTGTGCACAGGAGCTTGACTATGTTGTCGGTATGACCGGTGACGGTGTAAACGACTCACCTGCGCTCAAGAAGGCAGACGTCGGCTTCGCAATGGGAAGCGGTACGGAAGTTGCCAAGGAAGCAGGCGATATCACCATCCTTGACGATAACTTCTCATCAATCGCAAAGGCTATCCTCTATGGACGTACAATGTTCAAGGGAATCAGAAAGTTCCTCATATTCCAGCTTACAGTCAACGTTGCAGCTGTTCTTACCTGCTTCCTCGGTTCACTCCTCGGTGAGGACCACATGATGACAGTTATCCAGCTTCTCATTGTAAACCTCGCAATGGATACTCTCGCAGCTATCGCATTCGGAAGCGAGCCTGCACTTAAAGAATACATGAAGGACAGGCCTATACCAAGACAGGAAAGCATCGTAAGCAAGAAGATGTTCGCTCAGTTCGTACTCAGCGGTCTTTACATCACGGCAGTATGTCTCGCAATCAGATTCATTCCTGCTATCAATGACCTCTTCGGCGGCGGACATGATACAACATATCTCTGTTCAGCACTGTTTGCAACATTCATGATGGCAATTACTTTCAACGGCTTCAATGCACGTACAGAGCATACAAATGTATTCGAGAATCTGGGCAGAAACAAGAACTTCCTCATCGTTATGGGCGTTCTTCTCATTGTACAGTTCGTATTCGTAATGTGCGGCGGAGAATTCCTCCACGTAGAGCCTCTCAATGCACAGACATGGGGAATTTGTATCATCCTTGCATTCCTTGTTATCCCGCTCGACATCATCAGAAAGGTCGTTATGGGTTCAGGCAATAAAACAGCTGAGAACAAATAAAACTATCAATAACACTTATAATATCGGAGAAGCAGGATAGCTGTTTCTCCGATAAACATAAAGAAACATAACAACAAAACAAAAATCCACAATAAAGGAGTAGTGATTTTTATGAGCATCAATCTTCAGAAGGGTCAGAAAATAGACCTCACAAAAGGCGGTTCAGGACTGAAGTCCGTAATGGTCGGACTTGGCTGGGATGAAGCACCACAGGGCGGCCTCAAGGCATTATTCGGCGGCGGAAACAAGAGTATAGACTGTGACGCATCCGTTATTCTCTGCGGTGAAGACGGCCGTATCGTTGATCCGAACAATATAAACAACACATTGATCTACTTCGGTAATCTTCGCCATATAAGCGGCGCAATCGTTCATATGGGCGATAACCTCACAGGCGGCGGCGACGGCGATGATGAACAGATTATGATAGACCTCCCGGGAGTGCCTCAAAATATTGCACGTATAATTTTCGTTGTAAATATCTATGATGCAAGATCTAAGAATCAGCACTTCGGAATGATAAACAATGCATTCATCCGTCTCGTTGACAACGAGAAAAGAACAGAGATATGCCGCTTCAATCTTACAGAGAATTACAGCGGTATGACAGGTCTCGTTGTTGGTGAGATATACAGAAGAAACGGCGAGTGGAAGTTCAATGCTATCGGACAGGGCGTTCAGGAAGCAAGCAGACTTCAGAGCTTAGTTGATATGTACAGATAAGGAGGAACGGAATATGGCAATCAATCTTCAGAAGGGTCAGAGGATCTCCCTTGAAAAGTCAATGACACACGCTCTCATCGGTCTCGGATGGGATACAAACAAGTACGACGGAGGCGCAGACTTCGACCTTGATGCTTCTGTATTCCTTCTCGGTGAAAATGACAAGCTTCTCAGAGATGAGGACTTCGTATTCTACAATAACCTCAACGGCCGTGACGGTGCAGTTGTACACATGGGCGACAACCTCACAGGCGGAAGCGACGGTGACGACGAGCAGATCAAGATCGACTTCACAAAGCTTCCTCCCGAGATCAAGAAGATCGCTATCTGTGTTACTATCTATGACGCTGATCTACGCAGACAGAACTTCGGACAGGTCTCAAACGCTTACATCAAGGTCTCAAGACTTTCAAGCGAGAACGATGAAGTTGGCGAGACAGTGCTCAGATTCGATCTTGAGGAGGAATTCTCCATCGAAACTGCTCTTGTTGTTGCTGAGATCTACAACAAGAACGGCGAATGGAAGTTCAATGCTGTAGCCGCAGGTTATCAGGGCGGTCTGGCAGCTATCTGCCGTTCATTCGGTGCTAACGTATAAATGAGTGTATGCCTGCATTGTCTCTGACAGTGCAGGCAAATTCTGCCTGAGCATTTTCCGCTGATACGGATATAGTGTTCGGGCAGGTTTGTTTTAGCAATATATTAATGATATGGAGGAAATAATAATGGAAATCAATATCGACGAGCTCCCTTACCACGTAGGAGGACTTCTTTACACACCCGCACTCAACGACAAAATAGCAGACAAGCTTATCAGGGGTAAGATAAGCGCTCTCACATCTCTGGTATTCTGTCTTGAGGATTCGATCATGGATGAAAAGCTGGAGGATGCCGAAGAACAGCTGAAAGTCACACTTACTCAGCTTGCGCAGGCAGATGCGGAATATCCGCTTCTTTTCGTGCGTGTCAGGACTCCGAGGCATATGGCAAGAGTACACGAATTCATCGGTCCGCTGGAAAAGCTGCTGACAGGCTATGTTCTGCCGAAATTCGACAATTCCAACGCAGATCAGTACATCTCACTCATCCGTGAATTCAACATTATGAGAGAGAAGAAGCTGTACATCATGCCAATTCTCGAAAGCCGCACAGTTGCCGATATACAGCGCAGAGTGCCTATGATGGAGGAGATAAAGCATAAGCTTGATTCCGTCAAGGAGCTTGTGCTCAATGTACGTGTGGGCGGCAACGATTTCAGCAATATGTACGGTCTGCGCAGAAGCAAGGATCAGTCCATTTACGATATCGGAGTTATCAGGGATATACTTGTGAATATTATCAACGTTTTCGCACAGGATTACGTTGTTTCGGGCCCTGTCTGGGAATACTTCGGCAGCGATGAAAACGATGACTGGGCTGTGGGACTGAAAAATGAGATAAAGCTTGACCTTATAAACGGATTTATCGGCAAGACTGCCATTCATCCCTCACAGCTTCCCGTTATCTTTGATTCGCTGAAGGTCAGCCGCTCCGACTATGAGGACGCACGTTCCATCGCTGACTGGAAATCGGACGGTTATGCTGTATCAAAGGGCTCGGGCGGCGACAGGATGAATGAGGTGAAATGCCATCTGAAATGGGCAAAACAGATACTGACAAGAGCGAAAGTTTACGGTATAGTCTAAAAAAGAAAGGTAATACAATAAATGACAACATACACAGAAATAGATCTTCTGAAGCTTGCGAAGAGAATAAACAATCCAAAGCGTAATTATCTGCTGGTAGACCCTTTACAGGCAAAGCATATGCCTGTTTCACCTTCGGCAGCACTTAACATGATGAAGGCTCTCGGAAGAAAAGTAGCTGAGCTTTATCCCGAAACAAGGCTTGTTATCGGTTTTGCCGAGACTGCTACGGCTGTCGGTGCAGTGACAGCAGGATGCATCTCCGACGACTGCGTGTACATCCACACTACCCGTGAGGAAATGAGCGAGGTAGGCGGCTGGATAGAGTTTCTGGAGGAGCACAGTCATGCCGCTGAGCAGAAACTTGCATCGGAAAAGCTGAAGGAGCTGTTCGCTTCAACTGAAATTATAGTCCTTGTTGACGATGAACTTTCCACAGGCAAGACAACTGTGAATATCGTTGAAAATCTCATGGAAGTCTATCCCGAGCTGGAGGACAAAAAGATCGTTGCGGCATCGATAATCAACAGAGTGTCCGATGAAAATACAGCTGTCATGAAGGCTTCGGGGATCGAAAATGTAAGCCTTCTGAAGCTGGAAAATCTGGACTACACAAAGGCTGTTGAGGATATCGAAGCTGTTGGCGCTGAAAGGGTAAATGCTCCCGAAAGCGATGTGAAGCCCTGCGCCGCATATCCCGTTCCCGATGCAAGACTGGGCGTGAAGATGGGCGATTACAACGAGAAACTGGCAGAGATAAGCGATGATTTCATCAATTCAAACTGCCTTAATATCTACGGAAAAGTTCTCGTCATGGGCACGGAGGAGGCTATGTACCCGTCACTGGTACTGGCAGAGCATATCGAAGCTTCCGGCATCGCAGAGGAAGTGAAGTGCCATTCCACAACAAGAAGCCCTATCGGTATATCTCAGGGAGAGGATTATCCCGTAAAGTCGGGACATATCGTTCACAGCTTCTACTCCGATGACAGAACTACTTTCATCTACAATCTTGAAAAATACGATACAGCTATCATCTTCACCGATGCAAAGTCTCCGAAGCAGGGGGGAGTCAATGACCTGACAGAGCTGATAAGACGCAATGGCTGTGATAATATTCTTCTCATCAAGGGGGATAACGATGTTCAGCACATATAAACCGGAAGACGTAACTATACTTCTGAAAGATATCACAGGACTTGTTGAACCTCTCGGCACTAAAGAGCGTGAAGCGAAGATACAGAGCGGTGTCCATTATTCCGAGATGCTTCCCCTCGAATACAAGCCTACCGAGACATATATGGCTACATTCCGACGTGCCGTGGAGATGTACGCTCAGATAACCGCAGATGCGGCGGCGGCTTTATCGGATGCTATAGTCAGGGAAAAGCGCTCGCCTGTGCTGGTATCGCTGGCCCGTGCAGGTACGTCTGTCGGAGTTATCCTGAAAAGATACATCAGGTACAAGTACGGCATTGACGTTCCGCATTACACTATCTCCATCATCCGTGGACGTGGCATTGATATGAATGCTGTCAGGTACATCCTTGACAGACACGCTCCCGAGGATATTCAGTTCGTGGACGGCTGGACGGGAAAGGGTGCTATTCAGCGTACTCTTGACGAAGCGGTAAAGGATATAGACGGACTTTCACCGGGACTTGCTGTGCTGTCCGACCCTGCCAATATAGCGGAAAAATGCGGAACTCACGATGATTTTCTCATTGCAAGTTCATGCCTTAATTCAACAGTATCGGGACTCCTCAGCCGTACTTTCCTGAGGAGCGACATAATCGGTGAGAACGATTTCCACGGCGCTCACTTCTATAAAGAGCTTATGGATGAGGATCTTACCTATTATTTCATTGATGCGGTAGTGAACTGCTTCCCCACAGTTTCACCAATTGCCGACAGTCAGAGCGGCAGAGACGGCATGGAGGAAGCCCGTGAGATCAGCGAAAAGTATGGTATATCCGACATAAATCTGGTAAAACCAAGTATAGGAGAGGCTACAAGAGTGCTTCTCAGGCGTGTTCCGTGGAAGGTGCTGGTCAACAGCCTTGACGACAACGAGCATCTGGGGCATCTCTATCAGCTTGCCGAGGAAAAAGGCGTAGAGCTGGAAGTCTATCCCCTTAAAAATTACAGAGCCTGCGGCCTTATCAGGAAGCTTGCAGACAATTGAGGAGGCATATGTATGACCACAATATGGCTGAATCACTGGTTCAGTACGGCATACGATATTATCGATCTTATAAGGGAGGGCGGCGATGATTTCCGGATCATCGGCACAAACGACCGTCACGAATCGCCAATAATGCTCAACTGCGATGAATGGTACAAAGAGCCGGTTGTCAGGGGAGAGGAGTATATCTCGTTCTGCCTTGACTTCTGCGAAAAGCATGGTGTGGACATTTTCATGCCACGCCGTGAAATGGCAGAGGTTAGCCGCAATCGCCGCAGATTCGAGGAAAAAGGCGTAAAGGTCATGGTGGATGATCATGAACTTGTGGAAATGTTCGGCCGTAAGGACAGGGCTTATGCCGAGTTCAGAAAGCACGGTATCGGAAAAGTTCCCGAATACTATATTGTTACCGATACAGCTCAGTTCAAAGAGGCTTATGACACTCTTGCCGTGAAGTACGGAAACGTCTGCTTCAAGTTCGTCAAGGATGAGGGCGGTATGAGCTTCCACCTTATAGATAATGCTCCGAAAGGCTATAGTTCGCTGTTCAAGCGTTCAAGCACACGAATCTCCTACGAGGACACTATAACTGCACTTTCCGAGCGTGAGAAGTTTGCACCGCTTATGGTAATGCCGTTCCTTTCGGGCGACGAGATAAGCGTGGACTGTCTGCGTACTCCATCAGGGCTTATAGCGATCCCGAGAAGAAAGAACTACTCACGAATAGAAAAAGTCGTGTACGACGAAAGAGTGCTTTCGGTATGCCGCCGACTGCTTGAGGTATTCCCCATGGAAATGCCATGCAATATCCAGTTCAAGCTTCTGGACGAAGTGCCCTATCTGCTGGAGGTCAATACAAGAATGTCAGGCGGAGTTCAGATGTCATGTGCGGCAAGTGGGATAAATATACCTTATATTGCCGTAAATAAGCTGCTGGGAAAGGATATCCCGTGGCAGGGCAACGGCGAGGAAAAAAGTGTTACCTACATCGAGAAGCCTCTTGTGCTGTAGAAAGGATGAATTAATATCAGATTTTTTACCGATATTGACAACACACTGTTATATTCCTACCGCCGTGAGATAGGCGACAGCAAACTGGTGGTGGAATACATCAATGGCAAGGTGCAAAGCTACATGACGGAGCGCTCTTACGCATATTTCACTTCTATGAAAGATACGGAGATAATCCCCGTTACTACAAGGACTAAGGCGCAGTACGACAGGCTTTCGGAGCTTACGGCAAAGCTTGGCGTGAGGTATGCCATTATCTGCAACGGAGGTATTCTACTTGAAAACGGCGAAATTGACAGACAGTGGCTCAGTGAGACATATGAACTGATCGGAAATGCGGCGGATGAACTCCGCAAAGCAACTGAGAAGATGAAAAGTCTCAGTGTCAGGGAAGTACATGAGATAGAAGATATCATGATATATACAGTCACGGATGCACCCGAAGCGATGAAGGCAAGCCTCACGGAAACGCTTGACACTAAGCTTGTCACGGTATTTTCGGATAACCGAAAGGTCTACTGCATACCGTCGGTCATCAACAAGGGCAGCGCTGTCCGCCGCTTCAATGAAAGATTCGGCTATTGCAGGAATATTGCGGCAGGGGACGGAGTTCAGGATATCCCCATGCTAGAAGCGGCTGATATCCCCATATGTGCCGCTGAAAACGAAAAATACGTCAAAAGCACACATAAGATAATAGCGGATACTTCTGCGGTTTTCTCGGACAGTGTATGTGACGCAATGGAACAACTGTTAAATATATAAAATATATCTTTTGCTATTGCAATGCTTCAGCATTTATGGTAAAATATATATGTTATGTCCCAATAGCTCAGTAGGATAGAGCGACTGCCTCCTAAGCAGTAGGCCGGAGGTTCGACTCCTCTTTGGGACGCTTTTGCCCCCGATGGTTATGCCGTCGGGGCTTTATTTTTGTTTCAGGGATTAATTGTGGAGCGATCTCCTGATTTTCCCTTGACATACAGTTTAATATGTGATATAATAGTAACGATCTTTGAAAACTACCCTTTAATTCGATCCTGTGAGGTTGGCAAGGCGGTTAGCTCGATTGTAACTATAACTATAGCTATAAGTGTACCCGTTTGCAGACCGCAGGCGGGTATTTTTCGTATATTAAGGAGCTGATCAGGTGGAAGAAAAACGCATAATCATGGACGAAAAGGCTATGAGCCGTGCCATCGCCCGTATCTCCTACGAGATCATCGAAAGGAACAAGGGGACTGACAGTCTGGTAATCGTGGGCGTCTATTCAAGAGGCGTCCCCATCGGCAGAAGGATTGCGGACAAGCTTTCTGAGCTGGAAAAAACAGAGGTGCCGTTCGGAACTCTCGATATCACCCCGTACAGGGATGACAGGACTTCCTCGGACCACAATGAAAGGACCGATATTCCCTTCGATATCACAGACAGAGACGTTGTTCTTGTGGACGATGTCCTGTTTACGGGACGAAGTGCCCGTGCCGCTCTGGATGCCCTTATCAAGCGTGGCAGGCCGAGAACTATACAGCTTGCCGTTCTTGTGGACAGAGGTCACAGAGAACTTCCTATACGCCCCGATTATGTCGGAAAGAATCTTCCAACTTCCCGCAGCGAAAAGGTCAGGGTATCAGTAACCGAGACCGACGGCTCCGACAGCGTATCCATCTACTGAAAGCGAGGTCAATATGTCATCAATACTTATCAGAAACATCCGTGCAGTTGATACCGATACAGACAAGGTCACAGACGTTCTTATCAGCGAAGGAAAGATCGCAGAAGTATCCGTGGGGATAACAGATACCGCAGATACTGTGATAGACGGTACAGGACTTGTACTCATGCCTTCTCTCTTTGATATGCACGTTCATTTCCGTGACCCGGGACTGGAGTACAAGGAGGATATACTCACAGGCTGTGCTGCGGCACTGGCAGGCGGAGTAACAGGAGTTCTGGCTATGCCGAATACCAAGCCCCCCTGCGATAATCCCGAAACTATCAGATATATCATCGACAAGGCAAAAGGAACAGGAGTTGAGGTATATCCCGTAGGCTGTATCACCAACGGAATGAGCGGAAACGGTCTCTGCGACTTTGATGCCCTCAAAGATGCCGGATGCATCTGTATCTCCGACGACGGCAGACCTGTTGAGAATGCCGAGATGATGCGGAAAGCACTGGAACTCTCCAATGAAAACGGACTTCTCGTGGCGTCCCATTGTGAAGACCTGAGCATTATTAACGGCGGTATCATGAACAAGGGCGAGACCTCCGAGAAGCTTGGTGTCAAGGGAATGGACAGAGCCTCCGAGGACTACATAACTGCCCGTGAGATGATACTTGCTTCTTCAGTTGATGCACGCATCCATATCTGCCACGTATCCACAAAGGGCTGTGCGGCTATGATAAGATTTGCAAAGTCACAGGGAGTAAAGGTGACCTGCGAAACAGCGCCACATTACTTCATGCTTACAGATAAGCTTCTTGAAAAGAGGGATGCCGACTACCGCATGAATCCTCCGCTGAGAACTCCAGAAGACGTTGAAGCTATCAAGGCGGCTATAAAGGATGGCACTATCGATTGTATCATCACCGATCATGCTCCCCATGCCGCTGATGAAAAAGCTGATTTTGAGACAGCACCCAACGGTGTTGTGGGACTTGAAACATCTCTTGCGGCAACTCTCACTGCCCTCTATCACACCGGCGAGATAAGCCTTAACAAAGTGGTGGAGCTGATGTGCGTGAATCCGAGAAAGATACTTGGACTTGATATCCCTGCAATTAAAGCAGGAAGCACTGCCGATCTGGTGATTGCAGATATAGACCGCAAGTGGACGGTCGAGCCTGAAAAGCTCCATTCAAAGTCACATAATACTGTGTTCAAGGGAATGGAACTGACAGGAAAGGTGCTGAAAACTATTTCCAAGGGTGAAGTGGTATTCACCTGCGAGTGAATTGAATCTGTAGGGGAGGGCGCCTCGCCATCCCGAAATGAGCAATTATGTTTCGACGTCGTGAGCCCGGGGGCGGACTCACCTACATAAAGAATACTAATAATAAATTAAGGAGAATAAATGCCATGTCATTTGACAGACTTATAGAAAAGATTATCGAAATGAAGAACCCTACTGTTGTAGGTCTTGACCCAAAGCTTGAGTATGTGCCTGAGTTCATCCAGCGCCGTTACCTTGACAAGGACGGATGGACCCTCAAGGCTGCTGCAAAGGCAATATACGACTTCAATCAGGCTATCATCGACGAGATACACGATGTGGTTCCAGCTATCAAGCCGCAGGCTGCTTACTATGAGATGTACGGCCACTACGGTATCCGCACACTTGAAAAGACCATCCGCTATGCAAAGCTCAACGGTATGTTCGTTATGACTGACGGCAAGAGAAACGACATCGGTGCAACTATGGAAGCTTACACAAACGCTCACATCGGTGTTACTGCTGTAGGTGAAAACGAGATCGAAGCTTTCGGTGCTGACGCTCTTACAGTAAACGGCTACCTTGGCACAGACGGTATCTCACCTCTGCTGAAAGTATGCAAGGAGCGTGACAAGGGCATATTCGTTCTCGTTAAGACTTCAAACCCTTCATCAGGCGAATTACAGGATATGAAGCTGGCTGACGGCAGAACTATCTATGAGTGCATGGGCGATATGTGCGAGAAGTGGGGAGAAGATACAGTCGGAAAGTTCGGCTACTCCGCAGTAGGAGCAGTTGTAGGCGCTACATATCCCGAAATGCTCACCGAGCTGAGACAGAGACTTCCTCACACTATGTTCCTCGTTCCCGGATACGGCGCACAGGGCGGCGGTGCAGAAGGCTTAAAGGGAGGCTTCGACGAAAATGGCCTCGGCGCTATCGTTAACTCATCCCGTGCAGTTATGTGTGCATACAAGAAGGAAGGCTGCGACGAGCGTGACTTCGCAAAGGCAGCACGTCGTGAAGTTCTCCGCATGAAGGATGATATCTGTCAGTATATCAATCTCAAATAATCCGCTATTTTAGTAAAAACAATGGACGCTTACGGGCGGCCTAAGCAAGAAATGATACCTTTTCCGTACAAAGGCGTGCGGTGAGTATAAAACATCCATCATTAGTTTAGATCAGGAGGAGAATAATTATGTCTTTATTCAACCAGAGTGAAAAAGCCTACCTTCTTCTTGCCAACGGTAAGATATTTGAGGGCAGGAGCTTCGGTGCAAAGGGCACTGTCATAGGTGAAGTAGTGTTCACCACAGGTCTGACAGGCTATCAGGAGACCCTCACAGATCCCAGTTATTACGGTCAGATCGTAACACAGACATTTCCGCTTATCGGAAACTACGGCGTGAATTCACAGGACAGCGAATCTGCAAAGTCCTATGTTTCGGGATATATCGTAAGGGAGTGGTGCAACGCTCCGTCAAATTTCCGCTGCGAGGGAAATATCAATGACTTCCTGAAGGAACATAACATTGTCGGAATCAATAACATCGACACAAGAAGCCTTACACGTATGATACGTGAGACAGGCGTAATGAACGGTGTTATCACTACCGAGGATGTGTACGCAAAGAAGGACGAACTCCTGGAAAAGATAAGGGCATTCTCCGTAAAGGACGCTGTAAAGGCTGTTACAGCAACCGAGGAATACACCTATGAGCCCGAGGAGAAGAAGTGCAGAGTTGTGCTTTTCGATTTCGGCTACAAGAGAAATATTCGTCAGGAACTGCTGAAAAGAGGCTGTGAAGTTGTGGTAGTTCCCGCAAATACCACAGCCGAGCAGGTGAAAGCTCTTGCTCCCGACGGAATAATGTTCTCCAACGGCCCCGGAGACCCGGCTGAGAATACTGAGATAATCGAAAATATTAAGGAGATCCAGAAGCTTGGCATCCCGATATTCGGAATCTGCCTCGGCCATCAGCTCATGGCTCTTGCCAACGGCGGAAAGACCGAGAAGCTGAAGTACGGTCACAGAGGCGCAAACCAGCCTGTTATCGACCTTGAAAGCGGACTTACCTACGTTACCAGCCAGAATCACGGCTACGCAGTTGTAGGGGACAGCATCCCTGAGAGCGTGGGAAAGGTATCACACATAAACGCAAATGACAAAACCTGTGAGGGCATTCACTATACCGCAGTCAACGCAAGAACAGTTCAGTTCCACCCCGAAGCACACGGCGGACCGCTGGACACATCTTACTTGTTTGACGACTTCGTTAAATCAATGGAGAATTGAGAATGAAATAATCAGTAGGGAACGCCGCCCTCGGCGTTCCACATAAGTGATATATTTTATGGAACGGCGAGGGCGCCGTTCCCTACAATGATACTTACTACTAATTTGGAGGTAATAGAAATGCCACTCAGAAGTGATATAAAAAAGGTACTTGTTATCGGTTCAGGTCCTATCGTAATCGGACAGGCTGCCGAATTTGACTACGCAGGCACTCAGGCCTGCCGTGCTCTCAAACAGGAAGGACTTGAAGTAGTCCTCGTTAACTCAAACCCTGCGACCATCATGACCGACAAGGCTATGGCTGACAAGGTCTACATCGAACCCCTTACCCTTGACGTTATCAAGCGTATCATCGAGATAGAAAAGCCCGACAGCCTGCTGTCAACTCTCGGCGGTCAGACAGGTCTTACTCTTTCCATGCAGCTTGCAGAGGAAGGCTTCCTCGATTCCCATAATGTCAAGCTTCTCGGCGCAGATCCGCTGACTATCCACAAAGCCGAGGACAGACAGGCTTTCAAGGATACTATGGAGAAGATAGGCGAGCCTGTTATCCCATCAAAGGTAGTTGAGAACGTTGAGGACGCCGTGGATTTTGCTCAGGTCATCCACTATCCCGTTATCGTCCGCCCTGCATTTACTCTTGGCGGCACAGGCGGCGGTATTGCACAGAATGAGGAGGAACTCCGTGACATCGCTACAAACGGACTCCGTCTTTCACCGATCACACAGATACTTGTTGAAAAGTGCATCAGCGGCTGGAAGGAGATCGAGTTTGAGGTCATCCGTGACGCAAAGGGCAATGTTATCACAGTCTGCTCTATGGAGAATTTTGACCCTGTCGGCGTTCATACAGGCGACAGTATCGTTATCGCACCTGCTGTAACTCTTTCAGACAGAGAGTACCAGATGCTCCGTACAGCGGCTATAAATATCATCAAGGAACTGAAAGTCGAGGGAGGCTGTAACTGTCAGTTTGCACTTCACCCTACATCTTTCCAGTATGCAGTTATCGAGGTAAACCCACGAGTTTCACGTTCATCAGCGCTGGCTTCAAAGGCTACAGGCTACCCGATAGCAAAGACTGCCGCAAAGATAGCGATAGGCTATACTCTCGACGAGATCATCAATCAGGTAACAGGCAAGACTTATGCTTGTTTTGAGCCTGCACTGGACTATGTTGTTATCAAGTTCCCGAAGTGGGCTTTCGATAAATTCGTATACGCAAAGCGTACCCTCGGCACTCAGATGAAGGCTACAGGTGAAGTCATGGCTATAGGTACAAGCTTTGAACAGGCTATGATGAAGGCCGTTCGTTCAATCGAGCTTGGACTTGACACTATGACACTGAAGAAGTTCACAAAGCTTTCCGACGATGAGGTACGTGCAAAGCTTCACGACATCGACGACGAGCGTTCATTCTGCGTATTCGAGGCTCTCAAGCGTGGAATAACTCCCGAGGAGATACACGAGATAACCATGATCGACAACTGGTTCCTCTATAAGCTGCTTAATCTTGTTGAACTGGAAAAGTGGCTGGCTGAAGGCGAACTCACCGAGGAAAAGTACGACATGGCAAAGCAGTACGGCTACCTTGACAGCACTATCGAGCGTCTGTCAGGTCAGAAGTGCCCGAAGCACAAGAGCGCCGTTTACAAGATGGTCGATACCTGCGCAGGCGAGTTCAAGGCTGAAACTCCGTATTTTTACTCCACATTCGATGAGGAGAACGAAGCTAAGCAGTTCATCGAGCGTACCGACACAGGCAAGAAAAAGGTCATCGTTTTCGGCTCTGGTCCTATCCGTATCGGTCAGGGTATCGAGTTCGACTACTGCTCGGTTCACTGCGTATGGACACTGAAAGAACTTGGCTACGAGGCAGTTATCTGCAACAATAACCCTGAGACAGTTTCCACCGATTTCGATACAGGCGACCGTCTGTACTTCGATCCGCTGACTAAGGAGGACGTTCAGTCAATCATCGAGACCGAACAGCCTTACGGCGTAGTTGTACAGTTCGGCGGTCAGACAGCTATCAAGCTGACACGTTACCTCTCCGATATGGGAGTTCGTATCCTTGGTACATCTGCTGACATGATCGATGCCGCAGAGGACCGTGAGCGTTTCGACGAAGTTCTTGAAAAGTGCGGTATACCGAGACCTGCGGGACATACTGTAATGAATACAGAGGAAGCAATTGCTGCCGCAGAGGATCTTGGATATCCTGTGCTTCTCCGTCCTTCATACGTTCTTGGCGGTCAGAATATGATCATCGCTCATTCAAGAGCTGACGTTGTGGAGTACATGGGCATCATCATGAGCCACAACATTGAAAACCCTGTTCTTATCGACAAGTACATGATGGGTACAGAGGTAGAAGTTGACGCTATCTGCGACGGCGAGGACTTCCTTATTCCCGGTATCATGGAGCATATCGAGCGTGCAGGCGTACACTCAGGCGACTCCATCTCAATTTACCCAGCACAGCATTTGTCCGAGCGTATCAAGCGCATAATCGTAGAATACACAAGAAAGCTTGCAAAGGAGCTCAATGTAATCGGACTTGTAAACATACAGTACGTTGTGTATAATCATGAAGTATTCGTTATCGAGGTAAATACACGTTCATCACGTACAGTTCCGTATATCAGCAAGGTAACGGGTATACCTATGGTAGATATCGCTACAAAGATAATGTTCGGCGCAAAGCTGAAGGATATGGGCTACGAAAGCGGACTTTATCCTGCCGGCGACTATGTTGCAGTCAAGGTGCCTGTATTCTCATTTGAGAAGCTGACAGACGTTGATACTATGCTTGGACCTGAGATGAAATCAACAGGTGAATGCCTCGGTATCGCAAGAAATCTGGAAGATGCGCTTCTCAAGGGACTTATCGCAGCAGGCTTTGACCTGAAGCGTGAGGGCGGAGTTCTTATCTCAGTCCGTGACAGCGACAAGAGGGAAGTGCTTCCTATCGCTGATAAGTTCGAGCAGATGGGATTTGAGCTTTATGCAACATCCGGAACACAGAGCGTTCTCCACAGAAATATGATCGCCGCAAACCTTGTCCGCAAGATAAGCGACGGCGAGCCGAATGTGGAAACTCTCCTTGACAGCGGAAAGATACACTATGTTATCTCCACATCCGCAAAGGGACGACTCCCCGAGCGTGACAGCGTAAAGATGAGGAGAAAGTCCATCGAGCGTTCGATATGTTCACTGACAGCTATCGATACCGCAAAATCACTGGTAAAGGTGCTTGAATCAGGCAGAACTATCAACGACGTCGAACTGGTCGATATCACAAAGATATAATAAAAAAGGGATGTCCTTAACTGCGGTACTCATATAGAAGCTTTATACGAATTTATCGGGGAAAAACCTTTCTGAGGAAAGGTTCTTTCCCCGAACCCCTTTTCCAAAGACTTTTAATAGAATTTTGCCCCATAGAGGGCGCTCCATGCAAGATATAAAAACTGTTAGTTTCACTTGGAGCGCCCTCTATGGGGCAAAATTAATAGTCTTGGGAAACGAATTCGAGAAGAATCTTCTTCAAAACGTCTACCTCAATAATACATATAAACTGCTATATGAGCATCACAGTTAAGGGTATCCCTTTAAATATTCATGCGGAAATGATGAAAAGATTTTTCTCCAATATGTAATATTATGCAAAAATATAACTTCAATTGTAAATATTTTGGCGCAAATGATGAAAAATGCTTGACATTGTGTGGAATAAGTGATAAACTATTAGTATAATATTACGATAGGAGGATGGATATGTCATACGTTCAGGCATTATGTTCTAAATGTGATAAAGTAGTTGAAGTTGATAAAAACGAAGAAGCGTGGGTATGTCCGCATTGCAGCAGTCCTTTCGTCGTTGAGAAAGGAATCAGAAGATTCAACGCTCAGCAGAAGGATGTGGCTAAAAAGGTGAAGGCTGCCGATAAGGGGATTGCAGACTTCGAGATCGACGGAAATATTCTCGTCAGATACAAGGGAAATTCAGCAGAAGTTGCTATTCCTGAAAGTATAACAAAAATAGGTGAAAACTCTTTTGAAAATAATGAGAATATAGAAAAGCTTATCCTTCATGATAGTTTGAGAGAGATAGGAGGATACGCCTTCAGGGGATGTAAGAAGCTGAGAGAAATTCGTTTGCCCGACAGCATCACAAACATTGGAGAATGGGCTTTCCGTGAGTGTGAAAGTCTTAAATCTGTGATGCTGCCGCCTCAGCTCAGGAAGATCGCAGACTCGCTCTTTGCAGACTGCGCTTCACTGGAAAAGGTCGATATTGGCGATAATGTTGCAGAAATAGGCATTTTCGCTTTCTCAGGCTGTAAATCACTTGTACAGATCGAGCTCCCTAAAAATCTCGCTGCGATCGGAAAGTACGCTTTCTCAGGCTGCGAAAAGCTTGAGAAGATGACGATCTCTGACAATGTTTCACTGATCGAGGATCATACATTTGCCGAATGCAAGGCGCTCTCGGATGTTACTCTGCCAAAGGCGCTGAAGGGGATCGGACAGTTTGCATTCAAGGACTGCGTTAGTCTCAGGTTCGTTCAGCTGCCTCCCGGAGTTCTCAGCGTTGACGGATTCAGCGGATGCAGCGGTCTGCGAGCTATGGAGATCCCTGCTAAATGCGAAACTATCGGTGATTTCAGCGGCTGTACAAGCCTTGAAACTATCAGGATACCTGCGACAGTCAAGAGCATTAACGGAGGTTTTGACAATTGCCCGAAGCTTCTTTCGATCAACTGGCCAAATCTTTCAGGCTTTATGAAATTCTTCCCTGCGTACTACGAACAGGAGGTAGACAAGCGCAAAAAGCTGGGCGTCTGCATCTACTGCGGCGGTGAATTCAAACTCATCGGCAAGACCTGCAAAGTCTGCGGCAAGAAAAAGGATTATTGATAAACAGGACGCACTTAGCTGTGGTACTAATACGGCAGTTTTATGCGT
>ACOK01000066.1 GCA_000174895.1 Ruminococcus flavefaciens FD-1
TTCTGCGGCCTGTCTCTCTGAGACAGCTTTAATATTATATCACTTCCAAAGTCTTTTGTCAAGCTTTTTCTTTAAGTTTTTTCAAAAAACTTTTTCAGTGATCGCCGCTCTTTAAAGCAGCTTTAATATTATATCACTTTCAAATCCGTTTGTCAAGCCTTTTCAGAAATTTTCAAATAAACTTTTCCCAAAGTCAATTCCTGAAGCTCGTCTCCGTCTTTGACAGTAATATTATTATATCACCACTTCCATAGATTGTCAACTAAATAATTTTCAACTCTGATCCGTTAATTGTGTTGAAAACTGTCAATAAACAGAAAAGCAGCCACAAATGTGACTGCTTTATTTTCTTTATTTAATGTTATTTAGTGTACAAGCTGTGCATACTGCACCATATCGCTGCAAGCTGCTACGGTATCATTTGTAATATCAGAACGCTGTGCCGGATAAGCACCCATAAATCTGTTGTTAGCTCTTTCCTGGTAAACTACGGACTGTACTACATAGTCTCTGATGTATACTTTATATGTTCCGTTTTCAGCAAGGATACGGTTTATTGCAGCTGCAAATCTTGTGTCATTGGCATCAGCATGAGGAGTATTGTTTGCTGCATCGCCACTTGATGCGCTGCCGCCGTTCCAATATAAATAGAAATCTCCTGTTCCGACATATCTTTCGTCAGGATCAAGATTTCTTTCAGTTGTCGAATACTTGATACATTCGGTCTGAGCAGCATTGAAAATTACTTTCGCTCTCTGGTTTGCATCAGTAAGTCTCTGTCTATTTATAACTCTATTCCATGCAACCATAACTATCATTGTAAGAATTCCTATGATTGCGATAACGATCACGAGTTCAACAAGCGTAAATCCCTTTTTAGTGTGCTTTTTATTGTTCATGTTTTCGCACCTCCGAATAAATATGTTCACATATATTATAGCAAATCATTCACATTTTGTCAATAATAAGCCAAATATTTATAAACAAAGTTTTGGTTTGGATTTTGTGCATTTAGCATATATTGCTATTCCGTGTTTTGAGTTCTTTTGTTAATAATAAAGCCCCTGTTTTACCAGGGGCTCATATTATTCATTTTAATCGAGGTTTAACCTATTCAGTTATTAGCCCCAGTTCTTAGAATCTACTACAGACTTAGTAAGATCAAGAGCACCTGCAGCGTCAAGACCGTCATAGTTATCAGATGTAACTACGCCAGCTGGATATGTACCATAGTACTTCTCATCCTGTGAAGCAGCAGCAGCAACGCAGCTACCCATGTGGATATGGCAAATAAAGTCGCACTTCTGAGCATCGTCCATGTACTTAGCGATCTTTTCCATAAGGCCGCCATCTGCCATAGCAGCACCCTTTGCATGAGGCTGGTCACCGTCATATGACTTAGTATCAGCACCCTCTTCGTCAAGTTCTGTAAGAGCTGTATTGCAAGCCTTGTGAACCTGAGCAGCTGTTGAGTTAGCAGCGTTGATCTTGGACTTTCTGATGTAGCCAAGCATTGAAGGAACGAGGATAGCAGCGAGAACACCGATGATAGCGATAACTACGATGAGCTCAATAAGTGTAAAACCTTTTCTTGTTTTCATAATGAAAACCTCCTTAAAAAAATAATATAAATTGATTTTGTGAAGCCTTAGCTCCACTCGTTAATTAGGTTCGGGGATTGTTTTTTAACTCCCTTTCCCTTCCCTGTGATTATAGTATACCACCTTATTCACAAAATGTCAACAGTTTTCTAAAAAAAATCCACTTCTAAGACGTTTTTTACACTGCTACGGTGAATCGGGGCAAAATTTTTAGTGTTTTCGTCAAGATGCACAATAGTCTGTGAACTTTTTAAATGTTTTACTCTGTATTTGTAATATTCACATTTATTTATACTATTTGTAAACTCGTTTTTCGGCTCTGTTTCAGGCTTTTTTCATTTCTTTTTCATTTGATTTCTCATCGAATGAAAGGAAATCACCTGCAATTATTACACCCGAATTCACATTTTTGCAACAACTTCTTGTCCTCTTATTCATATTTATCTCAGTTGTTATTCTGTTCATTATCTTAGCAATTACTATTATAAAAGAAACCGCTCCCCGATGGGCGCTGCTCTTAGCGGAACAATTGACAAACCAAACTGAATAGGAGCAAAAAGGCAATACCTTTATGGTATTGCCTTTTTTACATATCAAATAATACTAAATATTTATACCATTTTTCAAACAACTGTCTTGAATTTCAATGGTCTCCTTTATTGATTCAGGCAAAGAGCTATTATTAATAATTCTTAATACTTCCTGCTTCAATATCCCATCATCCCAAGGACTAAGAACAATCTTTAAATTCTCAAATATTGCTGGTTTTAATCTCAAATCAATATAGGATAGTTTTTTAAAGTCTGGTTGATTAACTGTCAATAACAAGCGTGTCTCTTCTTCATTTTTCCAAGCTTCGGATTTATAAACACCTAAAACTGTTGGATCATACCCATCAATTATAACATTATCATTCGCTTTACCTGTCAATTTTTCAATATTAAGTTTTATGGGCGCACGATAATCTCTTTTTAAGAACTCTGAATCTGGAGGAACGTATTTGACATCCACAAATTGCAATGTATCAATAAAAGCATCAAGATATATTTTTTCATCCAAAATCGTCTTATTTATGTATCTATAGTTTAAATGTGCTGCATACTCTTTTGAATTAAACAAAATCCGTTGCTTATCTATTAAAGCATAATCTGTAAATATGTTATCATCAATATTGTTGGCAAAGTTTTTGAACTGAAGTAACAATTTTTTTGGCTTATTTGTTTTTCCATAATATGCCCAGAATGGAACTTGTTCTATATTAGTATGACAGAAGCAAGTAATAAATCTACTTCCAGCAAATTCTTCTACCCCTTTCCTCTCTTTTTCCAAAGGATCATTTAAAGATGCATTTGTTAAACAAGAACTTCTAAAAGTCATATTTTTAATAATTAAGTCAAATGTATCAATATCAGTTGTATATGCAAAACAAGGGTATTTTCGAGTTTGTTCTTCTACCATAACACAAGCTTTCCCTATGTCATATTCTTTTCCATAAGAATTTGTCATTATTACAGAAGCTTGAGTCCAATCAACTTTTATTTCCATTAACATACCACCTTTATAAAAAACAATTAATTAAGCAGCTTTTCTCTCTGTTGTTATTTAATTCATAATAGTTTTCAGAAAGTAATTCCCTGTCTCATAGAATTACACTATTATATTCTGTAAACTCATTAGTTGAAAGAAAAAAATTTCGCCACGAACTTTTTGTCATATTCATCATGTGCATAATTCTGTTATATTAAACTCTTGGCTTTGGCGACTTTCTCCGATATATTGTTAATTGTCTTAACATCTTGAATGGTTAACGTATCATCCTTAATGTTTATTTTATGTGGAACAAATGTAAACCAAAATGTATCGTATCCTTGTTCGTAAACGATTCCATAATAATCTTTAACACCATCTGGCAATAATATCATAAACGAATCCATTTCTAGTAGATGCTGAGTTCTAAGATACTCTCTTTTGTGTGTGTCTGTATCATATCTTTTATAGTAATCGCAAGCTGTAGTTATCCAACTTGCAGCACGTATTTGAACATTGTGAGCTAATGAAGGTTCATCTATAATTAATGCAATTTGAATTATGTTGTAAGAAATGTTATATAATATTAGTATGAATTCTTCAGCATCATTTATACTTAAATCATTAATAGGCAGTTGTTTAGAGGCAAGATCAAAATATTCATTAATTGCTTCAAATAACTCTCCAGACATTATTCTCAACTGAATACTTTGTGATTTAAATAAAAACAGAAGTCTTTGTTCTGCTAAATTACTCTTGTTCAGGTATTTTTCATACATATTTAATTGATAATGGTACTCATCAGAAATCAATTTAAGATATTGATCACTTATATCACCCAAGTCACCAAATGGCAATAATAGTTGAACCAACACAGCCGCTCTCATCCTACTGTTATTCGGATTAGTTTTCAAATAATCTATTTGATTCAATGTTTTTTCAGCGCTGAAATATCTAACCCCTAATTCTTTATCAAAACGCAATAAAAGAGCAGAAAGTGAAGTGTTACTGGACTTTGTATCACAATCAAACGAAATAGAGTATGAATTTAATAATTGATTCAGTTTTTCTCCGTCAATTAATTCAAGCTGCTTTCCAATTGAAAACTCAACGGCACTTTTAGTAAAAGTCCCTGTAGTAATAAGTATTCCTTTATTCGCACGTTCAGAATTAACTACTCCATATAAATCACGAATAATCGGTTCTCCGACACTGCCTGAGTATCTTTTACATTGAACAATATATTTTCCTTCTAGCATCGGCTGATGATTATATGCAATTAAATCAATTCCGCCATCACCAGATTGTTTTGTTGTTGAAACTTCAAAGTTCATTTTCTCGAGCAGATTTTTGCATAAGTTTTCGAATTCTATACCACTCAGAGAATTAATATCAGAAGAGTCTGTAGAAGAATAGTCAAATATATCTGGATTTGCCATAACTAAAGATGCATACTCTCTTAAGCTGGACATCTGCTCTTGGTTAGATACAATTATGGTTTTATTGAATTCATAAATGTATAGATCATTATCAGTAGATGGATACTGAAGTATACTTACTGTGATATGATCATCCGCAAAATAATCGATTACTTCAACAATTGTGCTAAAGCTTTTATCATAAATACTTGTCTTAATTGCTTTTCCGTATAATTCGATTTGTGCAAGTCTTGTTTCAAACCCATTCTCAGAAGGATGTGCAATAAATATTTTATCTATCAATATGTATCCTTCTTTGTTCTTTGTTTCATTAGTAATCTTAAACATTCCATCATTCCACCTTTAGCTAATAATTTATAGATTTAAAACGGATGTGTGCATAATTTCTAATTATATTATACAGCACTTTGGGGATTAAGTCAATCCTTTTTAAATTAATCTATTGTAAAACTTTAAAAATGATTGTATTTTGTGCGTTTTCTATTTTCAAAAATGTCGTCACAAAAGAATAATAAATGTCTCCACATTTTATGCAAATGAGAATAAAGGTCCCATAATATATATTAGAGAGCCACACAGCGCTTGTAACTTTTACAGTTGCAGGTGCTGTTTTTTGTTAAATAAGAGTACCACAAGCGCACACACGATTGTGCAACTCTACAAATCAATGTGAAAATCATGTGAAATGGGTATGCAAAACGCCCTTCCCAGTTCCCTATAATTAGAGGGGCAAATTAGAAACTTGAAAATTGAATATCCTGCGCAGGAGTGATACACAGCAGTTAAGTGCGCCGCGACAGCTTGGAGGGCTGAGCGCATCGAGCTGTGAAATACTTCTCTCACGTCACGCAAGGCGGAATGAAAGGAACGGTACTGCGCAAGGGCAAAAAACATATTCAAAACAGTTCAATTTGCAATAAGGATACTGCTCCCACATTTTGTTCTCTGCGGATAGATAAATCAGAACGACAGGGACAGCAGTGGCAGAATATATGTGTGCGAAGAAAATGGCGTCCCTGCTGTCCCTGAGATGTCTGCAAACGTTGATATATCCTCACAAACGCTCAGTTGTAGTCACAACAGTTCTCATAATTATGCTGTCCCTGAGTTTAATAATTGTCGTTTTGAAAGAATTGAAATTGTTACCTGATTTTATGCAAAACTGAAAAAACGAACCATAATACTATTGAGGGACAATAAAAATCCGCTAAAAACATATCAGTTTGCAAAAAGGATACTGCTCCCACATTTTTCCTTTTGCAAGTGATAGCGTGACAGTAGTGACGGTAGAAATGTTACCGTCACGCAGGCTCTTCCCAACAGCTCACAAACGTCTATATAGCTTCATCTGCGGGGCGCGTCAGTAGGCTTTCGTGTCGGTAGAGTTACCGTCACGGCTGAGTTACTGTCACGCACAAAAACGCCCGTTTTTGCCGCAGTAGTCCAAATCGGGTAGTTATCCCACCCGTACCCACAAAAGCGATTGTTGCGCAACGTGGAGCGAGTGTGGCGGCATTGGCATAGGGAGAAAACTACCGCTGACGGAGCAGTACGGGCGACGGAAGTATGAAATGCCAGCATCGCATTCGGCAGTCCGCCGAACGCTTGCTGTGTCCGGGGGGAGAACCCCGAACCCCCTGGCGGCGAAGGTGCCGCGCCCCAATGGCGCCCTCCGCATAGTCCCAACGGACTGGAAGTCACCATATCGGCGCGACGAAACACAATACAAAACGGAAGCAAAGGAGGTCGAAATATGCGAAAGAGAAACAGAACTATCACTATCCGCTGTACTGATGATGAGTATGAGCGGATACACAACAAGGCTGAACGGCATAAGCTGTCCCTCAGTGACTTCGTTCTCAGGTCGGCAATGGACAAGAAGATTATCGTAGCGAACGGACTGGACGAGGTCGCAAAGCAGCAGAAAGCTATCGGTCGGAACCTCAATCAGATTGCAATGCTTGGTCACGAAGGACGACTGCACTTTGTCAGACTGGACGAGCTATTGGAGCAGCACAAGGTAGTTACCCAAGCTGTCTGTGACATAGCAAAGGAGGTGAAGTGATGCCCATAATCCATTTCATAAACAACAAAACCCAGACCGCTGGCGGCATGAAGAATGTCCTCAACTATGTCAGCAGAAAGGAAAAGACGGTGTCAGAGGACAAGCACTTCGTGACCGGAGTCAACTGTTCGCCCGAGACTGCACTCGATGAAATGACCGCGACTAAGAATCTTTACCACAAGCCTAATGGTCGTTTGTACTATCATTTAGTTCAGAGCTTTCCGAGCGGATATGAGATCGAGTCTGAACTTGCTCACAAGATAGCAGTCGAGCTCGCGGAGAAAGCCTTCGGGAAGTATGAGTGTGTAGTTGCAACTCACATTGACAGAGAGCATATCCACTCACACTTCGTGTTCAACTCGGTCAGTTTCGAGGACGGGAAGAAGTACCATTCCAACAAGGAGAGTGTCGAGCAACTGATGAAACTCAGCGATGAGATTTGTCAGAGGTATGGAGTTCATGTCCTTGATGCTCCCAAGAAGAAAATGAATAAGGACTATCTCTCCGACAGCGAATACAGGTCAGCCAAGCGCGGCGAGAGCTTCAAATGGGAGTTGATGAACGTCATCAATCAGGTGATGAAACAAGCAAAGACACGAAAGCAGTTCTGCTACTTAATGAAGCAGCAGGGCTACAATGTCAGGTGGGAGGACAACCGAAAGTATATTACCTACACTTGTCCTAATGGCAGAAGATGCCGTGACAATAAGCTTCATGGCGAGCGATATAGAAAGGAGAATATGGAGTATGAATTCAAAACAAGAAGAATTGCAGCAGATGTACGACAAAGAATTGTCGGCAGCGGCGGACACTCAGCCGACAGTGGTGGTGCTCGATTCCAACTGGAGAGCACTGATAGAATTGAACAGGCTGATGTCGCAGGAGCAGCTGGAGATACTCACCAGACTCTCGGTGCTGGCGACGAAAGCCGAAACGGAACAGGTGCTGAAAACAGTGCGTTCCGAGCAGAGAGATACCATAGCGACTTGTCAGGAACTGCTGAATCAGGCAGCGGAACTGTCAGAAACAGCGACGGCTCAACTGGAGAAAGCAACAGCGGATCTGTCATCACAGGCTGGGAAGCTGAAAGAGGAATATGGCTCGAAGCTGAAAGAGCTCGACGAATACAAGCACAAGCTAAGATTGAAAGTAGCCAAGTGGATAGTGATCTCGCAGTCAGTCTTGATAGCATTGTCGGCGGCGTTGCAACTATGGCTTCGATAATCGAGGACGAGTCTACCGACGATACCGAGTACGCTCGGGAGCACGTTGACAGCAAGGCACTCACCGAGGAGCGAGAGTGGAAGGAAGCTCACGGAATACACATGGGTTAGCCCTGTGAGGTGTGCTCTGTTTCAACAGTCGGTTTTCGTCAGGTCTGGTGAATGGATTTCAACAGAGTGATGTGGTATGATTGTTGGTCGGGAGGTGACCGCAGCGATGAAGTTGCAGGATCTGTATTATGGAAACGTCATACCGTGTCAGCAAGATGTGATAAGGGATTCCGACTACGCAAAGCGAAGTCTGGAGCTGCTTGAAATGTACGATAGGCTTGAGAAAAGGCTGTCGGCTGACGACAAGAAACTACTGAACGACATAACGGATATGCAGGGAATGCTGTCCGAGACAATCGTAGCGGAAAGCTACATACAAGGCTTCCGTGACTGTGCCGAACTGATAATTGATGTGCTGTTCGGCAGGAGCGAGAACCTGAAATAAAATCATAACAATCAAAATGGAAAGGGTACGGACAGAGCCGTACCCATTTTCGTATCAAAAAGGAGAATGTTAAAATGAACAATTCAAATCACATAGGAAACATGAACGAGACAATGAGAAGGAGTATGATTGAATGGATGAGAAGAACACAAAAGCTGAAACAAATAAGTATGCGGAACTGCGCCGAACACAGTATGAGATAGATACGGTCGTGATAGACGGCAAGACTTTTACTGTCATAAATGCATTTCCAACTGACACAGATGTGACTGTAGAGGACAGACTCCGCTTTCTTGTGAAAGTAAGTTAACGAAAATTTTACTGGACTTTTGAGCCGAGTAGGAGTATACTGTTGGTGTGCCGAAAGGTACGCCAACAGAGTCCTATTCGGTTTGGTTTCCAGAGAAGGAGGATATTTAAATGAAACCAAACAATGATTTAATAACAGCTTTGTATTGTCGACTTTCACAGGAAGATGCTCGTGAAGGAGAGTCACTGTCGATAGAAAATCAAAAGAAGATGCTAGGTGAGTACGCAGAGCGGAATGGCTTCCGCAACTGTCAGTTCTACGTTGACGACGGCTTCAGCGGAGTCAATAAGAACAGACCTGAGTACGTTCGTATGCTGAAGGACGTGGAGAACGGACTTGTGGGAACGGTCATTGTCAAAGACCAGTCGAGGCTTGGACGTGATCACTTGGAGACTGACAAGCTCATGGAGATCGTGTTCCCTGCTTACGATGTCCGCTTCATTGCGGTGACAGACGGTGTTGACAGTGCAAATGGCTTCAATGAAATGTCAGGCATAAAGAACTATTTCAATGACTTTTATGCCAGAGATACGTCGAAGAAGATACGCGCTGTATTCAAGGCAAAGGGAGAACGCGGTGAGCGTGTCGGGACTTCAATTCCATATGGCTACATGAAGAATCCCGACAATACGAAACAGCTTATCCTTGATCCTGTCGCCGCGCCTGTAGTGCGGAAGATATATGAACTATGTGCAGACGGCAAGGGAACGAGAGCGATATGCAGATACCTGGAAGAGTACGAAATTGAGAGCCCCGGTGTTTATGAGTTTCACACCAAAGGAACAAAAAACAAGCATCCTGACCTTGAGCATCCATTCCTTTGGACACAAAGCACGATCAGAGATATGCTGTCCAATCGGATTTATTGCGGCGATACTGTAAACTTCCGGACATACAGCAAATCCAACAAGCTGAAGAAACGTATCAAAAACGCCCCCGAAAACATACTCATCTTCGAGAATACACATGAAGCAATAATCAGTCGAGAACTGTTTGCACTTGTTCAGAAGCATTATGAGGGAAGAAGGCGCCCCGACCGACAGGGTGACACTGACAAGTACGCTGGATATATCTACTGTGCTGACTGCGGTTCGAAAATGTATCTTCATCGAGGAAAGAGCATAAAGCCTGAGAACAACTATTATCAGTGCGGCGGTTATCAGACTAAGGGAGGAAGCTATTGCTCCGTTCATCACATAAAAGCGATGGAGCTGGATGCGGTAGTTCTCGCGGAACTCAAAAAAATAACGTTACTTGCACGTGAGCATCCACAGCAGTTCTATGAAATGGCAATGCAGAACGGTGAAAAGGAAGCTCAGAAACTCCGAAAAGAGTCAGAGCAGAAGAAATCAAAGCTGGAAAAACGTAACAAGGAACTCGACAACATCATTCGATGCCTTTACGAGGATAGAGTATCGGGAAGATTGTCTCCAGAGCGTTACGACAGCCTCGCGGCAGGCTACGAAAAGGAGCAGTCAGAACTGAAAACTGAACTTGCTGAGCTCTCTGATCAGCTCGACAATATGAGCTTACAGGAGAAATACGTGCTTGATTTCATCGAAAAGGCGAAGGCTAACATTGAACTGAAAGAGGTTACTCCCGAATTGCTCAGAGCGTTCATATCACGCATCGAAGTCTATGAGAAGCCTGAAAAATATTCGCGGACTTGTGGTAACACGATACTGATACGCTACACGTTTCAGACTATTCATGAGCCTGCACCGATTCTAAAGCCTTCCGAAAATAAGACATTTGCACAGGCCGCTTGCTAAAATGAAGAAACCCGAGGACATTATGCCCTCGGGTTACATATGAATTTAATAAAGTTCCGTTAAGGATAGCACGCAGAAGGGAACGGTTTTTGTTGTCTTAGCGGAGTCCGCCGCCGGGAGTTCCGCCCATCTGTGTGAGGTAACGGTAGAATTCCTGCTTATCCTGGCACTTCTCAAGAGCATCAACCTCGGCAATAACGTTATTTCTAACCATTCTTGCGAGCTCGAAGTCGAGACACATCATGCCCTCTGCCTTACCTGTCTGGATAGTTGACTGGATAAGGTGGATCTTGTTGTCACGGATCTGAGCGGATACAGCGTCTGTTACACGGAGAATTTCCATTGCTGCAATTCGTCCTGAGCCATCCTTCTTAGGAATAAGTGTCTGAGAGATAACACCAACAAGGTTGTTAGCCAGCTGAGTTCTGATCTGCTGCTGCTGGTGCTCAGGATATACGTCGATGATACGGTTGATAGTATCAGCTGCGGATGTTGTATGAAGTGTTGACATAACGAGATGTCCTGTTTCAGCGGCAGTTACAGCAGCCTGGATAGTCTCGAAGTCACGCATTTCTCCTACGAGGATTACATCAGGGTCCTCACGGAGAGCAGCTCTCAGCGCCAGTGAGAAGCTGTCAACATCGGCACCGATCTCTCTCTGGTTTACCATGCAGCGCTTATGCTCGTGCACGTACTCGATAGGATCCTCGATAGTGATGATATGAGCACTCTTGTTCAGGTTAACGTGATCGATCATACCTGCAAGAGTTGTGGATTTACCTGAACCGGTAGGACCTGTTACGAGAACGAGTCCACGGGGACGCATAGCAAATTCAGCAAGAATGCTTGGGAGTCCGAGGTCGTCAAGTGTAGGGATATCGTTTCTCAGAAGACGGATAGCGATAGCAGGCTTGCCCTTCTGGAAGTATACGTTTACACGGTGACGGTAGTTGCTTCTTGTAGTGAATGAGAAGTCGGTATCCTTACCGTTGTTGATGCTGGTCTGCTGCTTCTCATTTGTCATCTGACGTGCGATCTCCATTATCTCCTCAGCGTCCATCTCAGGGTACTGAGTACGCATAGTTCTCAGGTTACCGTTGAGACGTACAACAGGAGCGATCCTGTCTGTGAAGTGAAGGTCCGAACAGCCGAGCACTCTGACCTCGTCAAGAATTTTATGTATATTAATAATTCCCATAGTATTTTCCTCCTATTGATATGTTGCTGAATCGATCATACTGTATATGTTGCTCTTACAAGCTCATCGATCGAAGTCTCGCCTGCCTGAACAAGCTCAGAAGCGTTGTCACGAAGGAGCTTTGTACCCTGTTCCTTAGCTGCCTTCTCGATCTCTTCCTTACCGCCGCCTGCTGCGATGATAGTAGAAACCTTTGAAGTACAGTGAATGATTTCGTGGATAGCAGTTCTTCCTCTGTAGCCGGTGTTGTTGCACTCGTTGCATCCGCATGGCTCATAGATCTGGATAGACTGTGGAATGCCCATGAGGTCGTTTTCTTCCTGAGTAGACATTCTTGGCTTCTTGCATGATGGGCAGAGAACCTTAACAAGTCGCTGAGCGATAACACCGATAAGTGAAGTAGCAACCATGTATGGAGCTACACCCATATCAACAAGACGAACAACAGTTGAAGCGGCGTCATTAGTATGAAGGGTCGAAAGTACAAGGTGTCCTGTGATAGCGGCACGGATACCGATATCTGCGGTTTCCGTATCACGCATCTCACCGATCATTACTACGTCAGGGTCCTGACGGAGGATAGAACGGAGGGCAGCTGCGAATGTCATACCTGCCTTCTGGTTAACCTGACACTGGTTGATACCGTCGATAGCCTTTTCGACAGGGTCCTCAACTGTTACGACGTTTACGTTTGGCTTAGCGATCTCACCGAGAGCCGCATAAAGAGTTGTTGTTTTACCTGAACCGGTAGGTCCTGTTACGAGGATAACTCCGTGAGGAACTCGCAGCATAGACTCGAAGAGTGAGTAGTTATAATCTGACATACCAAGGTCTGTGATCTTACGAAGAGCGATCTGACCTGTTGAAAGAATTCGGATAACGATCTTTTCACCGTGTACCATAGGAAGTGAGGATACACGGACATCAAGAGTTGTTCCGTCAACGACCTGTGTGAAACGGCCGTCCTGTGGGATACGCTTTTCAGCGATGTTCATGCCGCTGATGAGCTTGAAACGTGTTGTAAGTGCGCTGTGTACTGCGCTTGAAATGTTCATGAGTTCTACAAGGTCGCCGTTTACACGGATACGGATTCTTGTATATTTATCAAATGGCTCGATATGGATATCGGTAGCGTCTGCTCTGAATGAGTTTTCTACGATAGTTGTAGCGAGCTTAACGATAGGAGCACTCTCAACTCTGTCCTTTGATTCTGAGTCAAGATCACTCATATCACCAAGGTCATTGTTCATTGCAGCGATCTCACCAACCACGCTGTCAACATTCTGCATTGAGTAGCACTTACCGATCTGCTTATTGATAGCAGATGTAGTAGCAAGTACCGGAACAGTATCCATACCTGTTGATACCTTGATATCTTCAAGTACGATAAAGTTTACAGGATCGTTTGTAGCAACTGTGAGTCGCTTACCCTGTACATTGATGGCGATAACGGTGTGCTTTCTTGCTAAAGCCTCAGGAACCATCTGAACTGCTTCAGTGTTGATATCGATATTATCAAGATCAACGTACTGAACTCTCAGGTTGCCTGCGAGTGCCTTTGCAAAGTTAACTTCTGACATGAAGCCGAGTTCTACGACAACGTCACCGAACTTCTTTGCACCGTTGGCTGCCCTCTGTGCTTCAAGGACTTTCTGAAGCTGATCAGTTGTGATAAGTCCCTGATTGACTAAGTAGTCACCAATTCTCTCATTTCTCATAACAAACCTCCGCTTTTATTTCCGAACACACATTAATAATGATACTAACTGTGCATTCTAAAATTTTACTTGAATTTTCCATAATTTATGTTATAATAAGATTATGTTACTATATTAATATACAGGAGGGTAAAAACCATGTCAGACGTATTTGACTTTGCAAACATGCTCCACGACTCTTACACAAGCGTGGGGTTCGTCATCATGTTTCTCACCATTGTATTTTTGTTCGGCATCGCTATCGGAAGCTTCCTCAATGTTGTCATAATCCGGTTGCCGCTGGGCGAATCCATTGTCGGTGTCGGAAGGACCAAAGAGGAAAAGGAAAAAGCTTCTCATTGCATGACCTGCGGTGCCAAGATCAGACCTATTGATCTGATACCTGTTTTCAGCTGGCTGATGCTGAGAGGTAAATGTCACAGCTGCGGAGCTAAGATCTCTCCGAGATACCCGATAGTCGAAGCACTTAATGGTCTTCTTTATGTGCTGACATTCTGGGTACTTGACATCAATGTTAAATCCATAATAACCTGCCTTCTCATGTCGCTCCTTATCGTAGTAGCCTTCATGGACTGGGATACGATGGAGATAAGCGAAGCAGTTGTGGGTATAATTTTTCTTCTTGCTATACCGCTTGCGGTCTTCACAGATGATGTTCCGCTGAAGCACCGCATTATCGGAGCTTTGGCAGTCAGCGTTCCTTTCTTCATTATCGGAGAGATAAGCAGACCGTTCATCAGAAAGAAATTCGGTGAAGATTTCCGTGCTATCGAACTGGGCGACACCATACTGATGTTTGCTGCCGGAGCAGTTCTTGGAACACAAGCTATTATCGTTTCAACATTAATAGGAATTTTTGCAGCAGCTATTGGCGGCGGCATCATAAAGGCCGTTACCAAAGATTCAAAATTTGCATTTGGACCGTATCTTGCGATCGGAATTGCAGCAGGAGCGCTGTGGGGCGACAAGATCGCTGACTGGTATATAAATACATTCCTCGCAAGTAATCTTGAAGCTTTCGCAAACTTACTGTAATAATAACCACAAATTATACAGTGCATTAAAAATCAAAAAATAATTACAGGCAGCAGCATTTAACTGCTGCCTGTTTATTATTGTGTAATTATCTGCGGGGCTGTAATTCGTCAGCGTAAGAGTAAACGATGTAGATATCGTTTGATGTGCTTACCGGCTTGGAATCTTCGCCTGCAAAGTTTATGAATGAACGTGCATTCTGAGATAACTCAGGTGGAAGGTTAACGAGATCACCCTGGTTGATCAGATCGTTTGTACCCTCTTTGCCATCCTCAAGAACATTTCTTGCAATAGGAGTGTTCGGAGGAACTCTGTTCTGGATATTTGTAAATGAGAGCGGTGCTACGTTTAATACAGCAGGACCTTCAAACTTGCCTCCTACAGGAGCTTCGCCTTCATTTACAATGATGGAAATAGCCTGATTTATGGAAGAAGGACTTACAGTCTCGCCGTTTTTCTCGGATGTGAGTACATAGTAAGCATCTGTCTCATCATTTCTTTCAACCACACCGCCGACTACTGATGCTTCGAGCTCGCTTGCATTGAGTGCATATCTTACATTGAAAGGACGATTGTCGCTTGCAAAATATGCAGGGTTCAGTTCAGCAATAGCTGTTGAGCCAACACCGGCTGTGATTGTGTTTGTGCTTGAATTCGGGAAAGTATAAGCTGTTGTATGGATCTGACCTGTTGAGTTGTCAAGATGCATAACGTAGATATTTCCCTTTACGTAAACCGTATTACCGTCTGCGCCGGCAGTAGTGCCGACACAAACGTGGTTGTAATAAGCGTTCTTGAATTCCCTTACAGTTGCAGGGATATCACCCGCTCTTGAATCTGTGGAATCAAAGATCCATGCGTTGTCAACATATTCAAGTGTACGCTGGAGATAATTCTCAACATTGTTAGCGATCGAATATGTGCTGTCGCTGAGCTTTGCTCTCTTTGAGATCTTTGTAGCCGGTCCTGTCATTGACATTACAGCAACGAGCAGGATAGCCATGATAGCCATTACTATGATCAATTCAACAAGAGTAAAGCCTTTTTTCATTTTCTTCAAAGAAATCTCCTCCTCTTGTCTTATGGCTGAACTTCCAGGAACTGAAAATTGATATTAGCGTTATAATCGCTTGCCGGATCGATCGGAGTATCCTTATCACCTGTTACAGCAGCTGAAGTATCATACTTCTTGAGATTGAGAGTGCATGACGGATTATTAACCGTTGTATTGCTCTTGGTCGTATGATCGATGTAGCTGTAAGAACCGTTGCAGGTAAATGTCATCTCAAGATCCTCGGATTTGAACATATCATCTCCTGAGGTATTCTTTGCGATCCTGTTAGCTGCGAAAGGAGCTTCCTTGACAATCTTGGACTTCATACCGTTAGCAGCTCTTGTAGTTCTGTCTACGTGAGTACCAACACCGATGAGAACACCGGCCATTATAGCAAAGACAGCGATGGATATGATCATCTCATAAAGAGTCATACCTTTTAAGTTTTTCTTAACTTTTCTCATTTCACTATCCCTCCTTATGAAGCCAGCATATACTGCAGGATGAATGTACCCATTGCGGTTACGATAGGTGTACCGCCGCCACCGCCGCCGCCGCCGCCGGCACCTGCTGCGGTGTAGTAGTTTGTGAATGCGTTCTGAGTATCGATTTCCTTAAAGATAGCGTTACCAACCAGCGAAGGATATGGGTTAGAATCATTTCCTTCCGGTTCGTGTACAATGCCTTCTCCATCTGTATACTTAACCTTGATCGGTCTGCCCTTTGTTCTTGGAATGAAAGTTGAAGCAGGCATCTTGAATGAGCCTACGATCAGACAGTCATTCTGGAAACGGATAGATGAATCAACCATACCATAGAAGATTACACCCCAGTCGGTATTATAGTCAAATTCAGTTCCGTCATGGTATGTACTTGGTCTGATTACTGAGTTATCAAGGTACAGTTCACCCTTAACGATGAAGTAAACATTACCTGAAGCAGGACCTGTTGTTTCAACTACGATCTCATTATTCGGGAGCTCAATTTTTACATTATCAAGAACAATGAACATATCTGAACCATTTGCCTTGATATTGATTTTTTCAGGAATTTTACCTGAGATCACACAGCTCTTTACTATGGAATTTCCGTCCCATACGTCAGGGTTACGCTGATTACCAACGTATGCCTGAGCAGTAGGTGCATTCGGGAATGTTGTCGGATAAGCCTGTGGATCGATTTCACCGTCAGGTTTAAGTCCCAGTGCGTGTCTTGCTTCGCTTACATTTGTGATGATCTTGGTTGAAGGTTCTACGTAGAACTCACCGCTATCATCAAAGTAACCGTAGATCTTTTCTCTCTGCATATCAGATGGATAGATCTCTCTGATATCAGAAGGAAGATTCGGGTTAACAACAACAGGAGCTGCTGTTGTTGTTTCGGCTGCAGCAGTAGTTGTTGTTACAGCTGCTGTTGTTACAGGAGCTGTCTCCTCTGTATCAGCCTCATTATCAGTAATATAGTTATCAGCGCTTCCGCCGATATAATGTGTATACTTGTTCATGCCAACATTTTCAGTTGATCTTGTTCCGTCAAGATTTGCTCTGATGTAATGCTCTTCGATGTCGGGCTTCTCATTGATCTCACTCTGAGTCCAGATCTGACCCTCATCGATATTGTAGAAGTATGTCTCACCTTCAGCAGCAGGTACACCGCAAGTGTAGATAGTTCTGTCGTCTCTTACTCTTGGAGTACCAAAGTAATGGTCGGAAGAACCGTCGTACTGATTGAATGGAACAGTTGTCTCTGTGTATGGCTCATTTACAAGGTATTCCTTCATAGCAGCGAATTCGGGATCATTCATAGCATCTTCATAAGACATATGATTGAACTCTTCGTTGTTGAGGAACTTGTTGATCATGTCTGAACCGAACATTGTTGGCTCAAAACGATCATCCCAGCGATAGTAAAGAATTGTAGCTGTATTCTCAATATCAGGGTTGCCAAATGCATCTACAGGAAGACCTTCAGCATTGATATGATCGTCAGGTCTCCACTTGAAGTACTCTATCGAACCATATGCGTTAGGAGCAACTTCCTCAAGTGCGAACGGATCTACCTTACCGGCCGGTACGTAGAAGTTCTCTCTTGTTACATTGGTGTTGCCTTCTTCATTGCCTGTGATAGTACCTGATGTTTCGTTGATGTAATCATCTACGCTTACACCGCTGCCTGGAGTATGACTGCTCTTGCCGGTACCGCCTGTTGAGAAAATACCGCCTGTAGCGTTAATCTTAGTAAGCTCACCTGAAAGTGTACCGCCAACTATAAGTCGGCCATCTATCCTAAGATTATCAGTTACATTGCAGTCGCCTTCTACTCTTACATCTCCGGCTATAGTTGCATTTCCTATTTTCAGATTGCCCTTACAGAAAATGCTTCCGCCTACATCATAAGCTGATGTATCAGTACCATTAGCTACTGAATATGTCCACTTGCTCAAAGTAGAATTACCAGGGCCGCCAAAAACATTATCGCCCTTTATAACAGTAGTTGGATTCTGAGGAGTATTTGAGTTAGTATCATACTGCTGATATACTGTATAAGTCTTAGAAGCATCATATGAATCCATCATATAAAGATTTGTTGTCGGCATGGTAATCGGATTATTATTTCCGTTAAAAGTACCTACAAACATATTAAATGGAGCACCATTATGTCTTAAATCATTAATGTTAAACTGAGAACCAGCCACTAAAGCACCATCAATATATATATATGGAACTTCCTTGTTAGACCATGTTCCTGCTGAGTAACCATCCGGCATATCATAATCGATATTTATGAACTTATCATTATTAACACAAAGACTTCCAGTGATTACTGTCTGTGAATACGGAAGTGTTGCAGCAACAGGATTACCGTTTGCATCATGAAGATCAGGCTTCTTGATGTTTATCTGTGATGTATTTGTATTCCATACAATACTGCTGTTAATGAATGTAAGTGTGGTATCAATGTCCATACTGTTACGCATACCGCTTACTTCGTTGCCTGTAACCTTACCAAGAGCAACACCGAGACCGCCTGTTACGTGACGGCCGGCAGGGAAACCTGCAGCTCCTACGAGCTGGATACCCTTGACCTGAGGTGCGCTTGATGATAATGTTGCTGTACGGTCGCTCTGCTTATTGATATAAGCTACGACTGTTTCTTCTTCTCTGCCCACTCTTACAGTAGCAGATACCTTTACTCTTGAAAGCTTAGACCACTGAGCATTTGTATCATCAAAGTCAATGGCGCCGAACTGACGGCCTTCATTATCCATGTAGACGAAATCAGTTCCCTGTATGCTTTCTACTGAGATGTGATTATCGTTCCAAGCACCGCTGTTTACGTCATAGCAGCCGATGTGGCCGATAGTTGTATCGCCGACATTTACTTCCGGATAAATGACAGAACCGGGAGTCTCGGACAGATTATAGACTGCAGCTGCTACACCGGGCTCTCTGATCATTGCCTGTGTAAAGTTCTCGATCGTTGCACGAGCCGTATAGTTCGCCTGAGACGAAGCATACGACTTATGCGCACGGTTATTGGAAGCAGATGCAAGTGTGAGTGTACCTACAAGGAAGAGTATCAGTAACGCCATTACAGAGACGGTAGTAAACAATACCGTTCCTTGCAGGTTCCTCTTTTTCCTTTTTTTCATTTTCTCTAACCGCCTTTCCAGTTATGGTTATTCTCTCAATAACTATAGCGTATTATAACCTTTAGTTAGCTGCTGGAGGAATTGTTTCTGTATCTGGCTCTGGCATCTTGTAGATTGAATAAGCTGTGATTACGATCTGTGCATCAGAAGTATTTGTGATCTCCTGACCATCAGGAGTTACAACAGCAGGAGTCTGTGCCTGTTCTTCAGGAGCTGTTTCCTCTGTTGCTGCTGCTTCTTCTCCGCCCTCTTCAGCAGGAGTCTCCTCAGGTGTTGGTGCAACAGCCTCAACGATCTGCTGACCCTTTTTCTGAAGTTCCTCGATTGCATCCTGGCCGAAGGAGTAATCGCTTATGTTCACCTGATTGATGAGCAGTGCCTTGTTGTACTCCTTTATAGCTTTGAGATAATTCCAGATATCTTCCTTGGTTCCGTTTACCTTAACTCCATACTTAGTCTGATACAGCGTTTCAACTTCTCTGTCAGAAAGTGAAACCTGCTCTGCGTGCTCATCATCGTACTGCTGCTGGAGATTTCCGTTGATATCAGCTGCTTCACGAAGATCAGCGTCTATATCCTTGCCCTCGTAGTAGTAGTACTTCAGTTCTTCAACTTCAGGTGTATCTACTTCGAGTGAAAGAATCTTAACATTGTTTTCGTCTGCATAGTGCTGCAGAGCCTTATCGAATGCTACCGGTGAACCAACTTCATCGACAGGGATAAATATTTCTGTGATCTTGTTTGTGTCATCATAGATCTTCTTGATCTTTTCCTGAAGAGGCTTGATCTGTTCGATCTTTCTGTCGATCTCTTCCTTCTGATCCTGGAGATCTTCAAGCTTAAGCTTATTGTCATTGAGCTTCTGTGTCTTAGGCTTAACCAGCCACAGGAAACCTACGAAAAGAATTGCAATTGCTATAAATACTGCTAATATGATTTTTTCTCTGTATGACAGTTTCATTATTCAGCGTCCTCCTCTGTACTATTTTCACTATCAGGCTGATATGCACTTTCGTTAGGAGCAAGCTGCATACTAACGTTAAAGCTTACCTTTGTGTGTGCTTCAACTTCACCGTTTTCGAGTTTGACTGAATCAAGCTTGAGTCCGTATCCGCCATATCCGTATGCCATGAATTCCTTGTTCTGTGCAAGTTTTTCAACGAAATCAGCCGGGAGCTTCTGAGCCATCTGCTCATCAACTGCATCACACTCAACCGAGAACTTGAGAGTACCGTCAGCATACTGAGGCACCTTGATCTTATAGTTCTCTATCTCATACTGTCCTGCAATTTCTTCAAGTGTAGAATCGAGGAGATCATATTTCTCGCCGTCGATAACTGCCTGTGATAAGTAAGCATCGTGGCTGTTCTTCATCTTATTGAAGTATACCTCTGCCTTGTCTCTGAGGCTGAGGAGGTGTTCATGCTGTCTGAGCTTGCCCTGAGTATCTTCGCTGTCGATATACTCCTGGATCTCAACGATGTCATTTTCTACAGCCTTGTTTCTGATAGACTGGATAGCATATGCACCGCCTGCGATAACCAGTGAACCGATGAGTGCGCCGATGATAGCATAGTTGCCGGCGTTGTCATCTCTTACCTTATTCTTGATGGTTGTTCCGAGGTCTGTCTCAAGGAGGTTGATCTTCTCGGACTCCTTGTTTCTCTTGAACATAGCGCCGATAGCGTTTGCATAGAGTGAGAATTCGAGATTTTCATGTCCGTGGATCTGTGGAGGAACATTGATAAGGCTTGTTTTCAGATCGAGCTTTTCGAGTTCGTCTGTAAGTCTTACATACTCATGTGTATCTCCGTAGAAGATAACGTTCTCAATAGCCTCGCCTGTGTTACGGCTTCTGTGGAACTGGAGCATACGGAAGATATTCTCGTTTACAGCTTCAAATACATAGTCATCTGAGTAACCGTAGTCAGCAGCGTCGATGGAAGCGAAACGTGAGAATGAAAGCTGTCCCTGCTCATAGAGGTTGAGTGAGATAAAGTTGTTATCTATCTGAACTGCAAGCAGAGGCATCTTTGACTTGATCTTTGTATCAGCCAGAAGAACCTTTGTAATACAGTTACAGCCGATCATTACTGATGTGAGGTTGATGCCGAGGAGCTTGAATACTTCTCTGTAGCTGTTAACGATCTCGTAAGGGCAGGCTGTTGCGAGGATCTTGTATGACGGCTCGCTTGCCTCAGGGCCTGCATCACCTACTACGATGTAGGATACGCTGTAGGAATCATCAAGGTTGAGTTCCTGCTGCATCTGAAGTCTTACGATCTTCTGGAGTTCCTGGCCCTTTACCTTAGGAACTACCATTTCCTTGAATATTGTAAGGTTGGATGAGATCGAAACGATAGCCTCTTTATCAGGCATCTTGTTCATCTTACGAACATTATTAATAAGTGTTGCAACGTTAGGAACATCTCTTACGTGACCGTTTACTATGAGACCTTCTTCAACGTTTATCGTAGCAGCGGAGCTGATCTTGATCTTTCCGCTTGCCTCCGTGCCTTTAACTACACGTATATTTCTATCGGTTATATCAAATGAAAGCATTTATTCTTTCCACCTTTCCGTATTATTCGTTTTCGAGGCTCTCGAAGGAACCGTAAAGTGCAGGGTAAATACCAATAACTACCATAGCGATGATAACGCCCATGAAGATGATAAGTATAGGCTCAACCATGCTTACGAGTCTCTGTACAGCTGAGTCAGATTCTTCCTCGTAGTAGTCTGCTGTCTTTTCAAGGATAGTATCCAGAGCGCCGGCTTCTTCACCAACGTAGATAACTGAGCAGAACATAGGCTCAAATACTTCTGTTCTGGTGATAGCAGCTGAGAGAGATTCACCCTGTTTTACTTCGTCGATAACGCCTTCAAACTTCTGATCGATGTAGCTGTTTCCAAGGATACGTGATGCCTTTTCCAGACATTCAACCATTGGGATACCGCTTGAGTAGAGGTTTGAGAGGGTACGACCGAAACGGCCTGTATAGATCTTTGTGATAAGAGGACCAAAGCCGGGTCCCTTGATAAGCATTCTGTCGAATTTCAGCCTGAAGTCAGGTACTTTAAGTGCATATCTTATTGCAAATACGATACCTACTATGATGGCAAGAAGTATGTACCAGCGATGGATGAGGAAGTCACTGATAGCCTGCATAACCTTTGTGAGGAAAGGCATTGTTGACGGATCATCATACATTCCGAGGAAGGTAGGCATGATCTTGATAAACAGGAAGAGAACGATTACGATACAAAGTCCGAGAAGTATGATAGGGTATACCATAGCTCCCTTGATTGTATTCTTCAGTTTGTTTTCCTTTGCGTAGTGATCGGACATTCTCTGCATGATGATATCGAGCGAACCACTCGTTTCACCTGCGCCGACCATTGAGATGAGGAAGTCGGGGAAAGAACCCGAATGCATCTCAAGAGTTGATGAGAAGGATTCACCCTTCTGCACGTTTTCGTAGACATCCTGCCAGATAGCTCTTGCTTTTTCATTTTCCTGCTCTTTTGTCAGAATGTCGATCGCTTTTACAAGAGTGAGTCCCGAGGTAAGCATCGCACTCAACTGTCTGCAGCAGAATGCAAGCTCCTTAGTGTTAAACTTGTACAACGATTTTGCGTCTCCTGAAGCGCTTTCCGAATAGTCCTTGACGAGCAGACCCTTTTCCTTGATTTTCTGCATGAATTCCTGCTCGTTTTCGGCATTGATAACGCCCTTGACATTCTTGTGTCTTGCGTCCTGGGCGATATAGGAATAACTCTTCATAAAACCACCTCCATAATTATTTACTTGAATGATCGTTTCTCACTGCCTTAATAATAACAATTATAACATTTTAATCGTTACTTTTCAATCGTTTTTTTGACATAAATAATCAGCCGTTTTTTATCAATAATCACCAACTTATATACCAAGGGTAAAAATGGTCTTAACAAAGCCCGATTATTCTACAAATTTCAAATCTAAAGACAGCACAAATCACAGCAATGATGTGCCATCGCTGTAGATTGTTAAACTTATACAAATATTATATCACACTTACTTTGAAATTGCAACATATAAGCGTAATTTTTTCTGTTATTTTAAAGAATTGTTAACTCTTGCAAATCGGCTACCCCGAATTTATGCATTTTGACTGTTAGCCGCCTATATTAATGCTTATAATATAGTATACAATTATAATATATAATATATTATGAGTATTACACAATTATAACTTTTACAGTTGAAAAAAGTTCCCTGCCGATCATCGGCAGGGATAAGTGAGAGAGTTATTTGTCAGTTCTTCCTGCCTTGACTGTTACTGCTGCAGCAGCCATTGCAATGAAGAGAATAGAGATTAACATAACGTTGTGGTTGTCATCACCTGTCTTAGGTGAATCCTGGCTGTCAGCCTTTTTCTCAGCCTTAGCCTCAGCCTTTGCAGCTGTCTTGCCCTCGGTTACATTTACCTCAACTTCCTTGGTAACGCTTGAAACCTTCTTGTAGCTTACTGCGTTGCCTGCAACGTCAGCGAATACCTTCTGAAGGTCGTCAACCTTGTTTACCTCGGCATAGTTTGAATCATAGCTTGCTACGTCCTTGAGGTATGTTCTTCCGAAATCAAGATCTTCGCCTGAAAGGCTGTGGAAGAATCCGAGAGTATATATCTCGTAATCCTTCTTTATCTCCTGAGCTATGTCATATGCAGCGTTTGCATATTCATAGTCGGAATAATCTGATAATGTGTACTTGCCTGTAGACTTTTCTTCACCGCCGTAAGGGTTGCCGTCCGAACAAAGAACGATATTTCTTACTGCGTCTGCGCTTACCTTGCTGAGGAGTTCAGCAGCGTTTCTGAGTGCAGCTGAGTAGTTAGTAGAACCGTAAGCTGTTGTCTTGGCGATTGCGCTGTCAAGCTCATCGATATCATTTGTGAAGTCTGTTAAAGTCTTTGAACCTGAATCAAGAGTGATAACAGCGAACTTGTGATTTGAGTTTTTATTAGTTCCGATAGTATCTTCACAGAACTTCTTGGCAGCTTCCTTCTGAGCTGTCATAGGTGCGCCCTGCATACTGCCTGATGCATCAAGAATGAGGACTGTATAAGTCTCTAATGAATTATCATTTACAACAGGTATAACTGCATCTGCAATAACAGTAACAGTTACCTTGCCGGGCTTATGAGCAGTAACTATTCCGTTTTCATCAACTGTAGCGATAGACTCATCGCTGCTGATGTATCTGAGTACCAGCTCGTCAGTAGCGTTTAACGGATCTTTCTTTATCTCGATCTTGAACTTCTTGCCTGATTCAACATCCTGCTTCGTAGCATTGATAACAACATCCTGAATTGCTACTCTGTTAGGATTTGCCGAAACAACGGTTGTGGTCGTTTCTGCTGTTGTTGTTTCACCATCGGCTGTAGTTGTGTCAGTGCCGGTAGTTGTTTCGATCACTGTAGTCGTAGTTGTTGTTTCCGACTCAGTTGTGACTGCCGCAGTTATTGTGGTCACTGCTGCATCAGCGTCATCCGCAGCCATTACTACCTCTGCCTCAGGAACGGATACGTCCTCAGCTGAAGCTGTAGTTGCAGCGATCGGCATTGCAGCAAGGAACACAGCACACGCCAGTGCCTTGAACAAATTCTTCATTTGATCACCTTAAATCCCTTTTATGTTATTTACCATTCGTTAGAACGGCATATAGAAATTATATCACTTTGCAGCCTCCAGGTCAAGGAAATAATTCATTTTTTTGAATCAGAAGAATTTTTCATTTAACTCATACACATAAATCCCGATATCAATATTCTAATTTGTATATTTTTCACACCAAAAGTTCAATTTCTGATAGTCGGACTATCAGAAATTCCTGTTTTACGAGGATAACAGGTTCTCCGTAAAAAAGGAAAACGGACGCAAATGCGTCCGTCTCCCTTCGTCTTCAAGGTATATCAGCACCTGCAAATGCAGGTTGTCAGCTTATTTTAAAAGCATCTTTCTCAGTGCAATGAGATCAAATGTATCGGTAAGACCATCCTCGATAACATCGGCAGGCTTTATATCCACCTTTTTGCCGTGGAGGAACTGGCTGAGGATAACCAGATCAGCAGTATCTGTCTTTCCGTCGCCGTTGTAGTCGCCCTTTATCTTGGTGTTGGCAGGCTGCTGAGTTGTGGCAGTTGAGCTTGCCTCGCCTGAGTAAACTGCTCTTACGGTCACATCGCCGCTGAGCGGGATCTCCAGCTCTTCGGACTTCAGCTTGCTGCTGTCGATATCAGCACCTGTAACCTCCCAGTGGTCGAATGTGCTGCCTTCATTTGCAACAGCCCTGACTGTCACAGGGAAGTCAGTGAAGTATTCACCGCTCCATGATGAAAGTCCGTCGAGAGTGAGGGTATTCACGCAGACTGTGCCCTTGTCAGCACTGTTGTTAATGCTGAGTGAAGCAAGATTTCCCGTAAGCTTCAGAGCCTGTTTCATGTTCTGAGTGATGTACTGCTCTCTGCCCTTATAGAAGTTGGTGATGGTGTTATACTCATTATTCAGCTTTTCCTCGCCTCTCTGACCGCTCAGATTATTCGAGAAGAATCTTTCATATGTGTCGAGGATCTGCTGCTTGTAGGTGTTTTTGTAGTGCTCTATAACAGGAGTTACCTTCTCGGGAGCGAAGTTGTAGTTCGCCAGATCCATCATGGTAAGCTCGAACTCCTTGCGGAAATCATCGTTCTTCAGCAAGTTATTGAACAATCTGCTCATATTGTCATTGTTCATCGAAATTCTGCTGAAAGGATTGCTGTTCACATTATTATTGGCACTGTTGTAGAGGCCCTGTCCTGACTCTGTATCAAAGAGGGCCATTCTCCATTTGCCGTCTGCATACGGATTAGTCTCGTCAAGAGCATTTGTCTTCCATGCAGCAAGGTTGTTCTGCGGCCAGTCTGAATTTGACCAGTAGATCTGTGCTGCAAAGTAATCAACAAAGCTGCGGAGATCGAACTTCTCGCAGAACTGTGAGTAGTTGGAAGCGTTGGTCATATCCGCAGAAGCAAACTGGCTCACTAAGCTGTTCCACTCGTTGAAATCAGCCTCTGTGCCTTCCTCCAGCTCGTCATTCTTGACTATGACAGCATCGCTCTTCTTGATGCCGTAGTGCGAACTGATAAAGTCATCGCTGACCTTTTCTGTTAGCTGGTAAACGCCCCAGAATTCGCCGTCAATGAAGAGAACGCACTCGCTCATAGCCTGATGTGTGAAAGCTCTGTCTGTAACGAGGCTCTGATTGATAGTGTCACGGAAGTAAGCCGCACCAACGTCATTGCCGCCGTTTCTGATGGTCACGCTGTCGAAGGCCTTGATCTTCTTGCCGTTCTTTGCCTTTGTTGCAGTACCATTGAAGAAATCGTATTCAAGCTCAGCCTTGCCGTAGTCCATACGTGCAAGGATGTTGAAGCTCTTCTGTACAGAGTTGCGTGAATAAGCGCCCTTTATGCGGATGCCCACATTCTGGTCAACCACTTTTTCGCCGTTCTCGAAAAGCTCGAAGGAAGCCTCACGCTCCCACTCTCTGCCCTTCTGGGTGAAGTTGGCATTGACCTTGAACATATCAGCAGCATTGAAGTTGCCCCAGTTGCCGCCGCCCCATATATTGCGGTTTCCTCCCGGCTGCGCAGGTTCATTCTGTCCCTGACCGGGCTGAGCGGGCTGAACAGGCTGCTGCCATCCCCATCCGGGATTCTGCTGGCCGCTGCCCTGATTGTATACATTTCCCAGTACATAGATGCCCTTTTCAGCATCGAAAAGGTTGTCGGGATCTGTTACAAGTGAAACTACCTTCATATTCTTATAATAAGAAGAAGCTGTAGTTCCGACGAAGTATGTCTTAGTAGCAACAGGACTTATCCTGCCCTGTGAATCGACAGCAATGGCACGTACAACTGCTGCCTTGTCGATAAGCTCCTGCGGAGCGGCAACGTTGTCTGTGGAGATATCCCTTCTCATGCTGAGACGGTTCTCTGTGTTTGTCATGTCGTCTATCCTGATCGGAGCGGTATACTGCTCGGATTTCATAGTAGGATCGCTTCCGTCAGTTGTATAATAAACAGTAGTACCCTGCGGCACTGTTATAGTAAGGTCGAAGCCGCTGTCAAAGAAGCCGCTCTCCTGTGAAAATTCGGGTTTCTTTACTGCATTGCTGCCCTCCGGAGCGGCATTTGCAGCTTTCGGAGTTCCGCTGAGCACGAAGAAATCACTTCCGCCGTCGGGGTAGCGTCCGAAAGAAGTATCCGAAGCCAGCGGATCAACTGTTACATTATCAGCAGCAGCACCGCCTTTATCGGTAAGTATAAGATTCTCTCCGCTGGCCGAAAGACCAAATGGAGCGATAGTGGTGTCGTTAAGTCCGGCATCTCCGTCGCAGAAGACTATGATATGTCCGTTTGCGGGTACGGAAGTGCCCTGCGGAAAGGTGAAACGGTAAGGATTTGAGTCCTTGTCGGAAAGTCCCCATCCGCTGATATCAACGGCAGATGAAGAGTTGTTGTAGAGCTCCACCCAATCGTAGAAGCCGCCGTCCGGGGCTGCATAGGTGGTGTTCTTGGTGCACACCTCATTGATAGTCACGCTGCCTGCTGCCGATGCCGGAACAGCAGGAATGAGCCCTGCAAGCACAGCAAAGCTGAACACGCCTGCAGCGGTCCTTCTGAAAAATTTTTTCATGTTATTCCCTCACATTCATTGTAATATTCCCATTTCTGATCTTTATATTTATCATTTTCCCGATCCTGACTGTTTCTTTTTATATCATCCTCAATTAAATTAAGAAGAGAAAATGACCATAGTTTTCTATAATTCTCTATTATGAGTATAACACTCTGCCGAAAAAAAGTCAACAGATTCCGCTAAAATCAGCAAAATTTGAGGATTACGCAAATCTTGCTGTTGCTCAGGCAGATCATTATCCTCATCAAAAAAGAGCCTGCGGATCTCTCCGACAGGCTCCCCTCTGCTTTATTTAAGCTCCTCGTTCACTGTCTGTGTTATATTCGGCTTTCCGCCATCTTCAACAGGTGTCTGATTCGGAACAAGACGCTCGGCATTCGGATCATACTTGAGTATGAGCTCCTTGACCTTTTCATCTCTTGTGAGATTGTAGGTCATCTTCATAGCCTGAAGAGCGTTAGGGATGTCCTTTTCGGTAAGATAGTGAACTGAAAGCTGTGCGCATACGGATACTACGTCCGGATCCGGACCGAACTCCATGCCGTACTTCTTCATGACCTCAACTATCTGCTCACGCTCGGGACGGACGATAGGGCTGCCCTTCTTGTTGGCGAGAGCCTGCATTTCATAAGGCACCATCGGATGAGGAGCGAAGATAACGCTTGCTGTGTAGTAAGCAGCGGCATCATCGTACTCGCCCATATCGGTAAGGATATATCCCATATTAGCGTAGCATCTTGCAATAGCTACAGGCGAAGAAGCGAGCTCGAGAGTTTTCTTTGTGGTTTCGATGACCTGGCGCTTGTTCTTGAGAAGCTTGTATATTTCTGCAAGTTCAAAGTAAGGGCCGCAGTCCACAGGATTGTACTCGATCGCCTTTTCAATCACAGGTATAGCGTCAAGCGGTGAACCTGTCTCTACTAATATGTAAGCATAGGAGGTGATATACTCTGCGAAATCGAAAGGAGTACGGTTGAGCACCTGCTCAGGCTTGAACTTGAGCTGGTAGAAATTATCCTCAAAGGGATTTCTCAGTGATACGAATTTTGACTTCTCAGTCTGCGGATAATCGGTGATGATCTTTTTATAAAGCTTTTCAGCCAGCGGCTTAGCTTCGACTATCTTCTTATCGTTGATGAGCTTTACTATCTCGCCGTATGCCTCATTAAGCGGCTTGCCGTCGAGCTGGGTAAGTCTCTGTATCTCGTCCTTCTGATTCTGGGGCATATTCTCAAGAATGAGAGTACCTGCTGCTTCGATTCCTTCAGCGTTGCCCTCTTTGATAAAGCGCTCTGTTTCCTTTTTCAGGAAAGCCGCATTCTCTTCAGGAGAATCTCCCAGCTTGCTTCTGAGTTCTTCAAGTATATCTTTCTTTGCCATGGAATAGTCCTCGTTTCTCTTTTTATTATGCTAAGCGCCGCAAAGCCAGTGCTTCAGGTCTTGCGGCGCTGTTTTATATAGTTGCGTCAGGGGATCAATATCCGCCTCTCTTAGCCATTTCCTTCTTGAACTTAGCTTCGATCTTCTCCTGCTTCTTGTAAGCCTTGAGCTCTGACTTAGTCATAGCACGGGGATCTCTCTGCTGCTGTGAAGGAGTATTTCTGAACTGAGGAGGTACAGGTCTGCGGTTAGCCTGAGCTGTTGGTCCCTTGTACTCGCTGAACGCTGTAACTGCCTTTTCCTTCTGAGCTTCTGCCTGAGCAGCAAGAAGTCTCTGCTTGGCTGAATCGTCACCCATTGTTGAGAGAACGTCTTCAACTGATGAAAGGATAGGAGTATTAGCTCTCAGACCCTGTGTATCGATAAGGTTCTTGTCAGCGTATTCCTTTGAGCTTGCGATAGCATTGATGAATGCCTGTGAAGTCTGCTTTGCATGAGGATGTACAGCGATCTTTGATACGTTTGCCTTAGGAGCACCTGTATTCGGAACAGGACGGCGTGGTACAACAGGTCTTGCCTGAGGCTGCTGTGCAGCGAAATTCGGCTGAACAGGCTGTAATGCCGGCTGTCCTTCAACAGGAGCGAAGATAGGCTGACCGTTAGGATCGAGACCTGTCATTCTCATCTGTATGTAATTGTAGATAGGCTGGCCGTTCTGGTCATAGCCTGCAAGCTGCGGAACAGAAATGATCTGAGGCTGCTCGGGAACTGCCTGAGGCTGTACGGGAGCGGGCTGCTCCATTGTCTGCTGTACAGGTGCAGCAGCGCTTATATCCTCGATCTCTTCCTTGAAAAGATCAACCTTTGGTGCAGGAGCAGAAGGAGCTGCCGGTACCTCCGGGATATCGAACAGATCGTCAAGTCCGAGCACTTCGGGCTTATTATCTGAAACTGAAGGTATCTCAGCTGCAATGTCCTCGAATACAGGAGCTGCATTCTGAACGGGAGCTGCAATATCATCTAAAACAGGTGCGCTCTGAACGGGAGCTATGTCCTCGAAAACGGGAGCGCTGTTCATTCCGTAAGGAGCAGATGGCTGAGGTACTGATATATCGTCTAAAACCGGAGCGCTCTGCTGTGGAGCAGGCTGTGGAACTCCGCCGAATATCTGGTCTGCAACCGAATCCCACTGATTGGGATTGCTCATACCCTGTGCAGGCTGAGGTGCAGGTGCAGCTGAGTAGCCGTTGGCAGGTACATCAGCGATATTCTGGTTGTTATTGCTGAAAGCAGGTGATACAGGTACTCCCTGTGAAGCCACATTCTCAACGGAGAACATAGAGAGTATATCATCTACGTTGTCGATAACAGGAGCCTGTGCAGGCTGCTGCATCTGCTGAGGTGCAGGCTGAACGGGCTGCTGGACAGGCTGAGGAGCAGGCTGAACAGGTGCATTTGCCGAAGGTACAGCGAACTGCGCAAGGAAATCATCCTGAGCAGCAGGCTTTTCCTCTGCGGCAGGCTTCTGGAAAGCGAACTGTGAAGCAAAATCGTCCTGTGCAGGAGCTTCGGGAGCTGCCACCGGCTTGTTTATAGCAAATGCTGCAAGGCTGTTGTCGATAGCAACGCCTGTGCCCGGTATAGTCTTTGCAGGCTCGGGCTGAGGCTGCACCGGCTGAACATTCTGAACAGGCTGAACGGGAGGAGCCTGTGGAGCAGGCTGATTGGTTCCTGCAGGAGGAAGTCCGTATCTTGCTCTCTGCTCATCCTGACGGATCTGTTCAGGCGAACGTGTGATCTTAGCTGTAGTATTGCCGAGCGGAACGATACCCTCATCGTCCATACCCATTTTCGCACGCTGCTTCTCTTCCTTGAGCAGACGTGACATTTCCTTCTTATCGGCCTTTATCATCTTCTTGGCAAGGTTTGCCTTACACTTTTCACAGGTTATCTCCTTCAGGTCGGTCATTCTGCCGATCCTTCTGTAAACAGTGACATTCTCGCCTCTGAGCAGATTGATACCGCAGCCGGTCTTTTTGTCGTTGTCGGTTCCGTGTACTTCTTTGCTGTTTGAAGCAGTTACCAATGTGATATCCATAATCCTCTCCCAACTTGCGGCGTGGCCGCATTTCCGCTTTTCGGCAGCGGAAAGCCGATTTCACGGGTCGCATATCAGCCCTGAAGTCGGGCAGTAAGCATGGGGGAACGGTTATACTGCGCAAAGTGGCGCTGTGTATAATGAGAGCCGCTCGTTCATGCAATAGTCTATGCGATTATTACACACTCATATTATACATGATATTTCAAAAAAAATCAACACCTTCTCAAAAAATTCCACGAAAAATTATACCCATTTTAAAATTTTCAGTAAAAATAACAAATCGTTATTGCTTTTTTTGTCAAAAACACCACAGCTTTGTGAAGCGTTAATGTATATATCATATGTTTTTTACGTTTTTTCTCCTCGGTATGTGGATTTTTCATACTTTTCCGCTCACTGGTAAAATGCACAAATTCAAAGTGAAAAGAACGGGATTTTAGAAAACCGCAAAAATTATTGAGAAAATAATCATTTTTCTCTTGCATTATCTGCTGATTTGTTGTATTATTAATAGTGTATTGGTTTGTGAAATACAAGCCCAGCTTCTTAAAGGAGGAATAACTGTGAAACTCGTTTCAGTAGTAGTACCGTGCTATAAAGAGCAGGAAGTTCTCCCTCATGTTCTATGAGGAGATAACAAAGGTCACAGGAAAAATGTCAAAAGACTATCCCGAACTCACTTTTGAATACCTCTTCATCAACGACGGTTCAAAGGACAAAACTCTTGAGATACTGCGCTCTCTCGCTGAAAATGACAGCAGAGTAAGATATATCTCATTTTCAAGAAATTTCGGCAAGGAATCAGGTATGTATGCAGGCCTGAAGGGCGCCAAGGGCGACTATATCGTCGTTATGGACGCCGACCTCCAGCATCCCCCGGCTTTCCTGCCTGAGATGTACAGCTATGTGAGAAACGGCGAATATGACTGCGCTACCACAAGACGTGTCAGCCGTAAGGGTGAATCAAAGATCCGCTCGGCTTTCGCAAGGCTGTTCTATAAAATAATGAATAAGATATCCCAGACAGAGATCGTGGACGGCGCTCAGGACTTCCGATTCATGACAAGACAGATGGTGGACGCTATCCTCGATATGACTGAGTATAACCGCTTCTCAAAGGGTATATTCAGCTGGGTCGGATTCCACACACGCTATATCGAATACGAGAACGTGGAAAGACCTGCCGGCACTACCTCATGGTCATTCTGGGGACTCTTCAAGTATTCACTGGAAGGCATCATGGCTTTCTCCACTGCTCCCCTTGCTATAGCTTCAATGCTGGGTATCCTTACCTGCGCTATAGCTTTCATCCTCATTATTATAACGATCATCAAGAGCCTTCTCGGACTCAATGATTCTCCCGACGGTTACCCCACTATCATCTGCCTGATATTCCTCTTCAGCGGACTTCAGCTCTTCAGCACAGGTATCCTCGGTCAGTATCTCTCAAAGACCTACCTTGAGACCAAGAAGCGCCCTGTTTTCATCACAAAGGAAACTGAGGAGATCTACCTCAGCAGAAAGAAAGAAGCAGAAGCTTCTGAGAAAAAGGACTGATAACAGGAGGTGCGGCCTGATTGAATAAGCATATGAAGCTTCTGTTTTCCGCACTCTTCATCATCGTCATAGTCCTTGCTGTCGCCATCACACGTTTCTTTCACGATACGGGAAAGAATACCTACGAAGGTGGCGGACAGTCCGTCATTGCCAAGAAGCTCTCAACCGATGAAAGCGGCAGTTTCCTCTTTCAGGATGTCTCAGGGAAATACGGCCTTGCAGACGCAAGCGAAAGAGTTACCGTCTCACCTGAATGGGACAAGCTCACATTCACCGGAACAGGGCTCTGTATTGCGGAAAGACAGATCAAAGGCAACAAACTCCTCGGCTGCATAGACTATGAAGGCAATGCAGTCGTACCTTTCATATATGATACTATAGTGCACCGCTCGGTCAACGGTTTCGGTTTCTATACCGCATCCGCCCATTCAGACGGTTCATGCGTTATATATAATGATGATCTCACACCTGCTTTCACAAGATCATGGAACAGCTTCACCGAAGAAGACAATGAGATCACTCTTACTACCGACAAAGGTTCCTATATCTATTCCGTAAGCCCGAAAGGATTCGCTCTCAAAAATGCTGTGGTGCACGGCAAGGCGGATACATCGGAGTACAAGATCGATATCACAAGCAAGCTGCTGCTCTCAAAGCTCAGCGTTTCAATGCTGGAAGTAATGTCGGAAAATGCAGGCAGATACATCCGCTACGCTTTCTCGGAAGACGAAGCCGACCTTGCGGATATACCTCATCCGGACAATGCGGTATTCACTCCGCTGTTTCCGGACGATCCTCAGCTCGTTTCAAAGCGCCTGAGAAGCATCCCCGATATCTTCCTTTATTCCACCCGTTCAGATGACGATATACCGCATTTTGCAGTCGCCGTCACAGCGGATACCGAGCTCACCTATCACGACGATAACGGCAAGCTCAGCCATATGAATGAAAAATACAAGGCAGTCATCGAGTTCAGCGGCGGCTCGGCAGGCGAACTCAAGGCTGTTTCAGCCGGATTCGAGGCTCTTATGCCCGAATATCCCGCCCCCGAACCGGAGCACCCCTCCATCATCGAACACGCCGACAACGAAAACGGCTATACTTCGGGAGGCACCTCATCAACTGATACCGGAGACAATGCCGCTATCAGCGACAGCACATTATAAAAAGGAGAACAAGAAAATGTCTAAAAAAGTTGCAGTTATCATGGGAAGCGACAGCGATTTCCCTGTTGTTAAATCAGCTCTCACAGAGCTTAAAAAGTACGGCGTTGAATTTGAATGCCGTGTAATGAGCGCTCACAGAACTCCCGCAGAGGCCTGCGAATTCGCTTCAAACGCAAGAGCAAACGGCTTCGGCGCTATCATCTGTGCAGCAGGTATGGCTGCTCACCTTGCAGGTGTTGTTGCAGGTCATACAACTCTCCCTGTTATCGGTATCCCTATGAAGTCAAAGGCTCTCGAAGGCGTTGACGCTCTTCTCGCTACCGTTATGATGCCTCCCGGAGTACCTGTTGCTACTGTTGGTATCGACGGCGCTAAGAATGCAGCTGTTCTGGCTGTTCAGATGCTTGCGGTCTCAGATGAGACTCTCGCTGAAAAGCTGGCTGCCGAGAAGAAGGCTATGGCTGACGGCGTTATCGCTAAGGACAAGGCTTTACAGGAGCAGATCGCTGCTCTCTGATGCACACAAGGAGGTATCGCCATGACCCCACAGGAAAGAAAACAACACACCGAAAGCATACTCAGAGAAAAGGGTATCAGCTTCTTTGACGGTCTGCCTATGACGGAATCCGCCGAAGAAATAAAACTCAGAGACTTCGATGCAGTCTGCCGAAGAGCCGTTGCTGCTCTGCTGTGCACACAGATGGCCATTGAGCTCAGCGAGAACAACACCGAAAATGCAGGAAGATTTGCGAATCTCATCGCATACTTCGATGTGAACAAGTCGCTGAACGCAAAGGAATCCAAGCTGTTTGACGGCTCTGCCACACCTCAGGATATAACCGATATCGTCTGGGAATACGAATGCTACTGGGCGCTGGTATGGGCTCTGGGGCTCGTGGATGATATCAGCGACGCAAGCGATATCTGTGACTGCCGCAAGGCTATACAGTTCGTTTCACAGTGCGGAAGCCTGGATGACTTCAAGTCAAAGTGCAGTCTCCGCAGCGCTGACGAGATACTGGATATGCTGGACCTTTACTACCGCTATCACTGGGCTGTTGTTCAGCATCAGCACGTTGACCCCAACTGCTCGGTCGGCGATCTGAACGGTGAAGTCGTTTTCGAGCGCAGACGTGGTCTTGAATGGCTCATCTGCGATACTGAGGACTGGCATGACATCTCTCTGCATACATAATATGGATAGATTTAAAACTCTTCTTTTTGACCTTGACGGAACTCTTACGGACTCCGCTGAGGGCATAATCAACTGCATGAAACACGCTCTTACCGCTATGGGACGTGAGATCCCCGACGACATGAACCGCTTCCTCGGCCCGCCGCTTTATGAATCTTTCGATAAATTCTGCGGAATGAACGAGGAGGAGGTACTCGAAGCGGTAAGGATATTCCGTGAAAGATACAGCACTGTCGGCCTTTTCGAGAACCGTGTCTACGACGGCATCCCGGAAATGCTGGAACGTCTCAGTCAGGGCGGCAAACAGCTCTTTGTAGCCACAAGCAAGCCTGAAGTCTACGCAAAGCGCATACTGGACAAGTTCGGGCTTTCACGGTATTTCCCCGTTATCGGCGGTGCTGATATAAACGGCACACGCAATAACAAATGGGAAGTAATCGAGTACGTTCTCGCCCAGGCAGGCATCACTGACAGAAGCGGTGTACTTATGATAGGCGACCGCAGGCAGGATGTGCTGGGGGCTCATAAAACAGGGCTGAAATGTCTCGGCACTCTCTGGGGCTACGGTCCCATAGAAGAACTTACAGAGGCAGATGCGGACTTCATTGCACATACGCCGCAGGAAGCCGCTGATATGCTGCTCGGAAAGGAGTAAGCCATGTTTGGAAAAAACGAAGAAAAATCATACGATGAAAAGCCAAAGAAAAAGGAAAAGCCAAAGCCACGCTTCATTATAAAGAATGACGAATATGCAGGCTCTTATCACCTGACAGTCATCGTTGATACCGAAACAGGTGTGAACTACCTTGTTTCCGACGGCAACATCACCGAACTGAAGGGCAGTGACGGCAAGACTGTCATTGATCCTTTACCCGTACAGTAATAAGATTACAATTTCCGCAAAGAAGCGGAGTTGCATATATACGGTAATTTACCGCAATTTTTAATATCTCAGGAGGAATTTAAAAATGGAAAACATCGAAAAAAAGGAACAGCTCTATGAGGGCAAGGCTAAGAAGGTCTATGCTACAAACGATCCCGATCTCGTTATCGTTGACTACAAGGATGACGCTACCGCTTTCAACGGCGAAAAGAAGGGTACTATCGCAGGCAAGGGTGTCATCAACAACAGAATGACAAACTTCATGTTCAAAATGCTCGAAAAGGAAGGCGTTCCTACTCATCTCGTTGAAGAGATCAGCGACCGTGAAACAATCGTAAAGAAGGTCTCCATCGTTCCTCTTGAAGTTATCATCAGAAACGTTGCAGCAGGCAGCTTCTCAAAGAGAATGGGCGTTGAGGAAGGCAAGCAGCTCCTCTGTCCTATCCTTGAATACAGCTACAAGAACGACGACCTCGGCGATCCGTTCATCAACGATTACTATGCTCTCGCTCTCGGTATCGCTACTAAGGAAGAACTCGACACTATCGCTAAGTACGCTTTCAAGGTAAACGAGTTCATGGTAAAGTTCTTCAAGGGACTCAACATCGACCTCATCGACTTCAAGATCGAGTTCGGTAAGACTTCAGACGGCACTATCATCCTTGCTGATGAGATCTCTCCTGATACCTGCCGTTTCTGGGACAGCACAACTCACGAAAAGCTTGATAAGGACCGTTTCCGCAGAGATATGGGCGGCGTAGAGGAAGCTTATCAGGAAATCATGAAGAGACTTATGGGAGAATAATTGTATGGGCGGTTTTTTCGGTGCAGCTTCTAAAAACGACTGCGTGACAGACGTTTTCTTCGGTACTGACTACCACTCACACCTCGGCACCCGCAGAGGCGGTATGACTTCATATTCGGAAGACTGCGGATTTCAGAGAAATATCCACAGTATCGAGAATTCTCCTTTCAGAACCAAATTTGAAAATGACGTTGTAAGGATGAAGGGCAAGCTCTGTATCGGATGTATCAGCGATACAGACCCACAGCCTATCCTCGTGCGTTCAAAGATGGGACTTTACGCTGTATGTTCAGTGGGTATCATCCGCAATGCAGATACTCTCGTTGATGAGCTCCTTGAAAAGGGATGTGCCAACTTCGAGACCATGAGCAGCGGAAAGATAAACTCAGGCGACCTTATCGGCGCTCTCATCGCTCAGAAGGACAACTTCGTTGACGGTATCCGCTACGCTCAGAGCAAGATAGAGGGTACTATGTCACTTATCATTCTCACTAAGGACGGCATTATCGCTGCCCGTGACGAATTCGGAAGGCTCCCTATCATCATCGGCAAGCGCTCCGACGGCTACTGTCTCTCTACCGAGTCTTTCGCTTTCCAGAAGCTGGGTTACACTACTTACAAGGAGCTCCAGGCAGGCGAGATAGTAAAGCTCACTGCTGACGAATGTCATATAATGGCTGAGGGCGATCCTTCCAAGATGAAGATATGTACCTTCCTCTGGACTTACTACGGCTACCCTAACGCTGTATACGAAGGCGTGAACGTTGAAGTTATGCGTACACGCAACGGCGAGATAATGGCTGAAAATGATATCAACGCAGGCAGACTCCCCGAAGTTGACTATGTATGCGGAGTTCCCGATTCAGGCACTCCTCACGCTATCGGCTATGCTAACCGCAGCGGTATCCCCTTTGCACGTCCGTTCATCAAGTACACACCCACATGGCCGAGAAGCTTCATGCCTACAAACCAGAGCATGAGAAATCAGGTCGCTAAAATGAAGCTCATTCCCGTTCACGAGCTTATCGCAGGCAAGCGTCTCCTCTTCGTTGACGACAGTATCGTAAGAGGTACTCAGATGAGAGAGACCGTTGAGTTCCTCTATGAGAACGGCGCTAAGGAAGTGCATATGCGTTCTGCTTGTCCTCCTATCATGTACGGCTGCAAGTATCTCAACTTCTCACGCAGCCATTCAGAGCTGGAGCTTATCGCAAGACAGATAATCGATGAATTTGAAGGCGCTGAAGGCGTTAAGTACCTCGCTGAGTACAGCGATACAAATACCGAAAGAGGCAGACGTATGCGTGATGAGATATGCCGCAGACTCAAGCTCACTTCACTGGAATTCCAGTCGCTCCCGGGCAAGGTAAAGGCTGTGGGACTTCCACAGTGTCAGCTTTGTACTTATTGCTGGGACGGAAACGAATAATCAATTCGTAATTCATAATGCGTAATGCGTAATTATTGTGCTCGCTTTGCTCACATTTTTAATTTGTCTGCCGTCAGGCAGACACCGCAATTACGAATTACGAATTAAGCATTACGCATTAAAAAAATATGGAGGATTTTTATATGAACAACAGTTTTTCCGAAAGCTACAAGAAGGCAGGCGTTGACGTAACCGCAGGCTACAAGTCAGTCGAGCTTATGAAGGAGCATATCGCCCGCACTATGATAAAGGGCGCTCTCTCAGGCATCGGCGGATTCGGCGGTCTCTTTGAGCTGGATATGACAGGTATCAATAAGCCTGTTCTCGTATCAGGCACTGACGGCGTCGGCACCAAGATCAAGATCGCTTTCATCATGGATAAGCATGATACTGTAGGTATCGACTGCGTTGCTATGTGCGTCAACGATATCATCTGCTGCGGCGCAAAGCCACAGTTCTTCCTCGACTATATCGCCTGCGGCAAGAACTATCCCGAAAAGATAGCTACTATCGTTTCAGGTGTTGCTGAGGGCTGTGTACAGGCAGAATGTGCTCTCATCGGCGGCGAAACTGCTGAGCACCCCGGTCTTATGCCTGAGGATGAATACGACCTTGCAGGCTTCTCAGTAGGCGTTGTTGACAAGGACAAGATCCTCCAGCCCGATACACAGAAGGCAGGCGATGTACTTATCGCTATCAAGTCAAGCGGTGTACATTCAAACGGCTTCTCTCTCGTAAGAAGCGTATTCGACGTTAACGAGCAGAACCTTTCCATGCATTTCGATGACCTGGGCGCTACTCTCGGTGAGACTCTCCTCACTCCTACACGTATCTACGTAAAGGCAGTGATGAGCCTCCTGGACGCTGTAAAGGTAAAGTCCATCTCACACATCACAGGCGGCGGCTTCTATGAGAACATCCCACGTTCACTTCCCAAGAACCTTGCTGCTAAGATCGAAAGAAACGCTGTTCAGGTACTCCCTATCTTTGATCTTATCAAGAGAACAGGCGATATCCCTGAGCGTGATATGTTCAATACATTCAACATGGGCGTAGGTATGATCGTTTCCGTTGACAAGAACGATGCTGACAAGGCTGTTGCCGCTATAAAGGCAGCAGGCGAGGACGCTTACATCCTCGGTGAGCTCGTTGAATCAGAGGAAGGCGTTATCATCTGCTGATGCATTTTCAGGTGTCAGGGGCAGTGCTCCTGCCCCCGGCACCTTTCCCTTTTTCCACGAAGGAGTGGTATATGTGAAAAGCAAAAAATTCGTATTATCGCTTATTGCTGCGGCTGTATGCCTGTCACCTGCATACGCCTTTGCCGCTTCGTCAATCCCCATGGATTACTGTCCCGATGAGGTCATCGACTGCTTTGATGTAATTGCCGCCCGAAAGCAGGGTGCTTCAAAGGATGAACTCCGCAAAGTGCAGGATTTCGTCCTCGGCAAAAAAGTAAAAACAGACAGCGGTACATCCTCATCGTCATATGTCCCCGATGAAGTCCCTATAGATGAAAGCTGTATCCTCGAACCAAAGGGTACGGTTCACACAGGCGAGGGTACCTTCTACGGCGGCGGATACACAGGCGGTCATGCCATGCTTGACCCTGTTTCCCACGACTACTGGATAGTCGCCATGAACCATTCCGATTACAACGAAGCCCAGCTTGCAGGCGCTTATCTCGAAGTCACAGGCGAACTGGGTACCATAAAAATGCTGGTAACAGACGAGCTCCCCGAAGGCAAAAAAGGCGATCTCGACCTGTATACCGATGCTTTTCCGCTTATTGCTCCCATAGAAAAGGGCCGAGTCCCCGTGAGCTGGAAGATAATCCCCCTTGACAGCGCTGAAGATGCTCCCATCTCCTTCAAATACAAGGAGGGAAGCACTGAATTCTGGTGCGGTGTCCAGGTGAGAAATCACCGCTACCCCATCACAAAGCTGGAATATCTGGACGAAAACGGAGACTTTGTTGAAATACCAAGACGTCCCTACAATTACTTTGAATCCCGTGACATGGGCAAAGGACCGTTCACTTTCCGCATTACGGATATCTACGGTCAGGTCATTGTCGACAAGGACATTCCCCTGTCATACGATGATACAGAGATAATCCCGGGACACGTTCAGTTCCCCGAATAATACTCATCCTACTCTAAAATCAGGTACAAGATAATGAAAGTTGATATTACTGATATTTTATGGGCGATAACGTCCATGTTCATAATAGGCTGGTCATACAGCCACGGATGGCTGATCTACGGCATAGTTCTCATCTATGCCCTTATGGCGGTGCTCTTCTTTCTGCATATCATGAGGAAAAGGAACACCCTTTCCCGTGGTATCTCCGCATTCGCTACGGTAAAGGATTATCATATCGTAGACAAGGGGCAGCATTTCTATCCCATTGTCACTTACACCACCGAGGAAGGACGTGAGGTCACTTCCACTTACACTGTTCAGGACAGCAAACAGCGCTATGAGATAGGCGAGGAGGTCATGGTGTGCTATGACCCCGATGATCCCGTTTTCTTCTATTTCCCTGAACGTGAAGGCGATATGACCAAAGAATACACTGTGTTCATCGTGGCAGGCGGTATCATTTCCGTTATCCTGCTCATCGTCGCACAGTTCATATGAAAGGAGTTTACTGAATGGCTTTTTTCATAACGCTCGGTGCTCTGCTTATCCTCATAGGCGCTCTTATCTGCCGAAGCTACCGCATAAAATATGCAAGATACAAAGGCATTACCGCTGAAGTCCTCGGCTACCGCTCGGATTTCCGTATGCACGGCGATGAGGAAGTGGAATACTACTGCGTTGTAGTAAACTATAATAACAACGGTGAGGATGTCCGTGCGGACCATGACGGATATGTGCCTGCCGATACTGTTACCGTTCAGAGAGGCGACAGCGTATCGGTAAGGATAGACCCTATGGTCCCCGATAAATTTCTTTTCACCGACGAGATAAAGGGTACTTCCTCTTTCGGCTCAGGCCTTGTTATCGGCGGAGCGCTGACTGTGGTTTTCCACCTTTTATCCGAACTGCTGTTCAAATAATGGAGGTCTGACTTAATGAAAAATATAGTTGTGCTCGTTTCGGGCGGAGGTACTAATTTACAGGCTCTTATCGACGCCGAGAAAAGCGGTATCATCAAGGGCGGAAAGATAACCTGCGTCATTGCTTCAAAGGACGGCGTTTACGCTCTGGAACGTGCAAAAAATAACGATATCCCCACAAGAGTCATCCCACGCAAGGAGTACTCAGACAGCGTAAGCTACAGCAAGGCTATCCTTGAAGCTCTCAACGAAGAGAAAGCCGACCTTGTGGTACTTGCAGGCTTCATGACAATTCTCGATGAATGCGTCACAAAGGCATACGCTTATAAGATAATCAACGTTCACCCTGCACTTATCCCGTCATTCTGCGGCGAAGGCTACTACGGACTGAAAGTCCATGAAGCCGCTCTCGCCTACGGTGTAAAGGTCAGCGGTGCTACTATACATTTCGTCAACGAGGAAGCAGACGCAGGCGCTATTATCCTTCAGGGCACTGTTGAAGTACAGAAGGACGATACCCCCGAAATACTCCAGAGACGCATCATGGAAAATGTGGAGTGGAAACTTCTTCCGAAGGCCGTATCACTGTTCTGTCAGGACAGGATAGAGATAATCGACGGCAAAGCTTATGTAAAGTAACATGAATAAAGAAACGACCAATTCCCATGCAGGTGCAGCCGGTCTGCTGTTTCTGCTTATCATTCCTTTCATTGTCATTTTTTCGGATAACGAATATGCATTCGGACTTGCTCTGGTGATAATAACTGCGCTGGCATTTGCCTGTCTTTTCGTAAAAGAAGGATTTATCGCCAATGACAGAGGCATAACATTCTGGAAATGGTGGAAGATACGTACTCACTTCGACTACAGTTCCATACATTCGATAGATGTAAAGGTGAGATTCCAACGTGCCGGAAAGGGCAGCAGCATTCTCCATCCTGTCTTTACTATGGTCATGACCACTGACAGAGGAAAATTCAGATTCATTGACAGTCCTCACGATTATTACGACCGGAAGGAATGCAAAGATCCCGGCAAAATCAGTGTTATACTTGAAAATTCAGACCTTATGCGTCTGAAAGAATACATTGAGGAGCACCGGAAATGATCGACTGTCATCAGAAAATAATTCTCGTTTTAATAAAGTAGGTTATTTATGAAATTAAAAGAAAACCAGACCATTCAGAAACTGTTTCTCTGCTTCTGGATGTATGCGGTGCTTGGCTGGCTTTATGAGGTCTTTCTTGAAGTGGTGGTCTACCAATGGGGATTCACCAACAGAGGCGTATTATTCGGTCCCTACTGCCCCGTTTACGGTGTGGGAGCGATCACGTTCCTGCTGTGCTTCGGCAAACTTATGCGCAAAAAGGACAACAGGACGCTGAACATCGTCAAACCGCTTCTCATATTCCTCGGGTGCATGGCTGTGGCTACGCTTATCGAACTGGTCACAAGCTACATCCTCGAAGCCGCAACAGGCGCATGGCCGTGGCAGACCTACGCAGACTACAAATACAATTTCCAGGCAAGAATTGCCCTTTCCACTTCGATAAGATTTGGTCTGGGAGGTGCATTCTTCCTCTACATCGTTCAGCCTTTCTATGACTGGCTGCTGAAAAAGCCTTCACGCAAGGCTCTCAATATAATCGCTTTGACTGTCCTGATAATCGTTATCACGGACTGTATATACACTTTCTTAATTAAGTAAAGGAGTAAAAATTATGAAAAAACTTGATCTTGCTCAGGAACTCAGCTCAAACGCTTACCCCGGAAGAGGCATCGTTATCGGTAAGTCCGAGGACGGAAAATATGCCGTAACTGCTTACTTCATCATGGGCAGAAGCGAAAACAGCCGCAACCGTGTATTCGTTGAGGACGGCGACGGTATCCGCACTCAGGCTTTCGATCCTTCAAAGCTGACTGATCCCCACCTTATCATATATGCACCTGTACGTGTACTCGGCAACAAGCTCATCGTCACAAACGGCGACCAGACTGATACTATCTATGAGCTTATGGACAAGCAGCAGACCTTCGAGCAGTCTCTCCGCACAAGAGAATTCGAGGACGACGCTCCTAACTTTACTCCCCGTATCTCAGGTATCCTCCACTTCGAGGACAAGGGCTTCAACTACGCTATGTCAATTCTCAAGAGCGCTAACGGCAATCCCGATTCATGCCAGAGATATACATTCAGCTTCTCCAATCCTGTCGCAGGCGAGGGACGCTTCATCCACACCTACATGGGCGACGGCAATCCGCTCCCAAGCTTCGAGGGCGAGCCTAAGCTGGTAGGCATCAGCGGCGATATCGACAGCTTCACAGATATGCTCTGGACTAACCTCAACGCTGACAACAAGGTATCTCTCTTTGTCCGCTACGTTGATCTTGAAAGCGGCAAGGTCGAGACTCGTATAATCAATAAGAATAAATAATGGATATAGTTAAGATTCAATGCCCCAACTGCGGTGCTCCCATTGAAAGGAAACAGGGCGCCTACTTCGGGAAATGCCCTTACTGCGGTGTTGAGACAGGCTTTGACGAGATGAAGGAGGAAGTTCAGTTCGGCGCTATGCAGAACAGGATAAACTTCCTCGAAAATCAGGATCAGGTCGATCTTGCTCACAGAAAAGCTCTGGATAAATGGCTCAAAGGCAGAAATATAATGTTCATAGCCCTTGCCGGTGCCTTTACAGCATACCTGATCGCAAGTTTCTTCGGTCTTGAACGATGAATACTGTCTGTATGTATGCGTGATGTAATCATAAGTATAACCAATCATGAATAAATATAAGGAGGACATTACTATGTCAACTTCAAAAAGACAACTCGACGAGAACAACGAATATTACAATATTGCATATGAAATTTTAAAAGAAATAGGTGCTATTGAAGATTGTGAAGTTCACGAAAGAGAATGGTGGACAGAAACCGGGAAGTATGATAAAGAACAAATATATGCACTGGCAACTTCTATCCTAAAAAGAAATTATCCTCAATATAATAATTTTACAAAATTCCACGAAAGTATAGATCAAGTGCTTAAAGATGCTTCTATAGAAGATGAATGCCCATATTGTAAAAAATTATTAGATGAATAATCAATCCTATTGATTTAAAGGAGGAAAACAATTATGTCAAATGAAATGCAGTTAAAATACGGCTGTAACCCCAATCAGAAGCCTTCAAGAGTTTATATGGCTGACGGAAGCGAGCTCCCTATCGAGGTGCTCTGCGGCAAGCCCGGCTATATCAACCTTCTTGACGCTTTCAACGGCTGGCAGCTCGTTAAGGAGCTGAAGGCTGCTACAGGTGTTTGTGCAGCTACTTCATTCAAGCACGTTTCACCTGCAGGCGCTGCTATCGGCAGACCGCTCAGCGATGATCTGAAGAAGATCTACTGGGTAGACGATCTGGGTGAACTCACTCCCCTTGCAAGCGCTTACGCAAGAGCAAGAGGCGCTGACAGAATGTCATCCTACGGCGACTTCATCGCTCTCTCTGACAAGGTGGACGTTTGCACAGCCAAGATGATACAGCGTGAGGTATCAGACGGTGTTATCGCTCCCGATTACGAGCCCGAGGCTCTGGAGATACTCAAGTCCAAGAGAAAGGGCACTTACTGCATCCTCAAGATGGACGAGAACTACAAGCCTGCTCCTATCGAGACAAAGCAGGTTTACGGCGTTTCCTTCGAGCAGGGACGCAATGAACTTGACATCAACCGTGAGCTTCTTGCCAACGTTGTTACAGACAATAAGGACATCCCCGACGACAAGAAGGATGATCTCCTTATCTCTCTTATCACTCTCAAGTACACACAGTCCAACTCTGTCTGCTACGTAAAGGACGGTCAGGCTATCGGTATCGGTGCAGGCCAGCAGTCACGTATCCACTGCACACGTCTTGCAGGTCAGAAGGCTGACAACTGGTGGCTGAGACAGTCTCCGCAGGTAATGGGTCTCCAGTTCGTTGACGATATCCGCCGTGCAGACCGTGACAATGCTATCGACGTTTATATCGGCGATGAGTACGAGGACGTTCTCCGTGAGGGCGAGTGGCAGAGAATATTCAAGGTAAAGCCTGCTGTATTCACAAGAGAAGAAAAGAAGGCATGGCTTGCCAAGAACACAGGCGTTTGCCTCGGTTCTGACGCTTTCTTCCCATTCGGCGACAACATCGAAAGAGCTAAGAAGTCAGGCGTTGAGTACATCGCTGAACCCGGCGGCTCTATCCGTGATGACAACGTTATCGAGACCTGCAACAAGTACAACATAGCTATGGCATTCACAGGTATTCGTCTGTTCCACCACTAATTGACCGGCACAGGGAACGGACAGCACCGTTCCCTGCAACATATTATAGGGAAAGAAATAATGAAATATAAATCAATATCTGTCCGCAAGCTTTACATCGTCGCCGCTGTATTCACAATAGCATATATAGTTCTTGCCATATTCGCAATGGTATTCGGCGACCTGATACTTAAACTTGCAGCATCGGATCATTTCAGGGAAATTCATCCCGAAGCATTCATATCCAACAGAAATAAACTTCTGATGTTTCCGCTTCCGCTGTTATGGCTTCCGTATCTGATATACACATTCGGCTGTATGGATCTTGGATTCTCAATAAAGCGGTGCCGCAAGACATTCAAAGCCGCTCCGATACTATGGCTGTTCGCATATATTGCAGAACACGTTCTGGCAAGTGTGATACTCAATCATTCCAAAATACTGTATATGTCCGAGGAATGGATGATACAGAAAACTGAGTATCTCTGGTTTTTCTTCGGTATACTGAACGTTGCTTCACTTGTCATCGTCTGCACTTCCGCAGCACTGGGCATGGATGAGGTAAGACACGTTGAGCATATGAAATAGGGGGAGATTCAATGGATAAACCAAGATCGCTGCGTATTCTTGCAGTTGCAGCGGCATTAGTTTCACTTCTGGGGATAATGCTCAACACATTAGTTGTACTGAATCCGCATATCGCCGCTATACTTCTCGGTTACGGCAACGTAAAGGAAATGATGGATGCAAAGCTGAACAGCGGCACTGTGACACTTATGATGATACAGGCATTCATACCTGCTCTTATGACAATACTCTGCGGTATCAATATCTTCGCAGACAAGGTCAGCAAGCCGAGAAGCACATTCACACTGATAGCAGGGCCTGCTGCATATATTGTTATCAGTATAGCATCGACTATTATTTATACATATGCGATACGCTCGGCTATGGCTGACGGAATCAACACAGTACAGCTGATAAGCTCTATTACTTCCGTAAGGAGTGTTCTCGCATACATTCACACAGCGGCATTTGTACTGATAATGTGTGCAGCAGCTGGTTGAACAATAGCATAGGCCGGAAAGAGAATAATTAAATTACCGAGGACCGCTTTAGGCGGTCCTTTTTGTATTGCTGTAACTTTTTTACACAGCCGCCTCAGTTTATGAAAACATCCACAGTTTATGAAAACATCCACAGTTTATGAAAACATCCACAGTTTATGCAAAGGGGAAACCC
>ACOK01000065.1 GCA_000174895.1 Ruminococcus flavefaciens FD-1
TGTTTGAAGCTTTTTGTGTGTGGTCTTACTGTACAAGGAATTATACAGCTTGATGATATTGCCGATCAAAACTGCTTTTACATTTGAATTCTTATATTCCACAAGATATATATATCATCTTCAATGACCCAATCCACATCACTCAGTTGATATTTTGCAAAAACATCCTGTTGATAATAATCACGCATTCCATTCGATGCATAAATTGCCTTAGAACAATCTATCTGATAATTCCCTTCTTGAAATATTCGATTATTATCAGTCATTTTAATCCCCCATCAAGCCTTTATATATTTCATCAAGTAATTCCATGTCAGCTTTCATTTTTCTCCGATTATAACATTGATCCCATCTTCAAAATCAATTGAAAACTCATCTTTGAATATCAGGAAATTTTTAAGCTGTACTGATTTTATTGCCATCGTATCACTCCTTATGCTGTTTGATTTCTTATAGTATACCACATATTCTGCATTTCTGCAAGCATATTATTTCAAGCATTTCTGAGCCTGATATCAGCATCACTTTCCAATGTATTCAGCAATAATTCGTTTATATCCATATCCTGCGTAAATTCGTACTCATAATCTATTGATTCATCGTCTTTCCACAAGTAAAGTTCAAATTTCTTCTTTGAAACAGCTCTCAGGAGTGATCCGAGTTTCATATCATTGATCAGAGTTTCAACTGATATTTTTCTGCGGTCAACTGTAAGAACAACAGGTTCACAAATGTCTGTCTGCTTTATCAGAATATCGTATATCGCACCGTTTGATGCTTCGATAAGACCAATATCTTCTATATTAAACTCTCTTGGGATGCACTCATGAACTTCCCCACCCCAATAGAAAGTTTTAGGTTTTAAGCCTATTTCTGTCAGATCACGCTCAGATATTATAATGTCCAGATTATAGTCCATATTCAACCTCATGTTATTTCTTCATTCGTTAATTCCCGACAGATACTCCTCCACAAATTCACGTATAACCGCGTTTTCTCCCTCGCAGGATTCACGGCCGTCGATATACTTTGTGCGGAATTCCTCTGCCTGCTTATAATTGTAGGCTCCCCCGACAGGATAATCCTTACCGAGGCGGAATGTTTCCCTATGCCGTATCAGAACGACCGACAGCGATCCGTCAGTCTGACCGCAAAACGCAAAATACTGCCTTTGCTTATGAAGCGAATCCATATATCCCCAGCCCATTCTGAACTGACATGAAACAAGATAGATATACCTTTTCCTGTCGCCAAAAGGAAATGCTCCGGGCTTGCTGACGTTATTTGAAAGAGTATATGTATCGTCATGGAAATCATACCAACTTGTCATCACTTCATGGTTCACACCGTTTTCGTCGGTGTAGAGAAGCTGTTCTGAACCTACATCGCCCTGACCTGTCCAATTACGGTTGAGCCAGTGCTCGTCCTCATATTCCGTCCACACATCCTCGCTATCATCGAACAGTTCCACAGGCCTGTCGCAAAGATGCACGGGAAGTACCTTGTGCAGATCGGATAACAGCACCACATTCAGTACCTCAACGTGTATGTATGCTGAGAAATCATCCGACCATATCACATCCACAAAGCGACACAGTACAGCTGCCGCCTTGTAAATATCTTCCTGACTTTCAGCACAATCCCAGCCGTTTACAGCCATCTGCCATGGCTCGAAAAGATTGGTAAATACTGCTCCAATCTCTTCATCGAACGGCTCGCATATTTTGAGAATATAAGTCTCGCCAACTTCAGGAATATCGTTTATATTTTCCCATTCTCTTTCGGTAACGGGAAGTTCGGAATTATCCTCTTTGAACTTTATCCACTCCATCTTATAAGCAGTCTCATGCAGACCTGCACTCTCAATAAATTCAGGATTTTTCTTCTTTATTATGCGGCTTTTGCAGCAGCGGCATAATAAATTCAGATTCATATGTATACCTCCGTTTTATTATGGCATCCGATAAAAAATTAAATAAAGTATATCATAAATGCGCTTAAAATGCAAGTATAAAGCAAATCGGGGATTCACCTTATAATCGGCAACTGATACTATATCCACGTTATTGTTCACAGCAGCACCGTCGGCAAATCTTTGTGCCAGCAACGCTGTATTGCCGTTTTTTCTCATGCTGCCTGTAAGAATTATTATATTGCTCATCGTGGTTATCCCCCTTATTTTCAATCATTTTTCGTATTAAATTTAGCCTCCGTATGGAGACTAAATAATGTCAGCATAGAATTTTTTATCGCCCGGTATCCAGAAGGCTGATGAGCAGCTGGATTACATCTCCCTAAAGCAGTATAATGAAGAACTCGCAGATATTGCTCTGTATGGTTCATCCGCTTCAAACAGTGGCAACACGAAAGGATATCGTGAACTTGGTACTGTCGGAAGCTACGAAAAGGCATGGCGCTATATCAACGGATGTTGGTATATGTTCAAGCAAGGAAATACTCAGGAGCTTATCAGCGAATACTATTCCTATCAGTTGCTGAAAGCTATGGATGTGAATGTAGCGGAGTATGAGATACAGCATACCAAATCCGAAGGAACAGGTATTACTTCAACTTTTATCATCACTAAAGACTTTACAAACAATGCTGCTTTAGACTTTGAGCCTTTCTGCAACTATTATACAGATCACGACGAACCTGACTACATTATTCCCCGGCTTGATGAAAAGCTGGTAGAGCCTTATGTAATGATGGTCTTCTATGATGCTTTGCTGTCATTAGTCCGCCAATCACTTACAACTCCTGTGTATTGCCGTTTCCTCAGTTTATTTTCACAAATCTGCTGTACAGTTTTTCGGGAAGAAAGCTTCTGTACAGCCTTGCATAATGATCTCTTGTTTCGGTTTCAGTGTGTTTCTGTCCCGTATCAAGTTCCAGAAGCACATAATTCACGCTGAAAATTTCTGCTGTAACTCCTGTTTCGACGAAATGATTCCGCAGATAGAACGCAATGCGGCGATGTCTTATATCAAGTTCTTCCCCTGAAGTTCCCATCGGGTCTTCAGATTCACATATGACCATCTCAGCATTTTTCAGTTTATTCCTCAGAAGATGCAGAAACTCCGAACCGACGCCCTTTCCTCTTAAACCGCTGACTGTTGCAAAATAATCAAGGAGACAATACTGCTTTTCATCTATAATAAGCGACACAAAACAGGCATATCCGCACAGCTTATCACCGCTGAAAATACCATAGCAGAAATACTCATCCTTATCCAGCGATTTTTTTATCATAGAAAGCGGCTTTAATTCGTCACTCGGGAAGTCGTGCTTCATGTATGAATCGTACACGGAAGCTATCTCCTCCCATGTAAGTATACGGCAGTTGTACATTTTTATCTCCTTCTTTGCTCAGTTTTCATGCGATAGAAATCGGGAGCGGAATTCTGTCGGAGTTGATCCCGTCACATTCTTGAACTGCTTCATGAAATAACTTTCAGTGGAATAACCGCATCTCACTGTTATCTCTGTCAGAGACAGTGTTGTATCTTTAAGCAGACGTTTTGCAAGCTCCACACGGAACTGTATAAGCTCCTCGAAAATACTCTTTCCGAAACAGGATTTGTAATGTTTCTGTATGGTACTTCTTCCCATACCTATCGTCCTGCTCATTTTATCGACAGTCCAGGAAAGTTCGGGTTCATTCATAAGCTTTTGCCGCAGTTCGGTCATTTTCTGCCTGATCTCTTTCTGACGGAGACTATGGGGAGTATCGTCTGAAATACGTATTTCTGTGTAAAGCTGACGGTCCAGTGCGATCTCAGTGTTTGCGATAAACCTCAGATAATTCTCGTCATACAGCCTGTCGCACTCAGCAAATGACAATGAAACAATCCCAAATGAACGCTTTCCGAAATGGAGAGGCGATAAGAATAATATTTCAGAACTTTCACTGCCTCTCAGAAATTCCGTTACATCATCAGAAGAAAATGATTTTTCCGTTATCTCAGTTCCGTTTTCAAGGGAAGCCTTGCAGCTGAGGCAATTGTTGTCATCATCCAGATATATCCTCAGATCACCAAGCTTATACAGCTTTTTTGAGTGATATATCGACTTATGAAGTACCTCAGCAACACTTTGTGCCTGTGCAAGATCAAACGCAAGATCATCGCAGAACATCTTCTCACGCCACTCCTCAGGAACTATCTCGTTCTGACTTTCTATCAGCTGTCTTGCAGGAACACTGCTGCATCCGCATGAATTGCCGATAATGAATCCGTTTTCAGGACGATTGACTTTATTGCAGAGTATACCCGTCATATTGCGGTACAAGCGCCGCACCGAATCTGCACCCAGCTGATAATGATTGCGGTCATATGTCGTAAGTGAGACCTTCATTTCTGCGAGCCTGAAACCATCATATCCCGTGACAGCAATATCCTCGGGGACTTTTATCCCTGAGTTCATAAGTTCATTTATAAGTGCAGCGGCCATTGCATCGTTTCCGCAGACTACAGCCTCGGGGCGCGAAAGCCGGCCTGAGACTATTTTTTCTGCGTATTCAATTGCACAGTCGATCCAGAAAGTGCCGTAGCTGTAATAGCTTTCATCGAAATAAAGCCCGTGTTCGCTCATCTGATCCTGATATGCTTTCAGACGGGTCTGCGCCTGAAATAGAAACTCAGGACCTGTCAGGCAATATATTTTCCTGTAGCCGTGAACTTCGATAAGATGACGGACAACTTTGCTGAAATCGTCATAATCATCGTACTGCGTACTGTCAAAAACTGGATGTTCACGCTCATCCACTGTCATAACGTACTTATTTGAAAGAAGCAGAAGCGACTCCACCTCGGCAGTTACTTCATCCCCCATTGTGGTGTCGTCCTTGACGTAAAGGAATCCGTCAAATGCCCCGGACTGGATAAGACGGTAGATGCTGCGTTCTGATGTTGCATGATCGGCGGCACATTGCGTAAAATGGCACAGAGGCGCAAGTACGATACAGTCACATCCGCAGGCATTTATCTGGGCAAGCGCACCACGGACTATACTGCGTATATGATCTCTTGCAAGGATAGGCGTAACGATACCGATCAATGGCTTTTTCTTCATACTGCACCTCCGATATTTTTTATAATACTATTATAGCACGATCATCTCACTTTTTCAAGACAATATTACAATTGCAGGCGATTTTGCCGTAAAATTATGTATTGAAAAATACGCTATATTCAATTGATTTTTTGCTGTACAGATCGTACAATATAGATAGAAAAAAACATATCCTATTCGGGTAAAAAGGAGGATCACTTATGATAAAACGTAACAGAGTCGGCGCGTTTCTGCTTGCATCTGCACTGTGCCTCACTCCCCTTTCATCACAGTCAGCCGTTCACTTTCATATGAACAATACGATCACGGCTTCGGCTGAGAGTATCAGCGATATGCCTGCGGATTTTCAGTATGCCGCTGACTGGATATGGCAGAACCGCATTGACCGTGAAAAATCAACTGTCCGCCGAAACACCATTTTCGATCAGATAGTCGCAGGAAAAGGAACTATCAACTACGTGGTTAAGTGGCAGTCCTACCGCACTGTCACCTATGAACAGCGTCAGAAGTTTGAAAAAATGCTGTCAGACTGCATCAATGCGTGGAATGACTGGCTTGCAGGCTACGAAAACTGGCCATACGATCACATCGATGTAAAGATCGTCGGCTGGGCTGTTATCAATAAAAACTGTCTTCTCGATCTCCATGATGACGAGGTAGTATATACCGACACAAAATACTACGACGCACAATATGACACTTCAAACGGAAGGGACACTATTCCCGATAAAGAGCCGTTTGCGCCGTCTGAGCTTTCACGCTTCGATCATTTCACCGAAAAGAATTATCAGTACCCCGGCGGACTTGACAGCCGCTTTGATATGTATATGTGGGCTACTCAGGGATTCCCCGATATCGGCGGCTGCGGAGGAGACTGGGGACAGCGTCTCTCCGATACTGCTTATCTTGGAATGATACAGCACGGCAGTCTGCACGTTCTTGAACATGAGATCGGTCACGGTTTCGGAATGACCGATTTCTACGGCGGTGAAGGAGAATCCGACGGTTTCCCTCCCGGAGGTTTTCCCCGTGGTGAAAACTCAATTATGATGGCCGGTTCATCTGCGAAGATCACTGATTTTGACGGTTGGATGCTCCGCTATATGTGGACGAAGATCAAAGATGACAAGGACAGATTCGATCTCGCAAACGCACAGCCCGAACCCCAACAGCCCGAAACGACCGAAACTCAGCAGCCTATCACAACTCAGCCGCAGAAAGATGAAACTTTCATCATGGGTGACGTAAACGCAAGCGGAAAGGTGGATATCGCTGATCTGGTGCTTCTGCAAAAATGGCTTCTTTCTGTTCCTGATACATATCTCCCCAACTGGAAAGCAGGTGATCTCTGTCAGGACGAGAAACTGGACGTATTCGACCTCTGTGCCCTCAGACGTTTGCTGTTGTCAGATAACTCCCCTGCTATAGAAGATGGACCGCAGAAGCAGGCGGAATTCATAACTGCAAATCTGGCAAAACACGGCGCTTCTCTGCCTACACAGGGCGACGCAAAGCTTGTTGTATTCTACGTGGACTTTCCCGACTGCCGCTACGACTACGAACCAACGACCGAACAGCTGAACCGTATAACTTTCGGTGAGGCTGATGAGAAAAATGTATGCTATCCATTTGAGAGCATTTCCGCATTTTACGGCAGGGCTTCCAAGGGCAGCATGAATTTCAGCGGACAGGTTTTCCGCTACACCACAAAGGAAAAGCAATCAGCCTACGATACCGATAAAGTAAAGATAGCTGAGGAGTGCTATGAGGCTTTCAAGGATAAAGTGGACTTCTCACAGTTTGACGGCAACGGCGACGGAAGGATAGATGCAACGCTGTTCACCACTCCCGCAAAAGCAGGCGACACTAACTGGTGGCCGTGTTCAGGTGCATTCGGAGATCCGAAATACCGTGTTGACGGCGTTGGCGTCGGACACATAATCACAGGAAATGCACAGGTAGAGTCTACCGAAAACTACGTCAACTACATCAGCACCTATTGCCACGAACTCGGACACTGCACAGGACTTCCCGACTACTACCTTTTCACCACAAATGACAGCGAGGGTATGCATGGTACCGCAGGTGCTGAGCTTATGGATACTGATGCAGGATCGGATTTTGGTGCTTTCTCAAAATTAGTTGAAGGCTGGTACACTAAAGATCAGGTTCAGTTGTGGTATCCCGATCAGGGCACCAAAACCTTTACTCTCAGCAATGCACAAACAAATGCAGGAAACTGCCTGATAATCCCCAACGGAAAACTTGCAGACGACTACTTCTCTGAATATTTTATCGTGGAATACGCTACAAAAGACGGCAATAACAGCGGTATAGGCAAAAACACAGCATGGTGGGTGAAGTCCGGCGAAGGTGTGAGGATATATCACATCGATGCAACCACTGAATACGGCTGGAACAACTATTTCCGATACGCAAGCGGAAGCGAATTCACAAATAAAGATAAGGGCAGACGCCTTATCCGCATAATCGACGACAGAGAGATTGATAATTTATACCACACTGGTGATATCATCAACGGCAATATTTCGGGATTCCACTGGTATGACGCAAATGGCGGTCAGACTGTAGATACCGGATTCTCCATTGAGATCGGCGAGAACAAAAACGGTACTTACTCCGTCACAGTGAAAAAATAAGATATTTTTCGGAAATATTATAATTAAAAATTGATCTGATATACTTACGGCTCATTTATTTGAGCCGTTATTTTTTGCCCTTTTTGACTTGATGAACTGGAAAGATTATGGTATAATAAAGTGATATAAAAACAATATCGGAATGGTGGGTCGGAAATATTATGAACATGGATACTGTGCTATCGTTTATCAGAAAACAAAAAGTTGCTTTTATTTGCTCAGTTGATGAAGAAGGATTCCCGAATGTAAAAGCGATGCTAAAGCCAAGAAAAATCGACGGACTGCATCATTTCTATTTCTCAACTAACACTTCTTCAATGAGAGTTAAACAGTATTTAAGTAATCCAAACGCCTGCATTTACTTTTATCATAAAGGTCTGATCAAATATACAGGTATTATGCTGAAAGGAAAAATGGAAGTGCTGACCGATCAGAAGACTAAGGATATGATCTGGCGCAAAGGAGACACACTGTTCTATAAAGGCGGCGTTACTGATCCTGATTACTGTGTTCTGAGATTCACAGCAGAAACCGGAAGATACTATTGCGATTTGAAAACGGAAAGTTTTGCTGTGGAGTGATGAAGCAACCGTTTTATGTATAGAAATCGGCTCCAATTCCTTAGTAGTAAAACACCCCGATTTCTACTACTATTTTACTACTAACGATGTCCTTAGAATGCTAAGATTTGCCGCAATTTGCTTAAGTTCTCCTGAATTTTGACAGAATCTATACACCCGTTCGTCAAAGTATCGGGAGGCAAATTGCGGTAAATCCACTATACTTGAAATGGTAGCTGATGAGCTCATAAAGCACGGAGCTTCAAAAGAAAACATCATTGAACGCAGATACAACGAAATCATGTATGAAGATTTTTCAGCAAAGGATATGTATTCTGACCTGAAAAATGATATATCCGGTAAAGGACGATGCTATCTGCTTCTTGATGAATTACAGGAAATTAAAGGTTGGTAGAAGGTCATTAACGACCTTCTTGAAAACAGCGATGTTGATATATATGTCACCGGTTCAAACAGCAAGCTGATGTCGAGTGAGATATCCACATACCTCACCGGAAGATATGTGACGATCCCTGTATATACTCTTTCGCTTCGTGAGTACCTGACTTTCAAGAATAAAGATGTGTCTCAGGCAAGAGACGTATTTGATGAATATGTTCAGTACGGCGGTTTTCCTATTGTTGGTATCAGCAGCTTCGATACAAAGGCTGCGTATCAGATCGTTGACGGTATATACGCATCCGTCATCACAAGAGATATCTCCAAGCGTCATAAGATACGCAATAAAGAGCTGTTCGACAGAGTTGTCCGTTATGTGATTGAAAATGTTGGTATGACCTTCTCGGCGAATACGATAGTGAAGTTCCTGAAAAGTGAGAACCGCAGTCTTTCTGTTGAGACTATCTACAACTATCTGAAGTGGCTGGGTGAAGCGTTCATCATTTATCCTTGTCAGCGTTACGACCTTCAGGGTAAGGCAGTGCTCAAAACTCAGGAAAAATACTATCTTTCTGATATTTCTATCAAGTACAGTCAGATGGGCTTCGATACCAAAATGCTTTCAGCTGTATTCGAGAATATAGTGTACCTCGAAATGAAGCGCAGGGGTTATGATGTCTACATTGGCAAAAACAATACCAAAGAGATCGACTTTGTTGCCGTTCGCAGAGATGAAAGGATATACGTTCAGGTCTGCGTTCAGCTTCCCGACGGATCCGACCGTGAGACTGCAAATCTTATGGATATAAAGGATCACTACCATAAATATGTGGTCTGCCGCGACACACTTGCTTTAGGGAACGATAACGGCATTGAGATAGTGCATATAGCAGATTTTCTTATGCGTGAAAACTGGTAAAGGAGCATTAATATGGATATTGATAATACACTTTACAGCGGACGTCCGACAGATGAACGCTTTGACGTTGAAATGGCTATATATGATAAACTCGATGCTCTTGGTATAGAATACAAGCGAGCTGATCACGACCACGCAGATACTATGGAGGATTGTCTTGCTATTGAAAAGGTACTTGGTGCTAAGATATGCAAGAACCTGTTTCTCTGCAACCGCCAGAAGACCAGCTTCTATATGCTCCTTATGCCAGGTGATAAGCCTTTCAAGACTAAGTTCCTTTCATCGCAACTAAACTGCGCTCGACTCTCTTTTGCGGAAGCAGACAAGATGCAGGAGTATCTGCATACTATCCCAGGCTCAGTATCAGCGCTGGAGCTTATATTCGATACCGATAACAACATTCAGCTCGTCATAGACAACGACCTTATGAGCGATGAATATATTTGCGGACATCCGGGCATCAATACTTCAACTGTACGCCTGCTACGAGAGAATATGCTCAAATATGTCCGTGCGGCTAAGCATGAACCCACATTCATTGACCTTCCAACGGAGTGATATTATGCGTATATTTGCAGTTCCATGTGAGAAAACAACATTTTTCACATAATATGCACACGGCTAAAAGGCTGTATAACGATAAGAAAAGAAGCCAGCTCCCTTACGGGAGCTGGCTTTATATGAGTAATATAGTCAATCCTCTCGATGATCAAATTCCTCACGGAATAATCCAAACACATATAGAGCGGACTGACCGTATAGACCTGTTTCATCATCTGCGTAACTTGCACCTGTTGCAGAAGTGTAGAACTTATCTAACGCTTCTTTCTCAGAAATATTGTACTCTGCTGAGATAAGGCGTACTATTTCAGGGATAATTGTTGCTCTTGTTGTTGCATGATCCATAATTACGCCTCCACTATATAGCTTTTTATGAATTTAAGCTGCTTGAGTGAACACTCAGAACAAAAGGCTATCTGATTGTTTATCTTCTCAAATTTCAGCCTTTCGATTGCATCTTCTTTTCTCATGATGCCCTGCACCACATAAGCAACCGTTTCACCGACATTATCATTTGCTATTTTACCAATAACAATGTCATGTTCATGTTTATACGACAAGTCGCTTCGGCAGCTGACAACCATATCGAGCCACTCCATAGAAGCACCATCAAATTCTAAAATATCCGAAGCGATATCACGTTCCCAATCAAATATGTTCACGACAGCAGAAACAGAGTTTTGACTCTTCCTTGACTGTATTTTTGCACGTCTGAGAGCCCAGCGTTCAGCTTGCTCCTTAATATCAGTCGTATAAAATGCAAAGCCAAAATCACGACCTATTTCAGTTGTGATTATTTTAGGCTCCTTGATTTCTGAAGTTGTTCCGTGATAAACCAGCATATTACGCAGCTCCTAAGTATTCATCAATTAATTGAATGATGTATTCCATTCCCATTCCATGAAGATCATCATAGTCGTTTTCAAGCAGGTCAAGAACTTTTTCCTGTTTGAAGAGTTCATACACTTCATTACTTGATTTATTGATATGCTTAGCGTAATACTCAACACAGAATGATATAAATGAAATCCTGCTCATGTTAAAACCTCCGTTCAATTGCTTAAAACGCTTGAAATATTAAGTTTAACTTATTATACCACTAAAAAGGCGAGTAGTCAATTATATCCCGTACATAATAATCCAACATTTGTTGATGAAGAAATTGTATTTTCTTTATCTCCTAACTCACCATATGATTTATGAGAAATTTCTCCTAAAGTCTTGACTTATCACCTAATATTGTTTATAATTATGAGAAAGGAGCGTGAGCTTATGAGAATCTTTGATTACAACAAACTTGCAAAACGTTCATGGGACAACGAGATCATCGGTCTTGTAGCCCAGATTCACGAATATAAAGGCAGACAGGAGCTTTATCTGAAACAGAAACCTGCCGAGCTTGACCGCCTTATCGAGATTGCAAAGGTACAAAGTACTGAAGCTTCCAATGAGATTGAAGGCATCAGAACCACTAACACCCGACTGCTGCAGCTTGTCAAAGACAAGACAACTCCCAGAAACCGTGACGAGGAAGAGATCATGGGATACCGTGATGTACTGAATACTATTCACGAGAACTTCGAGTATATACCGATTACATCGAACTACATTATCCAGCTCCACCGTGACCTGTATAAGTATTCTCATAAAAGCATCGGCGGTACATTTAAGAACTCTCAGAATTATATAAGTGCGACAGATGCTAATGGACGTGAAATCGTATTATTCACTCCTCTGCCGCCATATGAAACTCCGACTGCTATCGAAGCGATATGTGACAGCTATAATCGCATAATCGCAACGCAGGATATCGACGCACTGCTTCTGATACCTGTGTTTATCCATGACTTTCTCTGCATACACCCCTTCAATGACGGCAACGGCAGAATGAGCCGCCTGCTCACAACTCTGCTGTTGTATCGTTCCGGTTTTGTGATTGGCAGATATATCTCACTCGAAAGCAAGATTGCCAAGAATAAGAACATTTACTACGATGCACTGGAACAGTGTCAGAAAGGATGGGAACGAGGGCGAAGAAGATCCTGATCCGTTTATAAAATATTTGTTGCAGACTATTCTCGCTGCCTATCGCGACTTTGAAGATCGTGTAGCGCTGGTCGATGAAAAGCTGCCGGCAATAGAAATGGTGCGTCGTGCAGTTTATAATAAGATCGGTAAATTTACAAAGAGTGAAGTCATGGAGCTTTGCCCGACAATAAGCAAGGCTTCGGTTGAGAATTCTATCAAGCAGCTTGTTGAGCAGGGACTGCTCTTAAAACATGGAAGCGGTAGAAGCACATTTTATACCAGGAGCGATATATAGGAGGTAAATATGCTACCCACAATCAATAACAAATCATTTCTTGATTGTAATGAAGTGTATCTGAAAAAGTTTGGATCGAAACATGGAAAGGAAATTTTGATATGAAAGCCAGGAGAGTATTAAAGGTAACAGGAATAATTATACTGGTAATACTTGTACTTGTCATTGTAGTCCTCATTATCACCTCTGCCCTGTTCCGCCTGAGAGTGAACAAGGCAAAGAACTATCTGAAAGATAATGGTTACTATAACCTTGTGTCGGCGGGCGATTATAATGTGAATGTTTTTACCTGCGGCAATGAAAAAGGAAAGCATACCATTGTTGCTTTAGCAGGCTATCTTGACGGAGAAATGTGTATAGGCTGGCGAAAGATGACTGCTCCCCTTGAAGAAGATAACAGGCTTGTATTTCTCGACCGTGCAGGATATGGCGTGAGCGATGATTATAAGGGCGCTATGACCGTTGAACACGTTGTTGAGCATTATAGGACTGCACTGCAAAACGCAGGTATTCAGGCACCCTATGTGCTGATGCCACATTCAATGGGTGATGTTTACACTACATACTGGCAAAGCCAATACCCCGATGAGATCGAAGCAGTCATGATCATAGACGGCTCCGAAGCACAGCATTTCGATCTTGAAAAAGACGCGTTGGATCTTGACATCGTAAAGTGGATGCGCCGTGCCGGAAACCTCGGACTGCTCCCGCCGGTGATAAACTCCGACTACGAAAGAGATTTGAAAATGCTTTCTGATGAAGAAAAACCTGTATCCTCAGCACTTCTTGAAAAAACCATGAGCAGTCATGCTTCAACAGATGAAATGCTGCGCTGGCAGGAAAACTGCAATTATGTTTGGGATACATTGGAAACAAATGATATCCCGAAGATGTACCTGAGCATACTCTACGCTTTCCACACGAAGGAACAGCTCATAAATGAGGGATTTACCGCAGATGTTCTCAGAAATGTATATGGTATCGCAGGAGACAGCGATGACGAGGTATATGCAAACTATCTGGAAAGCCAGTCAGAAAAGCGCAGTATACTGGACGCATATATCGAAAAAATGGGTAATTGTCAGAAGATCGAAATGCAGGGACAGCATGAGATCATGTTTGATAAGCCAGAAGAGTGCGGAAAAATCCTGAAGGATTTCTTGAACGGACTGGACGGTTAATATCATGCAAGTTCAGGCAATGCCAATAGCCCATGGTCTATTGACATATCAAAAAAATGTGTCATATAAGTTGTTTTTAGGCTTTTGCAATATTGCAAATAAAAACGATACCCTATTGAAAGATGATTGGAGCCGGTTACCCGGCTCCGTCTCATATATACATACTTTCTTTCGTATTCTTTGAGCCTTCGGTAAAATGTGTTGGCACGCAGGCCCATCTCTTTCTGAAACCATACAGCAGTAATAGTACCAGACTTCCACTGCTGATACAGCTGACCAAACTTCGTCCAGTCGATAGCGATAGGCTGTCTGCCTTTGTACTTGCCCTGAGATTTGGCAATGGCGATATTGTAGGGATCCACACCGAATCCTGTTTTCAGCAACTGGTCCTTTCCGATGGGATAGTTAACAACGTTCTCAAGACATCTTGTATCCGCATCTGTATGCTTTATCACTTTAATCTGTTCCATAACTTCATAACCTCCTCAACGATTTTCACTGCCTCCTCAGGCTGGTCAGCTTTCATTTGCACATACTTCTCGATTCCTTTGTCTTGCAGTAAGACCAAAAGCTCAGGTGTCAGAGGAGTGGCATAATGTCTCAGTCTGTCATTCGCTATCTCGGAACGTGTCTTTCCATTGGCCTTTGCTTCCTTGTCTAATTCCTCCAGCAGTGCCTTAGACGATTTCAACGACCAAGTCACCTTTGGATCTTTTATCTTTCGTCTCATTTTATTTTCCTCCAGTACTATATATTAATCTGAACTCGTTACTCGATACCACTACTCCATAATAGATGAACCAATGTACACAACACTCGATGTAGTAGATGTCATATATATCAAACAAGGACAATGTGATATGTACTCGAATGTGTAATGTGATGTGATCCTACATAGATGATAATGTGTATACACCACCACTCCTCCATATCTGATATAATGATAATTCATGAACAACACCGTCCGCATTGGATGGTTCTTTAATTACAGGATATTGGTAAAAGAATAAATGTAATACAGAATTATTAAATAGTGCCTTTTTTCTAAAAATAATCGTCAATGAAAAGCCATAGCAACAAAGAATGTCTCCTACAAATAAAATATCCCCGAGCAACTGCTCAGGGATTATTATTCTTTATATTAATTTCAGCATTCCGGAGCTTAGCATTCTTTTCCTTTTCAGAGATTAGCATATAAACTACTGACATATATCCGAGAGTTAACCAGTCATTTCCTGAGATAACGGCATTTATTGCAGTAGGGCTGATAAGTCAACGTACATATGTAACAATAAGAGCGATGGCTGTAAGAGCGAAGATCACCTTGTATGCGTTGAATAATACCTTTGTTGACTTTTTCATAATAAATACTTCCTTTCGGTAAATAAGATTTTCGTTTACTTTCGGGGTTCTCCCCGTTTCCATGATCTTATTATACACCATCAGCAAGCATTTGTCCTTCGTTTAATGTTGTGGAATGTTACAGTTTTGAAATATTGATTCATATTTCATATATTGATTTTTCGCCTTTTTTATGAATGCTAAAATAACACTGCCCCAGTTCGCCTAAAAAGATGTATATACCGCTCAGACTGCCCACTCTGCACGGAACTTTTGCCCACACTCGCCGCTTCTGCCCACGGTGCTGCCCATAAGTTAAATAATGTGATATACTTGATTTAGCACGTTGAGAAACGTGACTAAAATCATGGAGGTCTGTCAAATGATAGACTATAAAACTATTCTCAAATTACACAGTGAAAAGTTCAGTCTGAGACAAATAGCTGCACGTGTCGGTAATTCACATCATACAGTTAAAAAGGTGATTGATGCTGCGGTTAAAGTAAGAGTAAAATAGGCTCTTTACTGTAAATATAAAGCCAACGATAAAAATCGTTGGCTTTAATTTCAGGGGAGAATTATAATTATAAGTTTCTTATTTTATCTTCGATGAGCTTAACTAAACTATCTTTAGTTTTACTATCTTTTATACAGCGTGCGCTTGAAAGTGCCTGCTGTAGAGTTCTTTCTTTAGTATCCTTTGATTTTGATGCATCCGCCGCATCAATTAAGGTTTGAACGCTATTAACATTACCGTCTTCCCACATATTAGCACCTCCGTGAATTAGTATTTCAATCTCCCCTGATGTGTTTATTATGGTCAGGCCGCTTGCCTGCTGTGCTTTTATTGCTGTTTAGTCGCCACCGTCTACGTTTGCCACGAAGGCATCCATTACTGAATACTGCGGCCATGTATCATGCCCAGTCATTCCCTTCGAAATCTCGAGGTAATGCCGATATGTTTCGATCACGTTGCTGTCTGCATGATTAAGCCAACTTGAGATCATTGAAATGCCAAACCGGAAAATCGGTTTAGTACGGTAGCCGTTATAGGCAAAGATCAGGGTATGGTCTGTAACGATTACGAAGTCGCCCCAACTTTGACTATTGACGTACGCTCTCGCTTCGGCAAGTGATTCGTACTGGTATTCCAGGTAGGAACCATCGGATTCCAGCACGAGCAGTCTTGCTCTTCCGTTATCAGGATTATTCATGAATTGTGCCCTCCTTGGAGTGTATTCCTGCGGTTAAGCAGGTATATATATTATATCATAATATCTGATATATGTCAATCCCCTCCGTACGTATTGCATATAAATGCCCCATATAATATCACTTCCAAACTTTCATTTGGATTGTTAAGAGTAGTTTATATCGTATGGTTTAAGAAACTGCTGCAGCTTTGTTTCTGCACATGAGAGAACGATACGGAGTTCAGAATTCAGAGGAGGCGTTTGCTTATGAATGATTACTGTGCTTTTAGTAAAAGTCATAAATGCCTCAAATGGACAGATTACGAATTGACCAGATACGAGCTTGAAGAAGCGGATGAACTTTGCCACTGCAATCAAATTGAAATACAAAAACTTAATGACTACATTGAGCTGCTTCAGTCATTGCTTGACAAGAACTAAATTGAATATCCTGATATCTGAATCATTTAATTGAACAATGATATGCTGTTTCCGGAAAGATATTGCTTAACTGCAGTCGTTCCGGAAACAGTACATTTGTTTGTATTGCGAGTATATTATTTAACTTATGGGCAGCACCGTGGGCAGAAGCAGCGAGTGTGGGCAGTCTGAGCGGTATATACAAAAGACACGACACAAAATTGAGCAGTACGAAATAAGGAGACTGACGAGCGTAAAAGCTACATAATTTCACGGTGTAAGCTGTAACAGTTCTAACTGCTAAAGTAGAGCCTATAAACCTGATCCCCGAAGATGACAGTTAATTCATATCTCAGGGGATCATTATTTTATTCCTTTACAGAATCATTATCACCTTTATTTACATCAGAAATTAGCGTTCTGATATAGTCGCTCAGCGATTTATAGCCATTTTCGATAGCTTGCTTCATAAATCTGTCATGCTCCTCCTGAGTAACACGGACACGTATCAGCTTGTCCTTGTTAACTCTGTCGGGATTTTTTACATTAGCCATTTCCTACCTCCGTCCTCAGATGTCAGAATCGAACTTTAAGCCTATATTACGAAGCCTTTCAAGCTGTTCAGCTGTATGCTTCTTTTTCCTTTTTCCCTCAGCTATCTGCTTCTGCTCGTTGACCCATTTATTGAGCCAGACTCCGTTAACTTTATAATCAACAGGAACTTTCAGGTCGCCGTGTTCATCAAAATACGCCTTTGCAAGAAGGAACTTTTCTTCCCACGGATCAGTCTTTTCCAGCACAAATCCGATGCCTCTCAGCTTTTCGGCACGCTCAGCAGACAGTTTCCCCTTTGCGAACATATCACGCTGGTCACGCACCCATTTACCGAGGGTGATACCGTCCTCTGTCCTGTATCCGGATTTCATCTCAAAAGTGCCAAATTTTAGGTGATAATCGCATAATGCCCGAAAAGCGTTGTTCCACTTGAGGTTGAGTTTATTTTCCCAGATCATGCCGAGTTCATCGAGACGCTTTTTCTGCTCGTCAGTCAGTTCCTTGTATCCGTTTCCAGCGCCATTTCTTGCACTGCGAAGATTATTAAGCCACTGTCCGAGCTTTATTCCGTCTCTGTCAACGTATCTCGCAGGCACATTCAAATCGCCATGCTCACGATGATACTTCACAGCCGCTGAGTAGTATTCTTCCCAGATATAGTCGAAAACATCCCAGACCATGCCGATGTCATCGAGAGACTTTATCCGCTCATCCGACAGGAAACGGCTCCTGATACCGTTCTTTCTGAACATTCTTATCTGAGCCAGCCAGCGTCCGAGGTCAACACCATTATCATCTACATACAAGGCTTTAGGCTGTAAATCGCCGTTCATCTCATAGTAGCGTTTAGCAGCTTCGTAATATTTCTCCCATGATACATCAGACTTCGACTCCCAGCGCATACCGAGAGCGTTTAGTTTATCGATCTGAACCTGGGTGAGGATACCGTTTACAGTTCCATTGTAAACCCTGCGCTGAGTCTGTAACCACAATCCCAGTGAATAGCCTTCTTGCGTGAAATAACGCTTAGGAATGTCGATATTTCCGTATTTGTCATGGTAACTCTTTGCCGCTTCATACATCAGATCCCACGATGCAGAGAGTGTGCCTTCGAGTTCATCAAATAGTGCCTTGCAGTCAGCGACCTTGTCGATAAGCTCAAATGTCTCATTGACCACAAATTTCTCGCCGTCGTGCGAACGATAATAGTTGATCGCCACCTGCATTTCTTCCTCGATAGCGTCGATGCTGTAAAGGTTCTCGATGTTGTTGACGATATCGAAAATAACGGGATTCCGTGACTTGAAGCTGACAGTGCAAAGGGCGATTCGGGCCGCTAATCAATCGCCCAAGTTAG
>ACOK01000064.1 GCA_000174895.1 Ruminococcus flavefaciens FD-1
GAAAAAATAGGGAGGCCCTTCCCACAGGCTAACTGCGGTGCCTGCGGATATGCAGGATGCTCGGACTATGCGTCTGCTATCGTGGAAAAAGGCGCTCCAACAAATCTGTGCCGTCCAGGCGGTGCGGATGCGGCAGGAAAAATAGCTGCGATCCTCGGTACTGCCGTTGCTGAGGTGGTACCCATGACAGCGGTGGTGCACTGCAACGGTGACTGCAATGCCACTCAGACAGCATTCGAGTTTGACGGTGTGCAGTCATGTAAGGCTGTAAAGCGTTTCTATGGCGGAAACGGCCTGTGCAAATACGGCTGTATCGGTCTGGGCGACTGCGTGAATGTCTGCGAACACGGCGCAATAAAAGTGGAAAACGGCGTGGCTAAGGTCATCCCGTCACTGTGCGGCGCCTGCGGACAGTGTGCAGCAGTCTGTCCGAATCAGCTTATTTCGATAAAGCCCCTTGCCAAGCATATCGACGTGCTGTGTTCATCCGCAGCAAACGGCAAGGAGACTAAGCTGAGCTGTAAAAACGGCTGTATCGGATGCAAGATATGCGAAAAGAAATGTCCTTCGGAGGCTATAAAGGTGGAGAATTTCCACGCTTTCCCAAGAGGTGTTCCTCTTTGGCTGACACAAAGTTGCCGCAGAAAAAATATGAAGCTATGTGGAACGTCGTGGACGCCGTCCCCTACAATAATGGGCGGATGATATCAAGGGCGCTCGGAAAGCGCCCCTACAGAAACAAATCTTTGTAGGGGAGCCCGCCCTCGGGCTCCCACAGTTCCCATCGCACCTAAATTGGAGGACGAGGGCGCCCCTATACATATAGAGGTTACAACAAACGATTATGGTGTTTTCCCGAGGGCGCACACTGTGCGCCCCTACAAATGCGGCTCATGGTAAATAAAGCAAAGGCCGCTAACTCAGCGGCACAATTCATATCCGTCTGCAAAGCGGACACCATAATTATGCATTAAAAATGCCGGCCGGTGCTGTCCATTGGTTGACATAAAATTCCGTATATGTTATAATTTGATTAATAATGCGTACTTTCAGAAGGAGTTCATAATGAACACTATAAAAGAACTTTATGCGTACAGACAGATGATCGCAAGCCTTGTCCGCAAAGACCTCAGAGGCCGCTACAAAGGCTCTGCTCTCGGCTTCCTCTGGACCTTCATAAACCCTCTCCTGCAACTGGCAGTTTACACCGTTGTATTCTCTTTCATCCTCAGGACCAACATCGAGCGCTATTACCTCTACCTTTTCGTTGCGCTGATACCGTGGATATTCTTCTCATCTTCCATTACCGTCGGTGCAGCCTCTATCGTCGCTCAGAAAGACCTTATCAAGAAAATTTACTTCCCACGTATGGTCATCCCCATATCCTATGTCACAAGCTGCTTCGTCAATATGCTGCTGTGCTTCATTGTCATTTTCGCAGTCATCATAGTCTCGGGGACAGGCTTCAACTTCGCCGCCCTGCTGACCCTTCCCGTAATCATGGCGGTGGAATATCTCCTCTCCCTGGGAATGGCTCTGCTGACCTCGGCTGTGACAGTATACTTCCGTGACCTTGAACATATCCTCGGCATAGTCTCAATGGTCTGGATGTATATGACTCCCATAATGTACGACAAGTCAATGATACCCGACAGACTGCTGCCTGTATTCGGTCTCAACCCCATGACCCATGTCATAGGCTGCTACCGTGATGTGCTTTACTACAAGCAGATGCCCGACCTGACCTCTCTCATTTCTGCGGCAGGTCTGGGAGTATTCTTCCTTGTCGTCGGCGGTATCGTTTTCAACAAGCTTCAGAGACGCTTTGCGGAGGAACTGTAATGAGTGAACAGGCAATAATCGTAAAGGATATAACCAAAAGCTTCAAGGTCTATCCCGACAAAGGCTCACAGCTGAAAGAAAGGCTGCTTTTCCGCAAGAGAAGCCGCTACGAGGAAAGGAAAGTGCTGAAAGGCATAAGCTTTACCGTGAACAAGGGAGAAGCTGTGGGACTTATCGGCAGAAACGGCTGCGGCAAAAGCACTACGCTGAAACTTCTCACAAGGATAATGTATCCCGACTGTGGTACAATAACCATGAACGGCCGTGTTTCAAGCCTTATCGAGCTTGGTGCAGGCTTTCATCCCGATATGAGCGGACGGGAGAATATCTACACAAACGCCGCTATCTTCGGTCTCACAAAAAAGGAGATAGATACAAGACTTGACGATATAATCTCATTTTCCGAGCTGGAAGATTTCATAGACAACCCTGTCCGCACCTACTCATCGGGTATGTATATGCGTCTGGCTTTTTCCGTGGCAATAAATGTTGACGCTGACATTCTCCTCATCGACGAGATACTTGCCGTAGGTGACGCAAACTTTCAGGCTAAATGCTTCGCAAGGCTGAAAGAGATAAAGGCTCAGGGCACTACTATTGTTATAGTTTCCCACTCTCTCGGTCAGATAGAGCAGATTTGCGACCGCTCTATCTGGATATATGACGGCCTTATCAGAGCTATGGGGCCGCCGAAGGAAGTGGACCTGGAATATCTGGATTTCATGAGCCGTGAGATGCAGGATAACGGAAAAGTCAGCAATACCGAAGTTCCTACAGAGGAAAACGGCAAACGCTGGGGCAACGGTAAGGCTCGCATAAAGTCTGTGACTTCCTACGGTGAGGACGGCAAAGAGAAAAATATCTTCCGCACAGGCGAGACTATCCGCTTCGTCATTGACTATACCGTCAGTGAAACTGTCGAGGACGCTGTTTTCGGCATAGGCATTTTCAACCGTGAGGGTATACAGTGCTACGGCACAAACACAAGGATAGACCGCACTGGCGACATAACCCTTACAAAAGACGGAAAAGCCGAGATAATCCTGGAGGATGTTCTGCTGCTTCCGTCGGAATACAGCTTCGACTTCGCCATAGAAACAGGGGACGGCATCCCCGTGGATTACTGCCGACAGATATACAAGGCAGAAATGATATCTAACACAGGAGACGCAGGAATAACGAGAATAAAACATAAATGGAGTGTCTGACTATGAGCAGTAATATTTCTAAATTCCTGTACGATATAAATAATGAGAAGGGCATAAAGGGCTGGCTGAAAAGGCGTATTTTCGGCTGTATCCTCCCTGCCTTCGAGGCTCTCGACAAGGATATCGGCAGCAGCCGTGTGCCACTTAAAGAAAACGAAAGCGACCTGCGCCGTGACCTTGAGACCGTAAGTGTCAACGTCCGCAACAACAATGCGCTTCTTGAACGCCTTGACAGTGAAACGGAATTCATCAAGTCCAAGCTCAGTACCCTTGAAAAAAGGGCTGTCTCAGGCGGCTCGGCAGCTAAGATCGTTTATCAGGAAAAAGCTTCCGCTCCCGTTTCGGATGACTACGCAGATATCGACTATTTCGATTTCGAGAACCGTTTCCGTGGAAGCATCGAAAGCGTGAAGAAGTCTCAGGAGGCGTATCTGAAATACTTCAGTAACAAGAAACACGTCCTCGATATCGGCTGCGGACGTGGAGAATTCCTCTCGCTGATGAAGGATAACGGCATCAACGCAGAAGGCGTGGATATTTACGAGCCGTACACCGATTACTGCAACAGCAAGGGGCTGAAAGCTCAATGCGGCGACGGTACGGCTTACCTTGCAAAAATGCACAAGACTGACGGCATTTTCGTGGGACAGGTGGTGGAGCATATGAAGACAGGCGAGATAATCGCTCTCTGCAATACCGCATACGAAAAGCTGGAAAAGGGCGGATGCATTATCATCGAGACCCCGAATCCTACCTCCCTTTCCATATACACGAATGCTTTCTACATCGACCCATCCCACATCAAACCCGTGCATCCGCTGACTTTGCAGTATTTCCTTGAAAAGGCAGGCTTCACGGATGTGGAGATAATCTACACCGAGCAGAGCAGACCTTCTCACAGCATCCCCGAGCTGAAAATAAGCGGAGGCGAAAGTGAGGAATTCAACAAGGCTATGAAGAAAGTCTCGGATATGATATTCGGCAGTCAGGACTATGCGGCTGTTGCCATAAAAAAATGAGCAGCATACGGCTGTATCAATAAAATTTGAAAGGATAAACAATGGAAGAGAACAACATAAACATCGAGGAAATAATGGCTGACATAAAGCGTGAGATAAAAGAAAAAGGCCTCACAGGAGATATGCTCAGCTTTGAGGATGTGCCCTACAAGAAAACTCCGCAGGCTGGCGGTTCAGTCAGGGAGGCGCTGGATTTCCTCAACTCAAACTACAATGTCCAGCCATACAAGGAGCTGAAAGGCAATCCGCTGAAAGTGGTCTTCAAGAAAATCATCCGCAAGCTGATGAAATTCTACATCGAGCCGACTGTTAATGACCAGAACAATGTCAATTCATCAATAGTTACGGTGCTCAACGGACTGGCTGATAATTCTCCCGAAAAGGCCTTGAACAAGGCCGAGACCATCGAACTTGCACAGAAGGAACTGCTGCTGCGCATAGAAAAGCTGGAGAAAGAAAACGAGGAGCTACGCAAAGCTTTCGGAAAGCAGGAGAATGTATGAGGATAGTACAGCTTCTCCCTACTCTTTCATTCGGCGACGCAATAGGCAATGACACCTTAGCTCTCAGCGGTGCGCTGAAGGATATGGGCTTCAAATCGGAGATATATGCCGAGAATATCGACAAAAGACTGCCACGGGGAATAGCTTCCCATACGGACAAGCTGAAAGACCTGAAAAGCAGCGATATCCTCATATATCACAAATCCACAGGCACAGACCTTACATTCAAGATAGAGCAGTACAAATGCAGGAGGATAATGGTCTACCACAATATCACCCCTCCGGAATTCTTCCGCCCCTACAGCACCGAAGCCGCTAACCTTACGGAATACGGCTACAAGGGCGTGGAGTACCTGCGTGACAAGGTGGAATATGTACTGGCGGATTCAGCCTACAACAGAAACGAACTGCTGAAAATGGGCTACACCTGTCCCATTGACGTAAGACCTATACTCATACGCTTCGAGGACTACAAGCAGGCCCCCGATGAAGCGGTAATGAAGAAATACGGCGACGGACGGACAAATCTCCTTTTCGTGGGAAGAATAGCTCCCAACAAGAAACAGGAAAACCTGATTCGTGCATTTTTCTGCTATAAGAAGCGTGACCCGCAGGCGAGACTCATACTCTGCGGTTCATACGCAGGAATGGAGAATTACTATGAGCGTCTGGTGAAGTACGCCGCCGCTCTCGGTATCGGCGATGATGTTATATTTACGGGACATATCCGTTTTCCCGAAATACTGGCATATTACCGCACAGCCTCCGCCTTTGTCTGTATGAGCGAGCATGAGGGATTCTGCGTACCTCTTGCTGAGGCGATGTTCTTCGATGTGCCCATAATCGCATACGACGCAGCGGCTATCTCCGATACTCTCGGCGGATGCGGTATCCTTCTCGACGACAACTCCCCCGAATTTGCAGCAGCAGTCATAGACAGAACAGTCCACGACGAAAAGCTGAGAGAATATCTCATAAAGGGACAGCGAAAGCGTCTTGAAGATTTCTCATATGAGCGTATCAAAGCCATATTTGAAAAGCAGATACGTTCATTTACAGAGAAGCGCTGAACCTATAAACGACAAAAAGCGTGATGCTTCCATCGAAACATCACGCTTTATTCTTTTACCACTGTTCGTAGTAGCCCTGATCCTCATAGTAGGTTTCCTGGTATTCGCCCGGCTTATCGTGGTCGAGGCCGGATACCGTGAAAGTAACGGTAATATTGGTCCAGTTTGCGAACTTGTCCTTGTCAGCGATTATAGCGGAATAGCTTCCGTCGTTGATGGCAGTCTTTTCGCCGTTCTCAAAAAGCGGACCTTCCATAGCCTTAGCGTCCTTGGGGATGCTGTCCTCTGATACCCACTCATTGTAGATATTAGCACGAACATTTCCGCTTTCGGTGTTGGTGTAATTCTTCTTTGTAAGCTCGATAGCTTCGCCGTTGACAGTAATGCTGTCGATGGTGATAACTGCGTCAGGGCATACCTTAGCGCCGTCCTTTATCATAACAGCAGCAAGACCTACTCCGCCGGGTGATGCCTGACCGTCTGTGCTCTGAGTCATAGCATAGCGGAATCCATCTGTATCAGCGGTAAGGCTTACTGTGTACTGACCGTTGCCGTCGATAGTTTCGATGCCTGCATTGTAGCTGAGCGGATCAGCCTTTTCGCCCCAGTACTGTACCCAGAAGTCATCGCAGTTGAGAGCGAGGAATGCATCGCCTGAAGCTGCTTCAACAGCATTGTCAAATTCGGGAGCATTCGGGTCTTCTGTAGTCTCTTCTTCCTTTGATGCTGTTTCGTCCTCCTGAGCGATGAGTTCGATGTTGTTATCCTCTATCTTTACATAAGGATTTTCTGTAGTAGGCTCAACTGTAGTAGTTGCCTCCACCTTGCTGCTTGAACTGCTCTTGGATTTTTTCTTCTTATCCTTGTCACCGCATGAAGCAAAGCTGCCGCAGATGATTGCAGAAACAAGAACACAGGTAAGGATCTTTCTTGTATTCAATTAAAATATCTCCCCTCAATATGGTAGTTGATGATCATTTTTTGAAGCATGGACACAAAGCCACATTTATAATCATACACAATTTTGTCATAAAGTTCAAGATACTTTATAAACAAAGATTATCACAGGCAAAAAAATCGAATTGTACAGATTTGCCTATAATTGGGGACTGAGCGGCATATGCAACCGCAGATTTACCGGAATTCCGGCAATTGCAACCGCTGTGCGACAAATTGTAAAGCCCGTTTGCTTGCAGTAACGTGTCGGATATGGTAGAATAATTACAGAAAGCACAGCCAGTGCAGTAAAACAAGGAGGAACAACTATGATATTCGCAGACAAATTAATTGAACTCAGAAAAAAATCCGGTATGTCCCAGGAAGAACTTGCTGAGAAACTCGGTGTAAGCAGACAGTCAGTATCAAAATGGGAAGGAGCACAGTCCACCCCCGACCTTAACAGGATACTTGAAATTTCAAAAATATTCGATGTGTCTACTGACTATCTATTAAAAGATGAGATAGAGGCAGGCAAAGAAATATCAGAAAAAAGCATATCCGATGAAACAGAGCCTCCTCTCCGCAGAGTGTCCATGGAGGAAGCCAACAACTTCCTCAATGCCAACGGAAAGCGTGCCGTACTTACCGCTATCGGAGTTGCACTTTGTATACTCTGCGTTACACCAATGATACTTCTGGAAGAATTTTTAGGCTCAGGAATTGACGCAGTGGGCATTGTCATAATGTTTATGATGATAGCAGGCGCAGTAGGTCTTTTCATCTTCTCGGGCAGTCTCATCTCTCCATACAAATACCTCGAAAACGAAGCCATTGACACAGAGTACGGCGTTTCGGGCATGGCCAAGGAGAAAAAAGAGAAGCACCGTCCGTCGCATATCCGTGATATCGTCATAGGCGTGATGCTGTTCATACTCTGCGTTATCCCGATAATAGTGATAGAGACCGTAACAGACAGCAACGCCGCAGAAGTTATCGGTATCGCTTCAATGTTCGTCATGGTAGCCGCAGGAGTATATCTCATCGTGCGCTCATCCATTATCAACGGCGGCTATCTGAAACTTCTGGAGGAGGACGACTACAGCAGAGAAAAGAAGCTGAACAAATCCATAAGCGGCAGTGTTGCTATGGCTGTATACTGGCCTATAGTCACAGCTGTTTTCATAGGCTACAGCTTCCTCACCAATAACTGGGACAAAAGCTGGATTATCTGGCCCGTTGCCGGACTTCTGGCCGTCCCCGTTGTCATGATAGAGAAAATGCTGAAGAAAAAATAAATGAAGGGGAGTCGGCCCCGATTAATAGAATTTTGCCCCCATATAAGGTGCACACCAGATAAGTTTGGATTTATCATTTCTTGCAGGTGTGCCCTATATGGGGGCAAAATTAATAGTCTTGGGAAACGAATTCGAGAAGAATCTTCTTCAAAACGTCTACCTCAATAATACATACAAATCTTCTTTATAAGTACCACCATTAAACTTTCGGGCTTTTTATTATATTATCCAAAACGTGGGGGCGTAAGGCGGATTTCTTTATGCTTTAAGAAGAAAAAATGTTAAATCTGCGTTGTTTTTTTGCAAACGTCCATCTTTTATGCTATAATCATATTGACATATTACAGGATGATGGACATAGGATGGAATATACATCTTCCTGAGACAGAAACATACTATAGAAGATCAACCGTATTATCTTTAATAGGAGATATTTATGTGCAGAGAAACAATACTCAGATATAACGACCCTGCCGCCAACTTCAATGAAGCGCTTCCCTTAGGCAACGGAAGAATAGGCGCTATGATCTACGGCGACGCTGCATTTGAAAAGATCCCGCTCAATGAGGATTCTGTATGGTCAGGCGGACTGCGCCACAGAGTAAATCCCGATGCCGCAGAAGGCCTTGAAGAAGTCCGCAGACTTATCAAAGAAGGCAATATCCCCGAAGCTGAACGCATAGCTTTCGATAAGCTTCAGGGCGTTACACCGAATATGCGCCGTTATATGCCCCTGGGCGACTTACATATCGATCTTGAACTCAGCGGCAGAGCAAGAAACTATAACCGCAGACTGGATATAGGCAATGCAGTTGCGGATGTCACTTTCACTGTCAACGATGTCCTCTACCGCAAGGAATACTTTATTTCAGCCCCCGATGAGGTCATGGCTGTACGCATTTCCTGTGCGGAACGTGGGATGATCAACCTTTCCGCCTATATCGACGGCAGAGAGGATTACTACGACGACAACCGCCCCTGCGGAAAGAACATGATACTCTTCACAGGAGGTTCGGGAAGCCGTGACGGTATATTCTTCGCCGCTGTCCTCGGCGCTAAGGCAAGAGGCGGCAGTATTCGTACTCTCGGCGGAAGAATCGCTGTTGAAAAGGCTGACGAGGTAATACTCATATTCTCGGTACGCACCAGCTTCTACGGCGACAATTATGAGAAGTCCGCTCTGATAGATGCTGAAATGGCGCTGAAGACCGAATACGACGAGCTGAGACTTCATCATGTAAACGACTACAAGGATATGTTCGACCGTGTGGACTTCTCACTCTGCGACAACACCGAGGAAAACCTTGACAGGCTTGACACCGCCGAAAGGATAAAGCGTCTGAAGGGCGACGAACTGGATAACAAGGACTGCGAGAGGCTTATCCACGATAATAAGCTTATCGAGCTTTACTTCAATTTCGGCCGCTATCTCATGATATCCGCAAGCCGTCCCGGTACTCAGCCCATGAATCTTCAGGGCATATGGAACGAAGAAATGATCGCTCCCTGGGGAAGCCGCTACGCTGTGAATATCAACACCGAAATGAACTACTGGCCTGCCGAAAGCTGTAACCTTTCCGAGTGTCATCTTCCCCTTTTCGACCTGCTGGAAAGAGTGTGCGAAAACGGACATATCACCGCCAGGGAGATGTACGGCGTGAATAAGGGCTTCGTCTGTCACCACAACACCGATATTTGGGGAGATACCGCTCCTCAGGATATGTGGGTGCCCGGTACTCTCTGGCCGACCGGCGGCGCATGGCTGGCTCTGCATATTTTCGAGCATTATGAGTATACTCTTGATAAGGAGTTCCTCGCTGAAAAATACCATATATTGAAGCAGGCAGCCGAATTCTTCACTGAATTCCTTATCGAGGACGAAAGCGGTATGCTGGTGACCTGCCCATCGGTATCCCCTGAAAATACCTATAAGCTGCCCGACGGCACAAAGGGATGCCTCTGCATGGGACCATCCATGGATTCACAGATAATAACCGTACTCTTCACCGACGTTATCAGGGCGGCTGAGATACTGGATAAGGATAAGACCTTTGCCGCTAAGCTGAAACGTATGCTGAAAAAGATACCTCAGCCCGAGGTGGGAAAATACGGACAGATAAAGGAATGGCTGGTGGACTATGATGAAGTTGAGATAGGTCACAGACATATCTCACAGCTTTTCGCTCTCCATCCCGCAGACCTCATAACTCCCAGCAAGACCCCGAAACTTGCTGACGCTGCCCGTGCCACACTGGTAAGACGACTCATCCACGGCGGCGGACATACCGGCTGGAGCTGTGCATGGATAACCAATATGTGGGCAAGACTTTACGACAGCCGCATGGTCTATGAGAATCTGAAAAAGCTTCTCGCTCACTCCACAAGCCCGAATATGATGGATACTCATCCGCCTTTCCAGATAGACGGCAACTTCGGCGGCATATCCGCAATAGCCGAATCTCTGCTCCAGAGCGTGGCAGGCGAGATAGTGCTTCTGCCTGCGCTTCCTGTTGAATGGGAGACAGGCCACATCCACGGTCTTCGTGCAAAGGGCGGATTCGGAGTTGATATTGAGTGGAAAAACAGCAGGCTTTCTTCTGCGGTTATAACCTCTGACTTCGGCGGAGAATGCAGACTTCGCACCAACTGCATTGTAAGCGTGGTATGCAAGGGCGAATCCGTAGGCTCACGCATCGAGGACGGCGCTGTTATTTTCGACACTGTCCCGGGCGCTGTATATACAATTAAATGCTGAGAGCTTATTAGTACAGATATAAACTCACAAAGATACAAAAGGGGAACCATAATGAAATTGCAGAAATATCTTTCCGCTGTTCTTGCGGCACTGTCAGCATTTTCCATGACAGCCTGCAACAAGGTCAAAAACACGGAAGAGAACAACTCATCATCGGAAATATCAGCAGCAACTGCCACTGATTCCGAAACTACTGATACCACAACTACTACCGAACCTATGACGACCTTTACTCAGGCCGCAGTAACTACTCCTAAAATAAAGAAGCAGGACTTCTATTCCCTTTACGAGGCCGAGGATGCAAAACTCAGCGGTGACCTGAAGATCTCATTTGAAAGGGACGATTACAGCGGCGACGGCTATGTCAGGGGCTTCACGGAAAAAAGCTCCATAGTTTTCGATATAAAGACATCTGCCGCTCAGCACTACGACCTTTCGTTCAGCATAGCTTCCGATACTGTTACCGACTGCCATCTCTCACTGAACGGTGAGGGGATCAATACCTTCCGCACTCAGGAAGGCGGTGCATTCACATATATCACCGTCTACGGAGTGTACATGGAGAAGGGCACTTCAAAGCTTGAACTTACCACCGCAGGCGGCACTATAGATATCGACTATCTGAAAGTCACCGACAGCGATGTTCATTCTAAATCAGGCTCAAAGACAAGCGCCGAGACCTCTGTGAAGAAGTCCGCTTCGTCTGCAAAAGAGCTGAAAAAATTCCTTGCCGACAGCTACGGCAAGTACATCATAACAGGTCAGTACGTCTCCGATAACACCGACAAGGAGATAGACCTTGTGTACAGGACTACGGGAAAATACCCTGTGATACGCTTTTCCGATATGGATATTTCCGAGGGTACTGCCGATGCCGATGCAATAAAGGCATGGCACGAAAAAGGCGGTATCTCCTGCGTCAGCTGGTACTGGAGCGCTCCTTCAAAGAAAAGCGGAGTACGCACAGAGGATACCGACTTCTCGCTGGAAAATGCTGTTACCGATGAGGACGTTGCGTCTCTTTCTCAGGATAAGATAAAATCCATGGTGAAAAAGAAAAAGATATCCGAGGAGTGCAGTCTCCTTATCGCTGATATTGACGCTATGGCCGGGAAGCTGAAAGGTCTGGGAGATACTCCCGTTATGTTCAGGCCTCTCCCCGAAGGCTGCGGCGACTGGTACTGGTGGGGCGCTGACGGTGCAGATGCCTACAAGTGGCTGTGGGATCTGGTATACAAGCGCATGACCGAGTATCACAAGCTGGATAATCTGCTGTGGGTATGGAATGGTCAGAACAAGGATTCACTGGTGGAAAACTTCGATATAGCCGCCGCTGACCTCTTCATAAACGGAGGCAAGGACTACGGCGAGCGTTTCAGCGAAGCATATGCCGCAATACAGGGCTATGCAGGCAAGGACAAGATCATCGGCATAACCGAATGCGGAAGTGTCCCCGATACCGATACTGCTTTCCGAGACAAGGCTGTATGGTCTTTCTTCGGACTTATGGGCGGTGAATATGTCTCTGACAGCAAGGGGGAATACTCCGAACAGTACACCTCAAAGGATGCCCTTATCAAAGCCTACAACTCCGAGGGAACTCTTACCCTTGATGAAATAGAAGAATGATCGTATAAAGCGTGGTGAATATATGAAAAAACTGCCGGAATTGCGCCGTCCTCTTTCTTCTCAGCAGAAAGAGCTGATGGCCAAAATGATAACAGGCATATCATCCCCCGATGTGAAGACTGTAAGCTTCCGTGCCGAGAATGTGCTGATGATGCTGCCATTTGCAGAGGAAAGCAGCTTCTTTGCCCTGATGGAGGAAGATTTCAGAGGGATGTGCAAAAAGAGCCGCTCCTTTGCGGATATGCGTACAGATGCCGCTGATGCCGCCGAGAAAAAGCTTTCTCTCAACAGTCCCGTAAAGCTCAGCGATATCTACAACATCCTCATGAAGCAGAGCGGTATCTCCGAAGAGCAGCGTGACAGCCTGATGGAGCGTGAATGTCAGCTCTACTTGCAGTACGTCATTCCGAGAGAATGCGGAACTGTACTTTTCAAAAAAGCCGCCGACGGCAATAAAAAGATAATCGTTACTTCCACAAGCGTTTACCCGAGGGAAACCGTCAAAAAGGCGCTGGAAAAATGCGGATTCGGCAGCTGCAATATCTTCATTCTCCACAGTGAACTGAACGTTCCTGCCGACGCCGAAACAGCTTTCCTCGATATAGTTATGAAAAAAGCCAAGGGAAAGCCCTCATCAGTGCTCCATATCGGCAGTGATGTCAGGACCGACGTGGAAGCGCCCATTCTGAAAGGCGCAAGGGCGCTCCTTTTGCAGCCTGCCGTGCCGCTTATGATAAAATCGGGCAGATTCCGTGGCTATGTTCAGGCGCAGCATCTCTATGAGTACGACTCTGACAGCTTCTTCGCTTTCAGAGGGCTTATGGGACTTTACTGCTGCTACGGCTTCGGATGGCCTCAGAAAAAGACCACCCACAGCGATTTTTGCAGCGATCCGCATATGCTGGGATTCCTCGTCCTCGGCGGTATGAGTATGGCAAAGGATGTGTCCCTCACCCCCGCTCAGGAAAACATACTGAAAGCCCTTGAAGTCTGTCCCGAAGCGGCAGAGGGCTTTGAGGACTTCAAGGAAATGCGTGATGCTGTATTCGGCGATATACTTGCTTCTCACGGCACAAAGGGCTGTGAGCTGCCGCTTATCTTCCTTGAAAGCTTCGCATATCAGGGCGACAGGGAGATGCTCTCACAGTATCTTTCGGAGGCGGATATGGGCAAATGGGCAAAAAATCCCAAAGAACCCGAGCTTGCCCCTGTTTACGCACACAAAGCCAAAAAGAACGCCGTTGCAAGACTTGCCGACAAGCTTTTTCCGCCCGGCACCCGTGTGCGGACAATTGCTGACGATATTCTTTCAAAAAGCAAAAAGATCTGACACCGTAAACAGACCTGTTCCCGCATTTTTCAGCACAAGGATCCGACAGCGATTTTCAACACTCTCCACATACGGCATTTCCCGTGGATAAGCCGCATTTTATCCTTTTATTCTCCGTTGCGCATACGCTTCACTGTGTGATATCATATTTATTGTAATAAAAATCACACAGGAGGTATAAAACAATGAACAACAAAATAAAGGTACTTATAGGTGACGATTCAGCCGAAACAGGAGTAAGCGTAGCAAATAAACTCCGTGAAAAGGGTATGTATGCCTATACAAGAAGAAAGGATATGGGCGTTATTCTCGAATCCATCAGGAAAGATCCCCCCGACGTTGCTGTTCTCGATGTGGATGCTCAGAACGGCGATGTTATCGCTGTTATGAAAGGCGTAAGGGAGATGGGAGTGAAGTTCCCTGTATTTATAATCGTATCTGCATATGATAACGAATTCATAGAAAGACAGGTCACCGAAAACGGCGCTTCACGCTTTCTGCTGAAGCCCTACGACGCTGACGATCTCTGCAATGCCATAAACTCCGCTATCGGCGATAAGGCAAACAGCCTCAGCGACGATATGGAGATAGTGGTCACGGATATGATACATCAGCTCGGTGTTCCTGCACATATAAAAGGCTACCACTATCTGCGCACAGCTATACTCTACTCCATCGAGGATAAGTCGCTTCTTGACAGCGTTACAAAGCTGCTTTACCCCACAGTTGCAGGGCTTTACGACACAACTTCCTCAAGAGTTGAGCGAGCAATCCGTCACGCCATAGAAATAGCATGGGACAGAGGAAATGTTGATACTCTCAACTCATTCTTCGGCTATACCGTGGATACAGGCAAGGGAAAGCCTACAAATTCCGAGTTTATCGCCCTTATCACCGATAAACTCCGACTGCGCTACAAATCAGCGCTGAGACTAAGCAAATAAGGCAGTATAACTGCCTGCATATAAAATCTCAAGGAGGAAAACATCATGTCATTCAAAAAGATCGAACTCGATCAGCTCAACTTCAACCCCTTTCTCAGGATCGGCAGAGACTGGGTGCTCCTCACAGGCGGCACAAGTGAAAAATTCAACACCATGACCGCTTCATGGGGACAGCTGGGACGTCTCTGGAACAAGAACGTGTTCACTGCATACATCCGTCCTAACCGCTATACACTGGAATTTGTGGAAAAGGAAGAATGCTTCACAGCTTCATTCTTCACCATGGATTACCGCAAGGAACTGTCATTCTGCGGCTCACACTCAGGCAGAGACGTGGACAAGGTAAAGGAAACAGGGCTTACCCCTGTCGAACTGGACGGCTGCATGGCTTTTGAGGAAGCTGATATGGTATTCGTCCTCCGTAAGCTCTATACTTACGATATGCAGGAAAGCGGCTTCATTACCGACGACGGCTTCCCACAGGCATTCTATAGCGAAGACCCCTACCATAAGGCTTTCATCTCCGAAATAACCGCCGTTTACGTCAAAGAGTAATTAATTAAGGGGAGGCTATTAACTGCTGTACTCATATAGAAGTATTATTAAAACAGATACCTCAGGCTGTTATCAATAACAAAAATATATTCAAATATAAAGGAAATCCCCCAATTTTTCGGGGGATTTTCCATTTTTTTGTTCAGGGTCAAGGGGAAGACTCACCCACAGTGTTGAGAAGGAGACGTAAGCCCAACCTCTTGAAAAAGTCATATGATCTGCTTATAATTGAGATGTAAGAAATATTTTTCAGGAAGTGAAATATTTGCAGATCGAAAGTTGACTATATGGGTAGAGGACCTCTACGCCTCACGGAAGGAGGCATATCCAATGGATGATGCATCAATTATTGAGTTGTTCCGTGAAAGAAATGAACAGGCGATCGCTGAAATGAAGCGAAAGTATGATAAGCTATGCTGCTATGTTGCCGGCAATATCCTTTCTCAGCGTGAAGATATAGAAGAATGTGTGAATTCCGCCTATTATGAGATATGGAATAACATACCGCCTGACGATCCGAACGATTTCAGATCATACCTGTGCCGTATTGTGCGTAACATCGCAATCAACAGGCTAAAATATAACTCTGCTGAAAAGAGAAATCCGCAATTCACCGTTCCGATAGATGAGATCGCTGAAATAATCCCCTCGGACGATGAGCGTGTATCCGATGATGTACTTGCCGATGCGTTCAGCCGTTTTCTGCGAAGTCAGGACGAAAAGCATCGAAATGTTTTTATCAGGCGCTATTGGTTTGGCGATTCATTATCTCAGATCGCAGAGCTTTACGGTATGAAGGAGAAAACCGTTGCCACTTATCTTTTTCGGACAAGAAAAAAATTAAAAGCCTTTTTACAGAAAGAAGGGTACGATTATGAATGAGCTAAGATTTCTCGAAATAATGGGGAAAATCGACGATGACCTTATCAGAGGTGCTATGTCTGATACAAAGCAGAATGATAGCCGTATCGTCACCAGGAGAAATATCTGTGCATTCGGTTCTGTCGCTGCCGCTGCTGTGATCACGGTTGGCTCTGTTGCTTTCTATAATGCCCATAAGCCCTCGGACTTGCTTGCAGATCATTCGGTCATCGAGCAGGATAATTCTCATAAAGATGATGGAAATTCCAATCATCAGGGCATTCCTGCCACTACAAGCAGTGACAAAAAATCTGCAATAGCAACAACGACACATAATCAAAAAGCTACGGCTTCAACCACACAGGCAGATGAACATATTTCTGATACTCACATTGCAGATTACAGCAGTGAACAGCAGACGGTATCAGCGAAAAATACAGATACATCGGATGTAATCGAGCCACCATCAACAAAAGCCCCATCCAAACCTGATGTAAGCCATACAACACAAACTGCCGCTCAGACAGAATTACCTGTTCAGGGCTCACAAAAAGTTCAGACTTCACAGCCTGCCGAAACTGTGACCACTACTTTGCCTCCTGTTCAGCCTCCGACAGAAGAACCCACAGATTTTGACGATCTCCCATATGCTGTTCATACTGATCTTGATGTCAGCTATGAAGAAGCTAAAGAGAGATTTGGTCACGCTGTCTCAGAATGCAGAAGAAGTGATTTTCTTGGCTACACGATAGGAATAGTTAGTCAGAGAGGTGATATTTATTCCGACAGAGCGTTCTGCTTAGACGTTGCCTATAAATTTATAAATGGTACTATCGCTGTTATTGATCAGGATAAAATGTCTGGTTCAAGAGCGACTTATGGTCCGGCGCAGTATGATTACCGTGACAGAATATTTCAAGATGAAACGTTCATTAATGACGAGCAGATAACGATAGGCTATTACCCTGACGGCGACAGCGGATTAGCCTATGTTGCGGTTTTTGACAGATCAGCAGATATATATGAAATAATGGATCTGATAATATCCCTTGAAATATGAGAACAGGAGAAGATAAATGATAAAGAGAAAAATAATATCCGCACTGCTCGCTGTGTCGGTCGGTTCTGCTATGCTTTCAGCAATGCCTGTAAACGCTGAGGGATTCAGCATCAAGGGCGATGCGAATGCCGATGGAGTATTTGATGTAGCTGATGCAGTGCTGTTGCAGAAATGGCTTCTTGCCGTTCCTGATATGCACCTTGAAAACTGGCAGGCAGCCGATCTCTGCAAGGACAACAGGCTCGATGTGTTTGACCTGTGTCTGATGAAACGGGAGCTGATATATGCAAGTGAAGCCGTAAATATCACTTCTCCTGCTTGCAAAGCAGCGGCTTTTGCTTGTGCGGATGACGGCGAATTGCTTTATTACGATAACATCAATGAGCATATCGCTCCTGCCAGCCTGACAAAGCTGCTGACCGCCTCGGTCGCTCTGCATTATCTGAGTCCTGATACGGTAGTTACCGTAGGCTCGGAACAGAATCTTGTGAGATCGGGTTCCAGTTTATGCCTTATCAGACCGGGACACAAGCTGAAATTATACGATCTGCTCACGGGTATGCTCATGGCTTCGGGCAACGATGCCGCTTATACCGTAGCGGTAACAACAGCAAGAGCTGTAAAGCCTGATACAGCAATGACGGATGCCCAGGCTGTAAGCTATTTTACGGAGCTTATGAACAGCTATGCAAGCTCTATCGGTATGAGGGACAGTCACTTCACGACTCCCGAAGGTTGGGACGATGCAAGCCAGTATACAACGGTTTCCGATCTGCTTGTATTGGCGAATCACGCATTTTCGATACCTGAGATAAAGACGATAACAGGCACTTATCAGAAAAAGGTATACTTTGTATCAGGCGAAAATATCACATGGACGAATACCAACGCTCTGCTTGATCCGAACAGCGCCTATTACTGTGCTGATGCTATCGGCATTAAGACAGGCACTACCGCAAGTGCAGGAAACTGTCTCATTGCCGCCTTTGAGAGAAACGGGAAGACCTATCTCTCCGTTGTTGTTGGATGCGGCACAGGCAATGACAGATATGAACTGACACTGAAAATGCTGTCGCAATTCGGCGTGGCTAATGAGGTAAAGCTGTCCGCCGCACCGAATGTTACAGAAAGCGTCCCGTCTACATCTGCGGAAGAAACAACGCCCGTAACAACCGAGACAACAACAGTCGCACCTATTGTTGCTGATAAATCAGAGATATTCAACAGACTGGATTCACTGGAATACATACCGATCAGCTGTGACGGACTCCCTACACATAAGCTGACTGCACCTGACGGAACAGTTTACTATCTTCACCTTGACGAGAACGCATCCTATTCTTATGTATGGCGCAGACCGAGCCTAATTGCTGATGCGGATAATGAAGCTCCTCTTACGCAGGAAGTCATTGATGCGATATACGCAAATTGGGATCAGCTAAATATCGTGAAAACTGAATGGTGACATCTTTATGACGGCACATAGAATCCTCTATGTGCCGTCTTTCTTTGGGGGGTTAGTTACGCTAAAGCGCCAAAGAAAAAGGCTGCGTAGACTAACCGTGATACTTATAAAGAAGATTTGTATGTATTATTGAGGTAGACTTTTTGAAGAAGATTTTTCTCAAACTCTCCCCAAGACTATTAATTTTGCCCCCATATAGGGCGCACACCAGATAAGTTTGGATTTATCATTTCTTGCAGGTGCGCCCTATATGGGGGCAAAATTCTATTAAAAGTCTTTGGAAAAGGGGTTCGGGGAAAGAACCTTTCCTCAGAAAGGTTTTTCCCCGATAAATGCGTGCAAAAACTTCTGTAAGAGTATCAGGGTTAAACTTTCGGGCTTTTAATATATCAGCCGATCTTAGGAAGGTTAGCGATAGACTTAGCGATCTCCTCGTCAGTCGGGATATAGTCGCTCATCTTGCCGTCGTTGAAAGCGCCGTAAGCATACATATCAAAGTAGCCTGTACCTGTGAGACCGAAGAGGATAGTTTTCTCTTCGCCTGTCTCCTTGCACTTGAGGGCTTCGTTGATAGCTGCACGGATAGCGTGGCTGCTCTCGGGAGCGGGGAGGATACCCTCAACTCTTGCGAACTGCTCAGCAGCCTCGAATACAGCTGTCTGCTCAACGGAAGTAGCCTCGATGAGGCCCTGATCGTAGAGCTCAGAGAGGATGGAGCTCATACCGTGGTAACGGAGACCGCCTGCGTGGTTAGGTGAAGGCATGAATCCGCTGCCGAGAGTGTACATCTTCTGGAGTGGGCAGATCTTGCCTGTGTCGCAGTAGTCATAAGCGTATGTACCTCTTGTAAGGCTCGGGCAGGATGCAGGCTCAACAGCGATGATGCGGTAATCAGCTTCGCCACGGAGCTTTTCGCCTACGAAAGGAGCGATAAGACCGCCCAGGTTAGAACCGCCGCCTGCACAGCCGATGATGATATCAGGCTTTACGTTGTACTTGTCAAGAGCTGCCTTAGCTTCGAGACCGATAACTGTCTGGTGGAGAAGTACCTGGTTAAGAACGCTTCCGAGAACGTAGCGGTAGCCTTCCTTTGAAGTTGCGGCCTCTACAGCCTCTGAGATAGCGCAGCCAAGGCTTCCGTTTGTATCAGGGAATTCAGCAAGTATCTTTCTGCCGACTTCTGTAGTATTTGAAGGTGAAGGAGTAACGTTTGCGCCGTATGTACGCATAACCTCACGGCGGAAAGGCTTCTGCTCGTAGCTTACCTTTACCATGTAAACGTTGCAGTCAAGGTCGAAGTATGAGCAAGCCATAGAAAGTGCAGTACCCCACTGGCCTGCGCCTGTCTCTGTAGTAACACCCTTGAGGCCCTGCTTCTTAGCGTAGTAAGCCTGAGCGATAGCGGAGTTGAGCTTATGGCTTCCGCTGGTGTTGTTGCCCTCGAACTTGTAGTAGATCTTAGCAGGCGTGCCGAGCTTCTTTTCGAGGAAGTAAGCTCTGATGAGAGGTGACGGACGGAACATCTTGTAGAAGTCCTGGATCTCGTCGGGGATATCGATATAAGGTGTAGTCTCGTCGAGTTCCTGTTTTACCAGTTCTTCACAGAAAACGTGGCTGAGGTCCTCTGCTGTGCAGGGCTTTCCTGTAGCAGGGTTGAGAAGCGGTGCAGGCTTCTTCTTCATATCAGCACGTACATTGTACCACTGCTTAGGCATTTCGTTTTCGTCAAGATAGATCTTATAAGGGATTTTTTCGTTTGCCATGATTTTCTCCTTTTGTCATTATATATGCGGATAACGGATAGGTCTATGTCCGGTCTGCGGGCATACAAAAAGCTCCTGTCCGGACATATTATGCCGGGACAGGAGCTGAAATTCCTGCGGTGCCACCCTGCTTGACGCTTTTGCGACCTCTCTGTGTGTACATATACACTGTTTTTGTTAACGCAGAAACTCTGCGGCTCGCCTACACAGTTGCCCTTCAGCTCGCCCTCGGAAGCCCATTCGCCAAAGCTGTGCATACCTGCTCGCACCGAACGCAGGCTCTCTGGAATGCCTCAGCAAGGGTTACTTGCTCTTCTTCATAGGTTTATCGTACTATTACTTTACCATACTAAAAACGACTTGTCAAGGGGTAACTGCAAATTTTGAGAAATAGTAATAATGCAGGGCGGATAAGACGAAAGTTTTTGATAAAATATTACTATCCGCAGTTTTTTGTTAAAATTATACTTTATGGAGATTCCAGCTCATTTCACATTTTCTTCGTACAGCTTGTATACGTCGATGACTTCTTCCTTGTCGAGATAATGGATAGTCAGGGTATCGCCCTTGTGAGCGTCAAGTCCTAAACCGAACTGTTCCGGATTATCGCCCCTGTTGTCGAATGGCATTTTCACCTGCGGATAGATGTAAAGATGCTGATGAACGGTAATGCTTCCGTCATCGTTGTAGATGTACTCGGGCTTTGTTGAAAAGCGGCAGCAGTTTGCGTCGATATCGAATTTCAGCCACAGGCTTTGTACCGTTTCTGTTTTCGTTTCCCATTCTGCGTTCTCTTCATCATAAGGCTTGTCATCCTCAGAATACTGATATTCACGCTGTGATTCGTGCGCTTCAACGGTATAGTGTACCCTGTCGGAGCTTATGGGAACGACTCCCCAGAACACGAACATGAACACACCGAACAGCACAGCGGCAGTTCCCAGAACGGCGGCCGCTATTTTTGCAATGTTCCGCTTTTTCACGGTTTTCAGCGGTTTTACGTCCCTTTCGGGAATGGATATATTCATTTCTTTTGCTTTCATATTATCGTACACCTCCCTGCATTTTTCGCAGTCAGTCAGATGTTTCTCTATTTCTTCATTGCTGTCAGCCGATGTGAGACCATCGCAGTAAAGGGGCAGAAGGTCCTGTATTATCGTACATTTCATAGTCATCCTCCTTTCATTTTCTCTATGAGCTTTTGTTTTGCCCGATAGTGGGTAACTCTTGCCCAGTTCTCGCTTTTGCCGAATATTTCGCCTATCTCACGGAAACTCAGTTCTCCTGCCGCACGGAGAAGAAGTATCTCCTTTTCGGTTTCGGGGAGTTCATGCAGTCTGCGCAGAAGCCGCATTTTCTCGTCGTTCTCCTCGGCTTTTTCATCGGGACGGGGCGAAAGGTCCTCAGCAGTCGGGTCGGGCTCGGCAACGGGATGATATTTCCGCCGCCTTGCTTCATTCAGCCACAGCTTTTTCGCTATACCGCACAGCCATGTGTACACCGAACTTTCACCCTTGTACTTTCCCACATTCTTTATTGCCTGATAGAAAGTCTCCTGAGTCAGCTCCTCGGCGGTATCGGGGTCTGAGCAGAGCGTCATAAGGTAAAGGAACACCTTCCGCCCGTATTCTTCGTAGTATTGCTTCATCCCGTCTGACATCCGCTCATCCCTCCTTTCTGAACGTTCATATATTAGTTGCACGAAAAAGCGGTTCGTTACAATTTTCAGTTATCAAAAATCAGAAATTAGTTTGTAGGGAACGCCGCCCTCGGCGTTCCACGTGTCACGAAAAAATACGGATAGAACAATGTTAAGGCAACACCGCACAAAGCTTGTGCTGAAGATGCGCCGACAAATTTTTTCGTCAGATTGTATAGAAATTCCGCAGGCATACTACCGTATGTCAAGGGATTTCTGTGCAAGATGACGGAAAATATGTCCGCAGATTCAGTGCAAAGCCGTCAGGCGGGCTTTGTGCGGTGTTGCCTTAAAGACAGCATCCACAACGTCCCAAAGTGTACAATAAAATTGAAATGGAACGCCGAGGGCGGCGTTCCCTACATTTTGTTTCATGTTATTTCATCGAAAGGCACGGGCGCACGATGTGCGCCCCTACATTCTGATACCTGAAACAGCAAGGGCGCACTTCTAACGTGCGCCCAGCAGTTTTATTTATCAGCGTGCCATGCATAGTCCAGCATTTCGGGAGTATAGCCGTCCAGCTTTTTCAGCAGAGGGAGAACGTCCTTCTTTGCGGACTCAAGGTCATGCTCAAGGTAGTTTCCGCATTCCTCGGCAGTACATCCGGGGATGGCCTCGTCATACTTTGAGATGAACTCAAAAGCGTCCTTGACCAGCTTGATAGCGTCTTCCTTTGACATTGTGTCTCTTGTAAGGAAGTAGAAACCTGTGCGGCATCCCATAGGTCCTACGTAGACTATTTTGTCGGTGAATTCGGAATTTCTTGCATATGTAGCAAAGAGATGCTCGATGGTGTGGAGTGACGGATTTGACACGTAAACTCCGCCGTTAGGCTTTACCATTCTCACATCGTAGGAGATAACATCGCCGTCGATACGGGATATGTACATTCCTACTCCGAACTTTGTGTGGTCAACTGAAAAACTTGCGATTCTTTCCATTTTCTTTTCCTCCTGTTTATCGCTTTTGATTATTGCTTTTATGTCATCGGGAAGCTCCGCTCTGACAGTAACTTCCTCCCCTGTGACAGGGTCTGTGAAGCTCATTTGTCCGCAGTGGAGCGCCTGTCTGCCAATGTCACAACGAGTGCCGCCGTAGAGGTCATCGCCTGCAAGGGGATGACCGATATATGAAAAATGCACACGTATCTGATGTGTCCTGCCCGTTTCAAGGTGTATCTCCGCAAGGGAGTATCTTCCGTTGTAAGCTATGCGCCTGTAATGGGTCACGGCTCGCTGACCGTCCTCACGGACACAGCGTATGATTATGGATTCACGCTCACGGGCAATGGGAGCGTCGATAGTGCCTGTTTCGGGTATCTCGCCTGTTACCGCCGCATAGTATACCTTCTCGCATCTGCCTTGCAGGGCATTTGCGGCAAGGGCGTTCTTTGCGACTACGCACAGCCCCGAGGTATCACGGTCAAGGCGGTTCACCGCACGGAAAGTAAGGTCGGGAAACATAGCCGCAAACTTGTTGCCGAGGGTGTCGCCCTGATGCTTTATCGAGGGATGAACAGGCATTCCCGAGGGCTTGTTGAAAACTATCACCCCGTCGCTTTCGTATACAGCGGGAACATCAAGGTCGGGATTGGGTTCAAGGAAGCTGTCGTCGCCGAAGCGGAGAACAATGACATCGCCTTTGTTAACGGTGTCGATGCTTCTGACTGTCTTGCCGTCCCTTGTTATGCCGCCGTCTATGCGTTTAAGCTTTGTGAGGAGCCTTTTTGAGACTCCTTTTTCGCCGATGAGGAAGTTTTGCAGCGTGACGGGAGCGTCCGTTTCCACGGTCAGTTTCAGTTCTTTCACGGTACTCATCCTCTCTTATGAATATATCTGTACTAAGGGAAAAAGCGGTCATAATGCGTGTAAGTGCAAAGGCAAGACCAACTATGCTCAGGGCAGGGATAAAGTACACCGCCGCCAGTCTGAGCATAACGCCTTTGCGGCCGCTCATGAATTTTACGGAATACAGAACAGCCCTCAGCGGACTTTTCTGCGGATATCTTACCAGTATGAACGGTACTGCCGCAAAGCTCAGTTTCAGCGATATCCAAAGGATAAAGGAGACCAGAGCCAGTACGGCGGAATTTGCCGCCATGAACATTTCGTTGGTGCCGAGAGTGTCATGGAGCATGGAATAAGCGGATATACCGAAAAATACGGCAGGTGCAAGGGCGATGAGGCCAGTCAGCTTAGTCCATATGAGAGCGCTGAGACTTCTGCGGAAATTCGCTCTGCTCAGCAGTACCCGTGAAAATGGGGTACAGTATGGCTTTTCCGAGCATATCTCGCTTAGCCTGAAAGCGGCTGCATATACAACAGGAGCGCTGACGACCCATCTTGCGATCATCAGCACCAGTGCAAATGACAGCTGTACGGAATTCCTGCCGCTGAAAAGCTCCGTGGGAGATATCTCGCCGAAATAGAGCAGAAGGCTGTATACCGCAGCTTCAGCCAGTCGGAAGAATATCACGGGACAAAGGGGGAGCATACATATGACAGCAGTGCGCACCCGTCTGCCTTTCAGCAGTTTCTTTGTATATGGTATAAGCTGGCGAATCTTCATAATAAGTACCTCCTGTGTACTTATTATGTCCGCTTACGGCAGAAATATGCTGTCAGCGCTCGTCGCCGTCAATATCCTCTATCTTTTCGTAGGGGCAGTATCCCAGTATCTCGAAAGCCTGGGAATTCAGCCACATATGGGTGGTGACTATGATATCGAAGCCCTCGCCGAATTTTGCGGTAAGCACATCGGGCTCATACTTGGGGATGCCGAAACATCGCAGCATATTGGAGATTATTCCGCCGTGGGTTATCATAGCGCAGTGAGTAAGGCCTTCCTCCATCATATTCATTATGATATTGTGGAGCGCCTTGTAGGTCCTTGCGGTCATCTCCTCAAGGCTTTCACCATTGGGTGGACAGACATCCTTAGTGCCCTTGAGCCACTGTATATAGTCGCTTCTGCCTGCAAGCTCGTCTATGGACTTGTTTTCAAAGTCGCCGAAATTCAGCTCGGTCAGGTCGTCTACCTTGACTAATTCGGTGCAGGGGAAGAGTATATCCGCTGTCTCGGTACATCGTCTCAGCGGTGAAGAATATACCCTGTGGACAGACGGATAATCAAATTCATCCATCTTTGCGGCAAGCTCTGCGGCACCTTTCGGCGAGAGCGGCACATCGGTCCTGCCTATGTAAACGCCCTTTTCATTGGCTTCGGTCATGCCGTGGCGAATAACGCTGATACGGTATCCTTTCATAAAAAGACTCCTTTTTAAGTGTAATATTGCACAAAAATATTTTCCGTTTTTTTAACTCTCGGTAAATTTCACGAAAACATCGAAAAAATCAAACATATTCTTTCATATTTCTCCATATTTACAAATTATACATTTTGTATTATAATAGTAATAGTTACATATTTCGTTAATTTTGCTTTGATAAAGCTATAGGAGGATATAATTATGAATTCAGATTTTGCGAGAATAATCACCCTTCAGAGAAAGGAAAGACATATCAGCCAGAAGCAGGCTGCTACCGACCTCGGCATCTCACAGGCTCTCCTCTCACATTATGAGAAGGGCATCCGTGAATGCGGACTTAACTTCCTCGTAAAGATCGCTGATTATTACAACGTTTCCTGTGACTACCTCCTCGGAAGAACTCCCGAACCCGAGGGAAAGACAATTACTATCGAAGACATCCCGGATGATGACGGAAACAACACACTGAAAATGCCATCCCCCGAGATAATCAATTTCAACAGAAGAATCATCAACAACTCGATCTCTCTGCTTTTCAGCCTTGCACAGAAAGCCAACAGCATCACCCTCATCAAAGAGGTATCATCCTATCTCATGCTTTCAGTGTATAAGCTGTTCAGGATCGTGTACAATGCAAATCCCCATAACGACCAGAAGCTGTTCCGTATCCCCAAGGTCATCGCCAACGACAGTGCAAACGCTATCGTATCAATGAGCGAGGCAAACATCAAGGCCGCATCCAGCGGTATCCCGCTTGACGGCAACGACTGCGTAAACAATTTCGATACCCTTTACGTTACCACAGCTACCCTCCAGAAGGATTATGCACAGTATTCCTCATCCCTCCTCAACCTCATCAAGAGAAGCGAGGAGAGCATTTCCCGTACCCGTTCCAAGTACCGTACAGACGGAAAATAATACGGGCAGGGGTACAACAGTTATATTATATCACTTTTGTTACAGCTTGAAAAGACTTTTTTCAAAAATGTTGCACATACGAAACTGTTTCGGGAGCATATATTTATAAGGCAACACCGCACAAAACTTGTGCTGAATATGCGCCGACAGATTTTTCGTCAGATTGTATAGAAATTCCGCAGGCATACTGACGTATGTCAAGGGATTTCTGTGCAAGATGACGGAAAATATGCAAGCAGATTCAGTGCAAAGCCGTCAGGCGGGCTTTGTGCGGTGTTGCCATAATGTGCTGATTTGACAAATACCTGCATTAGTGATATAATGATTTCTTGTGATATCTATTAAGAAAGGAGCTGTTCGGTATGGGGAATAATGAACTTGACGAAGCATCATCTGATAAGCGTGACAGGATAGGCTTCGGCGGTATGATAACCATTATAGGTGCATATTTCGCCAAGGTGCTTACTGCCGTGGTTCTCGGTCTTATCAAAGGCTTCAGGTTCATATTCACCGAGATAAAGGAACTTTTCCTGCTTTTTGCTAAAGCTGTAAGATGGATCTTCCGTGACCTTTCTGCTCCTATGAAAGAGCGTATGGAGCTCAACCGTGAGCTTCAGCGTGAAATGAGGGCGGCTAAGAAGGAAAGCCCCGAAGCTTACAGTGCCGCTTCTAAAAAGTTCTGGAAGTCATACCTCTTCGGCAAGAGCGGACTGGTATTCACTTCCCTCAATTACCTTCTGCCCATTGTTTCCATTATAGTGCTCGTCAGCGTTATCAGGTACGGCTCAGGCCTTGAATACGGCATAAGCGTTGAATACAAAGAGAAGGAACTGGGCGTTATAAATGCAGAAGCTGATTACGATGAGGCGGTGCGTGAAGTCCGCCAGAGAATAGCCTACCTTGACTCGGAAAAGGAAAATGTTGACCTTAATGCTCAGCTTTCGCTGAAGCTGATATCAGGCGGAGACAAGATGCTCTCATCAACACAGCTTGCCAATGAGATACTTACCGCTTCAGATGAGGAGCTTACCGAGGCTTACGGCGTATATATCGATGGAACTTTCGTCGGCGCTGTTCCCGATAAGGATGCAGTACAGGAGGCTCTCGACGAGAATCTGCTGAAATATCCCATCGAAGGCGTAGTCAAGGATGTTTCCTATAAAAATAATATAGAGTACGAAAAGGGTATGTACCTCTCAGGAAGCGTACTCGATAACAAACAGATGATAAAGCTTCTCACCTCTTCCAAGAAGAAGAAGGCGGTTTACGTTGCACAGTCCGACGATACCTCGGCTACCATCGCCCAGAAATTCAGTATGGACGTCAACGAGCTGGAGGATATGAATGCAGGCCTTTCCAAGAAATGCCGCCCGGGCAGACTTGTAAACGTAACCGAGACAGAAAGCTATCTCCCTATTCAGTACACCCGTGAAATGGAGCTCATTTCCTTCCTGGATTATGAGACCATTGAGGTTGAGACCAGTGAGCTGAATCTCGGCGCAAGAGAAACTCTTGTGAAGGGCGAGCGAGGCGAAAAGGTCAACAGCATAGAGATAACCTATGTTGACGGCAAGGAATATGCCAGAAAGACCGTAAAATCCAAAATAACAAAGGTTCCTGTGGTCGAGCAGATAGGTATAGGCACATATACCGCCCGTCCGTACAGCGCAGATACAAAGCTTTACGGTACAGGTCAGTTTGCATGGCCTGTTGACGGAGGCTGGGTCAGCGATGTATTCATCAGCGACCGAAACCACAAGGGCTTCGATATCGCAGCGGATATGGGTACTGATATCTATGCCGCAGGCGACGGTGAAGTAGTTTCCGCCGGCTGGAATCCCGGAGGCTACGGCTACTTCGTAATGATAGACCATCTTGACGGCTACCAGACGGTTTACGCTCATATGAGCCAGGTCTACGCAACTACCGGCACTCCTGTAAAGCGTGGACAGCTTATTGGTGCGGTAGGTTCAACAGGTGACTCAACAGGTCCTCACTGTCACTTCGAGGTAAGATATATGGGCATCTGCTATGACCCTGCCAAGTTCATGTACACCGCCGATTATACGGAGGATATGGACCTTTCCGAAAGAACGACCACCGCTGTGGTGACCGACGAATACGGCAATATAATCACTAACGAGACCACTACAGTGACTGCTGTGGAAACCGACGAAAGTTCGGAATCTACAAAGAAGACCACCACAAAGAAAACGACTACCAAGAAAACTACGACTAAAAAAAGCTCCACAAAAAAGACTACCACAACCAAAACAGCAGTCGAACAGGCAACCCACTGAATTAAATGCCCCACTTAACTGTGGTGCTCGTATAGCAACTTTTTGGTTAATTTATCG
>ACOK01000063.1 GCA_000174895.1 Ruminococcus flavefaciens FD-1
CTCAGGAATTTTCAACATAACAGCACCTCCGAAAATGTATTGTAGCTATATTATACTCCGCAACATTTCCGTAGTCCAGCATATCGGGATAATTGTAATCGTTCTTGTGCAGTGCGCTGCAATATTACAAAAATCCTCGGTGCAATGTGCTGTACTATTCAAGGTCATTCCGCTTACGCTTCTGCTGTTGTCCTCGACTCTGCTCCTGTCGCAGATATTCCTCTATTGTCCTCGTAGCTTCGGACAGCTCACGGGATTTTTTATCCGCCTGATTGTATTCCGTATTTTTCTTCGACAGCTTTTTCTGCAAAGATGCGATATGCTTTTCAAGATTTTCGACTTTCGGAATATTGCCTGACGGGTAAAGCTCCAAAACCTGTTTGCAGGTTTCGTGATATTCGGCAATATCGCCGCCGTTTTCCTTGCGGTACTTCTTTTCCTCCCAACCGCTGAGTGCTTTCAGCTCCTCTCCGATATGCTTGACCTTGCGATATTTTTTCAGCACTTTGAGTTTTTCTTGCAAATCTTTGATCTGTGCGTTCAGGTCATTCAGCTCACCGACAAGATGCGCCCTTTCAATAAATGCCGCCATCGCAGCACCACGAACCTGATTCGGCTCAACGCCGTATGCGGTGATAATATTTTTTGCGATACTTGCCACCTTCATATTGCCACGGTCGATAGCATCACGAACAAACTTGTTTTCCTCTGCCTTCGGAGTAATTTGTCTGACTTTGATTCTCGGCACATACATCATACCACCCCGATACTGTGCGATACGCCCTTTGATCTGCTCGGTTTCATAATACCACCCCAGCGTTTTCGCTCTTGTAAATTTCGCCCTCGGATTGCGTTCTTTCTGCTCCGCAAGCATAAATTTCAGGTCGATCTTGTGGTCGGGATTGTACTCAACAAGCACTCCGAAATCTGCACATTTTGCAAGGAAGTCCTCAAAGTTTTCGCTGACCTTGATTACCTGATCTATCGTGAATTTCAGTTTAGCTTTCCACGATAATCCTTGCCTTGACATATCCCACTCCCAATGGTTCTTGCCCTTGCCCATTTCAGGGCGCTCGATAACATAGAGATGATGCCGCTTACATACCTCATCGGTGATGTTCATGAGCTTCTGAAATGACCTGTCCTGCTTTGTAGTCCTGCGGTTTTCGTGCGTTTCAAAAGTCCTGCCGTCGATGCAATTCGTATTGTTGAAAACGCAATGCAAATGCGTATGATCCTTGTCGATGTGGCAGGTCATGAAATACTGGTATTCGCCTTTGAGGAACTGCTCACATATCTCCTGACCGAGCTGCAATGCTCGCTCCGGTGTGATCTCCCCAGGCTTGAAACTCACAATGAAGTGCTGGGCGAGAACGGAACTTCTGCCTGTTCCGTTCGCCCGTATTTCTTCAAAGTCACGGTGAGCCTGTTCGGGATCGACGCTGCACCCTTGCGTAAAGATCAATCTGCCGTTATCCGTCTTTTCGGGATTGGCGATATACTTCAGTGATGCAAGCTCATCAACTGAGACTGAAAAAATCTTAGTGGTTGCCAGAGCTTGTCCACCTCCTCCCTCAGTGCGGAAATATCTTCGGGGTAGACCTTTCCGCCGCTGTTGGCTCTGACAGCCACCTGATTGAAGTTGTTGGAGATACTTCTCGCAAGTTTCAGCAGCTCATTCATCTTGTCATCGTTGAAGATCACGATGTAGCCTTTGAAGATCATGTGGCGGAAGAAATCGCTCCGGGACTTCATACCGCTTGCCGTGAACTTGCGGTTGAACGCTTCGTATTCCTCGTCACTGAGCCTGACCTGAATACTGTGTGTTCGCTTCGTTTTGTTGCTCATGTTTTCTGATTTCCTTTCTATTCCTAATTGCGGGGTTGTAGGGGCGGCAGCCCTCTGCCAAGCGGTGCATTGGTGTACTCAAATCTGTGATTTGTAGTGCAGCTATGCCGAGCTTGCGATTTGTGTTAGCCCCTGCGGGGCTATTTTGCATTTGAGCCTGTGGCTCTGCTTTGTTTCCTCACATTCGGGTGAGGAATTGGAGCGTCAGCGACTATATTTCTCTGTGACTGATCGTTCCGCAGCCGTCCCTATGATAAATATACTGGATAAATCTCGAAAAGTCAATGAATCTGAAAATCGGTATTCGTCAAAATGACAGTTGCGGGTTTCTATGCTCTCAGAGTATCGTAACCCCCTCATAACTGCACGTTTCTGAAAATTCAATCGCTCCGATTTCGGGCGGTGTTGAGAAAAGTTTGTCTGGTCTGCGAATAGCTTTTTTTGAAAATATCCAGTACAATATTGGTATGAAACAGGAGTAATGGAGCTTCGGCTCTAACATAGAGGTGCCAGTACAATTTTCCGTAGAGAAAGAGAGGTGAAAATCGTATGGCTTTCATTCTGGAGAAGATCGAGGAGAACAACAGAAAGATCGCTCAGCTTGAGAAGAACATCAAGCGTGATACCGAAAAGCGCAAGAAGCTCTTGGAGGATAATCGTATGCTGAGCTACAACGCTCTCTGCGAACGCTACAACTGCGATGCGCAGGAACTGCTTGACATCATCATGCGTGAACATGACCAGGCTGAGATGCTCAGGGCAAGCGGTGTGTCGGAGAACGATCTGTTTGATCTCTGCGACAAGAAAAGCTCAGAGAACGGCAAAAGCTCCGGCGATGATGCCGATGAGGACCAGATGTCGTTCTATGATAACGACTGACAGGCTTACAGTGATGTAAGCATTTCCCCGTAACCATTCGGGAATGATTTTTAAGGACAAAGACAGCAGGAAGTTTGAAAATGGAACGAGCTGTCGGAAAGGATAGTGTAGAACGGATAAGACAACTGCCGTAGAGAGAAAGAAGGCAGTCAATGCCAAAACAAAACAGGAGCAGTATAAAGACTGCCCGACACGAACAACGGTACAGGTCATTGACGGTTGCCGTTCCTGTGCCTGCGCCTGTTTTCTTCTCAGTTCTTCCTCCGCATCGACCGCAGGCTGGTCGGCGGTTCTCTTATCGTCATTGTCCTGTACGGGCATATGCTACCTCACTTTCTGCGCTTCACGATGACAACAACTGCGGTTGTGACTGCTGCGATAACTGCACTTCCGATGATGATAAACTTCTTCATGGTCTGTTCTTCCTTTCTCTTTCTTCTGTCTGAATGATACGCTCCTGTTCATTCCGCTGTCTGCGTCGGGCGATCTCAGACAGATGTCTGTGTGATTCTCTTGTAAAATGGGCGTTCTGACGTTCATATCTGTCAAAAAGCTCGTTCAGTGTCGGTACTTTATCCGCTGTACTCTGCACAGGTTCGGCAGGAGCCTTCGCCTTAGTCTTGCTAAGCTCATACTCCTGAATATCCGAGATCGTCCTTCCGTTGAGGGTATGGATACGTTCAAGCTCACGCTGTATCGTGACCTTATCGCAGAGCCAGAAGTTGACGTATGTCTTGCAGAGGGCAAGCTGCACCTCGTCAGGACGGGACTGCAATGTGCCGATTGTGGTATTCAGCACCTCAGCGACTTCACCCAAGAGTCGATAATAGCCGTCAGGTTCGCCGTAGACTTGCAGCTCACGAAGCAGTGCTTCATATTCTCCCGACTGTGCTTTTACGATAATATCCTCGACCTCTTCCTTGAAACTGCCGTCAAAGGTAAGCACCATTTCAGCATCACCGAATCGGGCAGAAAAAGGAATACCGCCTTTGTCGAGGGCTATGCAGATCGCCTGTGCCTTATCCGTTTCAATGCGGATAAATTCTTTGTTGCGGATAGCGGTAATATCCGTTCCTGCAATGTAGGGAAAGTCCGTCATGGAGCGATCATCTCCCTGATCGTGTCGATAAGGTCGGTGTTGGTGCTGTCTGCATCGTACTCCATTGCATACGCACCGCATACATTCTCCTGAATACGGCGAGGGAGTGACCTCAGCTCACGAACGGGAGTGCCGATGAGCTTCGCCACATTCGGGAGGTCTGCGACCGCAAGAGCCTTGTTCACAAGGTTATAAAATCTGGCGGTCTGAGAGCTGTCCATCATAAACTCATAGACGATAGTCTGCTGAGTCTCATAGTCAAGGCTGCGGAGCGTTTCGGTGGTGATACCCGTGGACTTTGCGACCTCTGCAAGCTCAATGTAGATAGAGCCTTTCTGCCACAGGTTATCGAGGGCTTCAAAGACTGCCTTTTTGTCCTCATCGTTCTTCACAGCGACCTGTTCAAAGACTGCCGTCATACTGTTCTTGATCTCAGCGTCCATAGTGGAAATGCTGTCCTCGGAGACACCGAGGATCTTTGCGACTTCCGCAAGCTGTTTGTTATCCATTCTTGCTACCCCTTTCTGTTTTCCACTGATAGTACATCTTGCCATTGTACGGATTCTCCACGATCTCAGGGCGGACGATCGTCTTTTTGCCCTTAGATGTGTAGCTTGTGGACTTGCCGTCAAGCAGTCCCTTGACCTGGGCATCGGAAAGCTCTACGCCATACACCTTAGCGATATTCATACCGCACTTGCCCTTGCAGTAGAAGCCAAACTTACCCTTGACAACATCAGCACCGCACTTCGGACATTTTCCGATAGGCTCATTGCCGCCGTCAGAAAGTGAAACAGACTTATCCACCGAGCCGTATTTACTGCACATTTCAGTGATGAACTGCGTAATGCCCGACATAAAGACCGCTTCGGGCAGGCTGCCGTGTTCGATCTGCTGTAACTTCGATTCCCATTCTGCGGTCAGCTTTGCAGACTTGACCTCATCGGGAACAACAGTCACAAGCTCTTTGCCCTTATCGGTCGCCCTGAGCTGTTTGCCGACACGCTCCACATAGCCGTTTTTGACAAGCGCTTCGATCGTAGCAGCCCGTGTCGCAGGAGTGCCGAGTCCCTTTTTCTCCGTGTCCTCGTCATAGTCCTCATTTCCGGCTCTCTCCATAGCGGAAAGAAGCGTGTCCTCAGTGTAAGGCTTCGGCGGAGAAGTGAAGTGTTCGCCCTTGCTTGCAGCAACCGTGAAGGTCTGTCCCTCAGATACCGCAGGCAGAGCCTTTTCCTCATTCTTTTTGTCGGACTGCTTGGCATAGGCTTTCCAACCCATTTCAAGCACCGTGCGGCCCGTTGCCGTGAACTCCGTACCGTTGCAGATACCTGTCAGCTTGACCGCTTCATACTTGTGAGCCGGAGCCGTTGCACAGATCAGCTTTGTTGCGATCAGCGTAAGTACATTCTTTTCACCCGACGGCAGAGAAGAAAGGTCAGCCGTAGCGATACCGCTTGTGGGGATAATTGCATGATGCCCTGAAACCTTGCTGTTGTTGATGACCTTAGTAATATCGGGAGTATGCGAGATACCAAACCCGAAATAAGTATCACAGAGCTTTGCCACATCAAGAGCCGTCTGTGCCATATCATCGCTGAGATACTGGCTGTTGGTGCGGGGATAAGTGACGAGCTTGCCCTCATAGAGCGACTGTGTATAGTCGAGCGTCTGCTGTGCCGTATAGCCGAAAGCCTTGTTTGCTTCTCTTTGAAGCGTGGTCAGGTCATACAGTTTCGGAGCTTTGTCCGTCTTAATCTCACGCTTTACCGAGCTGATCGTAACCTTACTGCCGTCACAGCCGTAAACAAGCGTATCGGCGGTATTTTCATCATCAATTCTTGCAGAAGAAAGAATGAACTCACCGCAATTCAGGTCAGCCGTGTAATATTTCTGCTTCACAAAGCCGTTTACCTCAGCATCACGCTGTACGATCATTGCAAGTGTAGGAGTCTGCACTCTGCCGATGTTGAGCTTACCGCCATAGCGAACGGAAAACAGACGAGAGCCGTTCATACCCACAAGCCAGTCAGCTTTTGCCCTGGCATAGCCTGCATTGAACAGGTTATCGTATGCAGACATAGGCTTCATCGTTGTGAGAGCCTTGCGGATAGCAGACTCTTCAAGGCTTGATACCCATAAACGCTTCACAGGTTTGCGACAACGAGCCATGTTATAGACATAGCGGAAGATACATTCTCCCTCACGGTCAGCGTCCGTTGCACAGATGATCTCGGAAATATCGTCTCTGTTCATAAGGCTTTTCAGGAGATTATACTGAGCCTTTGTGCTGTCCGTAACCTGAAACTGCCAGTTTTCGGGAATCATAGGGAGCTGTGAAAAGCTCCACTTCCGGTCCCAGCCGTTGCCGTAATCGTTCGGGAACTTCAATCCTACCAAATGACCGACACACCAAGAAACGATATAGCCGTTTCCCTCGGTGTAGCCTTTCTTTGTGGAAGAAGCACCGACCACGGCAGATATGGCTCTTGAAACACTCGGCTTTTCACCGATAATCAGGATACTCAATGCAGATCACCTCTGAGTCTGAAATAAACCTCAGTTGTGATATATACTGGAATGATGTAGTTGGAATGCTCATCACCGACATATCCTGCCTTGCGGAGAGCTGCGATCACCTTTGAAGCGGTGTTCCTGTCAACCTCAAGCCACTCACGGATCTGCTTGTTAGAGGTGTACTTGTCAAGCGAGATATGATAGACAAGCATATCCATATCTTTATCCGAGATGCCGTCAACATGAACGGAATCAAGTGAAGCGAAGTTATGCATACTCACAGAAAAAGTGGGCATATTCTGCTTCTTAGGTGCAAGGCACTCATCGTCAGGCTCGTCCATATTATCGTAGAACCTGTAATCATCGTCCTCCTCGACTTCTATGTCCTCATCATCCTTGTCACCGTACTTCTCACGGAAACGCTCGTTGACCTCGCCGTTGCTCTCACCGACCTTATAGGAAAGATAAGCAATGCCTGCCACAGCACTGAGTCCCATGATACCCTTGATGATCTTCTTTACGTTCATAATAGAAACCTCCAAATTTAGTAGTCTACGGTTTCACCGTAGTTGATCTTCTTGATTGACTTGATGTTTGCTCCGAGGTCAAGACCGTTCCAGTTGTAATAACCCCAAGAGCCTGAGAAAGCTACGCAGGACGGTAAGTTGTAATCATCGTAGATAAATTCCACGATGCACTTACCGCTGTCGCCGAAGTTGTGAAACTTGCCCTCGCCATCATCGGCATAGCCCTTGCTGTCGCATTGCTTGACGGTAAACTGTGTGCCGTTTTCAAGCTCCACTAAATATCTGTCACCGTCCAAGCCGTAAAACAACCCTAAAGCTGCACAGTAGTCACCGTATTTATCACGGCGGATTCCGGTATCGGTGATAGGATCAACAATAGAGCCATATATCGCATCAGATGCAGGACTAACTCGAAGTCCGGAGGCTCTTTCTCCTGCAAAACAGCCTGTCCACCCGTCCTCATACGGGAACTCATAAATGACCTCTACCGTTTCTGTCTTGCCGTCAGCACTTGTGGAAACTGCGGTAAAGCCGTCCTTTTCATGCAAAGGCAGGCAGGATAAATCTTATCATCTGCAAGGATATGAGCCGTTTCGGAAGAAACTATATCCAGGTCGGACAGTATGTAGATTACCTGTTCCCGATGTACAATATCCGTTTCATTGCACTGACCGACAACATTGATACGCTTAACAGCGACAGTGCTTCAATGGATATGCTCCCAATCATGAATGTTTTTAACGAGTGGTACGCTGCCAACACTTCAAAGAAGCTCCGTGCTGTGTTTGAGAGCAACGCAAGGTCGGGCAAGTATAAATGCACCTATTGTGCATACGGCTATTTCAAAAGCGATGATGGCTTTAATACTCCGATCATTGATCCGTATGCCGCCGCTATTGTCCGCCGTATCTTTGAGATGAGGGCAAAGGGCTTCAACCCCAAAAGAATAGCTGATATTCTCAATGCAGAGCATATCCCCACGCCGTCTGATTATCAGTATCAGCGACTTGGCAAGCCGAATCCCCATAACACCTCGCACCTGTGGGGCAATATCAATGTTCAACGTATTCTGAAAAATCCGATCTACCTCGGCAAGCTCGCTCAACTGCGTACCACTTCGGTGAGCTACAAGAACCACAAGACAATTCAGAAACGCCCGGAGGATTGGGCGGTGGTCGAAAACAACCACGAACCTATCATCACGCAGGAGCTGTGGGATAAGTGCCGTGAGATCGACAGATCGGTGAGCCAGGGCAAGCGTGACCATAAGGGTGTTACTGCTCCGCTTTCAGGTTTCCTTTACTGCGATTCCTGCGGTTCAAAGATGCGGCAGCATAACGGTGGCAAGGGCTGTAAGCCTGCCTACACCTGTGGTCTGCATAGTCGCTGTGGCGGTGATGTGTGTTCTACGCACTTCATCAAACAGTATCTTATTGAAGCCACGGTGCTTGCCGATATTCAGGCGAAAAGCCGTATGGTACTGCGTGAAGCAGATGCAAAGGCAAGGTTTATGGCATACAAGTCCAGACAGCACGAAAGCCGTTCCGCTGAGGAAAAGAAGCGTGAAGCTGAGGTCAAGAGAAGACTTGATGAGCTTGACAAGCTGATTCAGGGTATCTATGAGGATAAAGTCCTCGGTCGTGTTCCCGAAGATGTTTGTATCAATCTGCTTGAAAAGTACAGCACCGAAAAGAAGTCGCTCTCTGCGGAGTACGAAGTGATCTTGGAGCGTGAAAAGGCTGACAAGCAGGACGAAGCAGATGTGGACGAGTTCATGAGCCGTCTGCATAAGTATGCAGGAGCTACGGAGCTTACAAGAGAAATGTGCCTTGATTTGATCGGCTATGTGACCGTTGACAAGAACACGGGTGATCGTTCAAAGCCCCGAAAAATCCATATCTATTACAAGTTCCTTGATAAGGAGCTTGCTGACAAGCATAACGCCCTTGCGTGAGTGAGGGCGGTTTATTCCAACAATTTATAGTGTCCATAAGTGTTCCTTACATTGTTCAGGAAAAATACCTGGTCTTCGGCATTTTCCGCAGAATAGTTGATAAGCACATAGAACACATGACCGTCCTTTGTGGTTACGGCGATAAACTGCATCTCCTCGGAATTGTAGACAATTCTTTCGGACTTGATGAGCGTTGCATTTCCGTCCGTATCGTAATAGGAATCGCCGTAATAGTCGGGTGCGACCTCTGTTGTTCCTGCTTCGGCAAGGTCGCTCATGACCTCACGGAACTTCTCCATATCGTCGGTGTTATCATCAGAAACAGAAGAAGTCTCCTCAGTATCGGAGCTTTCTGCTGTATCTGCGGTGGTTTCGGTAGTATCTGCCGAGCTGTCCTCATCGACCGCAGTAGTCTCCGCTGTATCCTCTCCGGCAGAAGCCCTCTCAGCGGCAGAAGCGGTAATACCGCCTACACTTGCTGTTGCAAGCATGAAAGCTGCAAGCATAGCACTAAAAAATCTTGCTTTCATTTGTATCCTCCTCGGAATTTGTATTGATTGATATTTCGCCGTTTGCAAGCGCTTCAAGCATATCGTCCGTAATGCCCTGTGAACGAAGGCGCATAAGTGTGTCATGCTCCTTTGTCACAAGACTGTTTACGTCCTTGATCTCACAGCTAAAAACTACGGCGAGCTGAGAGTGTTCAAGCACCCTCGCTTCGGACTCCAGTTTTGCAAGTTCCTCCTTATCGGATTGGATTCGCTTTCGCAGGAAGTCCTGTCGCTGGTGATTTTCAGCGATTTTCTTGTCTATTCGCTCCATAGTCCCTCCGTTAATACAGCACAAGTCGGGGATCAATGTAGTCCCAACCGTAGCCGTCCGTATCTATATAAATGTGGAAATTCACATTTCCTGCTGTTGTTTTTGCGAACTCCTGTCCGTCATTGACCGTATCACCCTCGGAAAAACCGCTTAACAGCACAGCATTTGCAATGGTGACTTCCGTATCACGCTCAGTTCCGCCCGTACCATCATACCAATACTCCACATCGTCCTTACGAATGGTGATCTTGTTATCATCGGTATTCACATCGGTGATCTTGCCCTTAAACGGAGCTTTGAGCCTATCGCCATTGGTGCAGTACACCTTGATACCCTGATACAGACCGTCACTGTCGGTGTTCCAACCCGTCATTTCATAGCCGAACTCTCGTTTCAGCGAGTAATCACGGATCGTAGCACCCGGAAGAAGATTGTGCAAGGTCTGATGATTACCGTACATCGTTGCGGAATCCTCTGCGCCGACCAGTAAAGCGTAATACTGCAAGCGTTCATCTGAATGGGACATACTGCTGAGTTTATCAGCAATGACCTCATCAAAGGTCTTGAGCTGCTTGACATTGTAGTAGAGCTTGCACTCCGTTTTCCACTTGTATTTCTCATAGTAGCCGTACATACACACATCGTTCAGACCGCTGTTCCAAATATGGGTATCTGTCGGAGATACCAAGAACCAAGCATCTGTGCCGTCCCAACCCCAAAAACTGCGGTCGTGACGTTCTCCGCCGTGCATGAAGAAGAATGTATTTGTAGCATTATCTATGTAGTAGAACGGTTCACTTGTGCCGGAATACCAGCGGTGATCCATGATAAAGAATCCTGTTTCCTTGTAATCGTTCTGTGCATCAAGCACACGGTAGCCGTCTGTAATGCAGAGATAGCCGTCATCGTCCTCATACTGCGAAAGCTCCGATGTGATTGCAATCGGCTTGAAGCGGTATCTGTACGGCTGCCCGTCATAGATATAAGCATCTTTCTCAGCCCTGTAATATGTTCCCGATGAAGCATTACCGCCGCCCCAATAGTTGTATGGGGAAAGCTCCTCCCAACGGGACTGATTATCGTACCAATAGACGAACTCGTATTCCTCATTGAAAATTTCTTCAAGCAGATCTTCCGTATCGCCGTCAAATTCCCAATAGTAAGGCAACAGCATTTACTTTTTGGAGCGATTCATAATTCTTGCAAACCATCCGTAAAGCATCGCTACTCTTGCTTTACTACTTTGTCAGGGGGACGCTGTCCCCCTCATTCACCCCCTGCAAGGGAGATAACATCCCCCTTGACCCCGGAATGCCGCCTTCGGCGGTTTTTTATTATTTATTTAAAAGTAAACGCTGTTGACCTGTATCCTGCACAGCAGAGAGTTATAATATATTTTTATATTGACATTATATTAAATATATGCTATAATAGCAGCAAATCAATGAACAATTCATGGATTTGCTTATATATGGAGGATTTAATCATGAAAAAAACAATACTTTTACTGTCGGCTTTTCTGCTGACATTTTCATCACTGTCGGGATGTTCCGCTAAAACAGCAAATACCTCATCCGATGACACTCAGGTCACAACTACTGAAGAAGCCGCAACCGAACCGACCACACAAGAACTGGTCGAAATTGATCCCTTTGAAGGCGCAGATTTCGTATTCGCTCATAATTCAGACGGCGATATCACAGAAAAATCACCTTATGAATTCAGCAAACCTGAATTCATCAATAATTCCGACGATAATCAATATCAGTTTCTGGAGGATTCTACGGTCAAAGGCTTAGAGAAACTCAATAATAAAGGATGCAGCATATCGATTATTCGTGAGCCACTCAATGAAGAACTCAAAGAAGGTGATACGGTAACATACCATCTGTTCATTGACGATTCTATTTATACAAACGATTCTTTAAGTAATGTTAAAGAATCCTATTTAGCGGAGTACCTTGCAATTAATTATGGTGTCAGGCTGACTCGTACAACAATGAAGACAAAAATACATATCGAAGATGATCCACCGAAGGAAATAGAAAACATAGATCCTTTCGACGGTTATACTCCGACTTTCAGTTTTAACGGATATAACTACTGGATCTACAATGATTCTCCGAAAGCAGAATTGAACAATAAACTTGATTCTCCCAAAATGCGTCTGGAATATTCAGTATCCCTTGCAGAAGGCCTTGGCATGAATGATCTGTGGTTCGGCGATAAAGTAAAGTACTCAGTCAAACTCCTCTACAAGGGCAATGAATACACAGGGGAAGACGTAAATAAGAAGCTTGAGGAACTCAATAAGGGTATCCGTCTGACTCAAACCGAAAAAATATTCAACGTTGAGCCGTCATATATCAGCGGAACATATTCAAGCAATACCAACAGCAGTACGGCAAGACCTGACAACTGGTATCAGATAGTCAGCAACACCGACAGATTCTCAAAATATGACCTGCGAGATATCGATGGTTCAACTGCAACTATCCCGATAACCGCCGAGCTTATCAGACAGTTCTGCGATGTTCAGGATGACAGTAAGATCGGTTGTTATTTCCGTCATAATACAACAGGCACTGCCTATGAAAACCTCATTCTAAAAAAGCACAACAAGGGTATTATTTTAGTTACCGAACCTTCCGACGACGAACTGGAAATGGCAGCCGAAAACAATGTTCAGCTTGAAGTTGATCCTATTGCCCTTGACGGATTTGTATTCATCACTCACAAGGATAATCCCGTTGAAAGTCTGACTCTCGATCAGATACGTGATATCTACAGCGGTGTTATAACCAACTGGTCAGAGGTCGGCGGTCTCGATGAGGAAATTATCCCGTATACACGTGACAGGAATTCCGGAAGCCAGACTGCTTTTGAAAATATGGTAATGCAGGGAACGCCCGTATACATCCATCCTGATACCAAAACAACGATGGTCGAAGGAATGGGAGGTCTGATAGAATTAGTTGCGTCTTATAAGAATGGTACGCAGAGCATAGGCTATTCTTTCAATTATTACCTGAACAATCTCTATAAAAACGATGATATCAAGGTCATCAATATTGATGGAATTTCGCCTGATAACGAGAATCTTCTCGACGGAAGCTATCCCCTCACCTCGGCCTATTATGCCGTAACTCTCAGGGGAGGTTCACAGAAAGCAGAAGAAATAAAGGAATTCTTACTCTCTGATGAGGGTCAGGAAATGATAGAACTTGCAGGATATTGCCCTGTCAGATGAATATATGCAAAAATAGTCACAGGCTAAACTGTGACTATTTTTGTATCAGCAGCTTATTTACTATTTTCAGCATCTCAGCAGGTGGTATCTTCTTTCTCATAAGTATACCATTGACCGGCAGATTCGAAACCAGATCGCAGAAACGCCTGTTATAGATAAATCCTATAACAAGCAAAAGAAATCGAGAATACATCATTCAGACATATCCTATTGACAAAGTATGTTTAATATAGTATAATTAAATCATAGTATACAAGTAGGCAATAATGATCATTGACAGCTGCGCGGCAACATCAACTATACAAACTACATCGGCAAAACGCCGCTATCTGAGGTGATATACATGACCACAAGCAAATACTATTATTCAGGAAAATTCGGTCTCGAACGTGAAACTCTGCGTGTTGACAGTCATGGAAAGCTTGCAGACACTCCGCATCCTTTCGGAAACGATGAACATATAACCCGTGATTTCTGCGAAAATCAGATTGAGCTTGTAACTCCCGTGTGCAGCAGTATCAAAGAAGCTGTCGCATCGCTGGCTGAACTTGATGCAAAGGCAAGAAAGATCCTCGATGACAATAACGAGAGTATCTGGCTTTACAGCAATCCCCCTCATTTTGACAGCGAGGCCGATATCCCCATCGCAGATTTTACAGGCGATCACTCATCAAAACGTGCCTACCGTGAGGTCCTCGAACAAAAATACGGAAAAAAACTTATGCTGTTCTCGGGGATCCATTTCAACTTTTCATTTGACGAGGAGTTCATCCGTGAGCTTAATACCGACGGACAGGACTTTCACAGTTTCCGTGACAGCCTTTATCTGCGACTTTACAAACAGCTTATGGCACACAGCTGGCTGCTGGTGCTTCTCACAGCTGCAAGCCCGTATTACGACGCTTCACTTGACAAGGACGGCAAAAGCGGAATTATCATGAGCGAATATTCGTCACTGCGTAACAGCAGCAGAGGCTACTGGAATAAATTCCTTCCGATCCTCGATCACCGCAGTCTGCGGTCATTTACAGGCAGCATAAAAAAGCATATCGTCACAGGTTCTCTTTATTCAGCAAGTGAGCTTTATCTGCCGATACGTCTGAAGCCGAAGGGTGTCAATTCACTTGAAAATCTCGCATCAAACGGAGTCGATCATATTGAACTGAGAATGTTTGATCTTGATCCGTCTGCCCCGCTTGGAATAGATATCCGCAATCTGGAATTTGCTCATCTGCTCATTCTTTATCTGCTCTCTCTGCCGGATTTTGATTTCACTCCCGAGCTTCAGGAAAAGGCGGTGGCAAAGCATAAAAATGCTGCTCTCCTTGAACCTGATATCAAGCTGCTTGAACGTGGCGAGCACATTATAGATAATATGTATGAATATTTCGCAGAAAATGAAAGTGCTTCCGAAATCCTGTCATTTCAGAAGCAGAAACTAAATGGACGCAAGGTCTGTAACAGCATTGTCAATAACATCAGTGAATAAGGCGGTGATATAAATGTGCGAGCTTCTCGGCTTCACTTCTGAAAAAAATACGGATATATCCGACTATCTTCGCACCTTTTTTTCGCACAGTAAAGACAATCCTCACGGGTGGGGAATGATGTACGAAAACGGAGGCCGAATAATTCTGAAAGAGCCCGTAAGTGCCGAGAAAAGCAGTTTTCTCAGCGATATGATCGATAGTCTTTTTCCGCAGAAAAATCTACTCGCACATATCAGATTCGCCACAGTCGGTTCAGTAAACAAAAGCAACTGCCATCCATTCACAGGCTCCGATATCTCGGGCAGAGAATGGACTCTCATCCACAACGGCACTATTTTCAACGGAAAACACAATCACCGTTATGCAGCTGTTCAGTCAGGCGATACCGACTCCGAAAGATTCTTTCTTTCGCTGCTTGATCATATGAATGAAAACATCTCCAAATCAATTCCGAACGAGCGTGAAAGATTCGAGATAATCAATAATTTCATCGTGGAAAATGCTCCCAGGAACAAGCTGAACCTGATAATTTATGACGGTGATCTTATTTACGTCCACAAAAATCTGAAAAATACCCTTTGCTACAAACGCCTCGATAATGGCTTGCTGTTTTCGACAAAACCGCTTGACGACAGCATATGGATACCATTTCCCATGTCGCAGGTGATCGCCTATAAAAACGGCCACGAGGTTTACCGTGGGGACCGTCACAAAGGTACTTTCGTCCCTACTCTTGAATATATAACTGCAATGGACGCTATGTATATATAGCAAAAAGCGATGTTCATAGCTGTGATACCCATATGGCAGTTTATGCGGTGGGCCTAATTGA
>ACOK01000062.1 GCA_000174895.1 Ruminococcus flavefaciens FD-1
TTCATTAAATCACAGCCAAAAATCCATATTTCCTGCCTCCACGGGTGTCCTAAATAACCAAACTCAAATTTTTCTTCAATAAAAAAGTAGTAATCACCGTCTGGATAAAATGCAGGAAAAAAAGCGTAATATCCACCGTCTGTGTACCTCTCATCGTTTACTCTGCAACTCTTTTGTTCAGAAATGTTTCTTGGATCGTATAAAAAAGAAGAATGTTGCCAATCAAGAGCAAATATTTTTCGTCCCACCTTTGTAGTGTTAATGAATATCTCCCTTATCGTATCTTCAAGAAAATCGCACTGGTCATTTGACATATTCTCAATAGAATATACCGAATAATTATCATCAATCTTAAAAGGCAGAGGAACATTAAATGAATGTCCTCTATATTTACATGAAGGAGAAAATCCCAGTTTATTATAGACAAAGTCCCAAATTTCATTATATCTTGGTGTGTTATTTATAACCAAAGTAATTCACTCCATATGCTAAATTCCGATTTATACCAGTACCTTCTGGCTCTATTTCTATTATATCACTCAAAAACAGAAAAAGCAAGCATAAACCCAAAGGTTCACACTTGCTTTTTTCGATCACCAGTTCTTTGTTTCCTTTTCGCTGCGGTTGTTCTTCTTACGTTCCTCGACCATCTTCACGAACCACTCCACCATTGCAGGATCGTAATGGGAGAAGAATGCGCTTGTCGCCGTGTCGAGAGCGGCGATCGCTGTCATATCCGCATCGGACAGTACAAAATCGAAAACGTCGATATTCTGTATCATACGATCTCTGTGTGTGGACTTCGGCAGTACCACGACACCTCGCTGGATATTCCAGCGGAGCATGACCTGAGCAGCGGTCTTGCCGTATTTTTTGCCGATATTTATGAGCGTTTCATTCTCAAACAGACCGCCTCTGCCTTCGCCAAAGGGTGCCCACGCCTCACACTGTACACCGTACTTGTCCATGTACTCCTTGGCGATCTTCTGCTGATTGAGAACGTGAGTTTCCACCTGATTTACCATTGGCACGATGTTCGCAAAACTGGCGATGTCTACCAGTCTGTCTGGATAAAAGTTGGACACGCCTATCGCACGGAGAACGCCCTCATTGTAAAGCTCTTCCAATGCACGGTATGCACCGTAATAATCACTAAATGGCTGGTGCAGGAGCATCAGGTTGAGATAGTCGGTTTTCAGCTTTTCGAGGGAGGTGTAGACCGACTTCTTGCATTCCTCATAGCCGTAATGCTCCAACCCATACCTTTGTGGGGAGGAAAATATCCTCACGGGGAATACCCGACTTTGTAATCGCTGCCCCGACTTTCTTCCTCGTGAAAATAGCTCTGCGCTGTGTCGATCAGGCGATAGCCCACCGAAAGTGCATCGGTCACACACCTCTCGCACTCGTCCTTTGTCACCTGATAAACGCCGTAGCCGAGCATAGGCATTTTGATCCCGTTGTTGAGCTGTACATATTCCATAGTAGACCTCCCATTAGTCATTGATATATCCCTGACCTTTCAGCCAGTTCGTTACTTCATTCAAATCGGTGTTGTTTCCGTTGAAACCCTCTTCGACCGTTGCACCGTCACATTCGTCCTTCAGAAGCTCATAGCCCGAATCCACGCCGCTGCCCTGATTTGTGCAGAATGGAACAATGGTCTTTCCGCTGACATCGTATTCCTCAAAGAAAGAACCGATCGGCATCGGGGCATTGAACCACCATACGGGAAATCCCACATAGATCGTGTCGTACTGATCGAGGTCATCGGGAAGTCCGATCAGCTTCGGACGGGTGTTAAACAGTTCCTCCCAGAACGCACGATAAGCCGTCAGCGGATAGCTCTCGTAATAGAGCCTGCTTGTCTGGATGCTGTATAGGTCTGCACCCGTTGCCTGCCGGAACAGTCTTGCAACGTACTCTGTGTTGCCGTACACATTGCCGCTGTTATCCGTTCTCATACTTACCGATGAAACAGCATCGGTCTTGTCGAGATCGACTACATCTGCCTGAGAGAAATATACCACAAGCGACTTCGTTTCACTTTCGCCTCTGATAATCGCATTGTCCTTCTTGTTGCTCTTACGGCCCAAAATGATGATAAGCGATAGGATGACAAGTATCAGCAGGACAACAAGAAGCGCTTTCAGAAGTCCCTTGACCGTCAGTTTCTTTTTTGCCTTTTCTGCCATGATAACACCTCCGATTCATGTTCCTTGTGTGTATTATACCATGAAAAGAAGGCTTTGAGAAGTTTCGATTGGTTATATGGCTTTAACCTTTGGGTTTACAGATCGTGACCCAAAATACAGAATCCCGCTTCACACACAATCAACACTTCTGGTCTCAGCATTTTACTTGATGCTCCCTTTCCGCTGTTGTATTATCGTACACGGCTCTCTGGCAGAGGAGGTCAAGGGAACGGGCGTGACAGTAACAGCGTTCTGCCCCGGACCGACTGCAACAGGCTTTGACAAGGCGGCGGATATGGAAAAAGACTCAAATATGTTCCGCCACGCTGCAAGTGCAGAGAAAGTCGCAAAAGCAGGATATATCGCTATGATGCGTGGGCAAGCGGTAAGCTATCACGGCGCATTTACAAAGGCTATGAACATCGGCTCACGGCTCGTTCCGAGGTCGGTGTCAAGGAAATTCGCAAGAAAAATGAACGGATAAACAGAGGTAATAATGTTAAGGCAACACCGCACAAAGCCTACCTGACGGCTTTGCACTGAATCTGTGGCGCCCGAAGGAAGTGCCCTTGGGGTACATATTTTCCGTCATCTTGCACAGTAATTCCTTGACATACGTAAGTATGCCTGCGGAATTTCTATACAATCTGACAAAAAATTTGTCTGCGCATCTTCAGCACAAGCTCTGTGCGGTGTTGCCTTAACACTTAGAAAAGGAAAGCTGGCAGCCAAGCTCGCCCGACCAAGATCGCGACAAGTTACCGTCTAAGATAATATAAAAAACGCTCAGGAGCAATCCATCGCTGAATATCAGATACACGGTACGGCGTATTTTTTCATCAGTCTGCCAACAGGCTCTAAAAAATAAAACGAGCAGCAATAACCGGACTTGTGCAGGATCGCTACTCGTTATGTACTGATTATATCAAATTTTCAGTGATTTTTCAAATTGTGTTTTTCACAAATCTCAGGCGATATGCTTTTCGATATATTCAACAACTTCGCTTTTGTCGATATCAAGAGCGTAGGCAAACTCCTCAAAGAGCATATTTTCAGCAAGGCTTAGATAGTTCTCGTCTGTGGAGCGGAGCTTCTTTCCGCTTACAGCAAGCTCTTTACGGCGAAGGTACAGCGTTTTGATAAGTCGTATGATCTCATGTATGTCGGCATCTTTAATGATGCGGCTGTATTCTTCCTTACGCTTGATGTCGTTGTCTATCCATATAAGTTCCTCGGAGTCCATGTGGGAGATCAGCTCATCGACCTCGGCCTTTGAGCATATCGGGTGCATCTTGCTGAGAGCCGTGACGTTATTGATTGGCACATAGAAGATGTTTTTCTCAGAGTTTATATGTTTAAGAATGTAATATTCCTGTTCTTCTCCTGTAAGATCACGCTTTTCTATCGCTGTAACCTTACATATACCGAATGAGCCGTACATTACAATATCACCTGTGCTATACATAAGTATCACCTCATAAAAAAATAGAACGTGAAGCAAGTAACTGGACTTACGCAGTAACTGCTACACGTTCTCTGATATAATTATAGCACTTTCCAAAAGAAAATGCAAAGGAAATTTTGCACAAATATTACGTCTTTACAGCCTGATCTGTTTCGTCTTTTTTTCTGAATATAGCTTTGAAGCACGTTCTGATCAGCGGCCGGATAAAGAAAAGCTGAGAGAAGAATGCGAACGGAAAATATGTCCGCAGATTCAGTGCAAAGCCGTCAGACGGGCTTTGTGCGGTGTTGCCTTAAGCAGAAGAGCTTTATCCAGTTGGCAAGGAATGTAAAGATGTTGAAGCCTGCCGTTAGACTGTTATTATTCGCACTTTCCGCAGTTACTGCATCCATTACAGCACATCTGCATACCGCAGGTCTTACAGCGTTCTCTGAATAAAGGCTTGTATCTGTCCTCATCTCTGACAGGGTATCCAAGGCTGTCATACAAGTCAAAATGTATCGGTTTTCCCCGAAAGCTCATTCCCGACTTTCTTGCCTGCTGCGACTGGATATTCCCCTCCAGCTTGTAGAGTTTTCCGTCCTTGACAAAGCGCCGTCCTGTTCCACAGAATACAAAGGTCACATTATTATCCACGCATTCCTGCCGCAGGAGCTTCACCCAATCATAATGGCAGGGTCTTGCACCGTCATAATTCTCACCGTCGCAGAGAACTTGCTCTATCTGCCCGGTCTCAAGATATTTTCTTATACTGACCTGACCGATGAAGGGAGCGCACATCACGCCCTTGTGCTTGAAAGGAAGTTCAAGCAGTATGGAGATACGTTCGTCCGCACGCCGCTGGTTTTCGGCTGTCACATTAAAGAAGATGTTATCCCAGCCGTCGCCCCAGTCTTTTGGAAGATGCTCTGCCACACGTTCGGGACGTTTTGTCAGCAGAAAGAATATCACATCGCTGCGGATCTTCATCAGCTCCCACGCTTCATCACGCCACTCATCTGCCTCGGCAAGAAAGAAATCTGAGGTCATACAAACTCTTATCTGCTCTCCGCTTTTTATCTTGTAATTTCCCTTGCGGTCTTTCTGTATCGGGTAGTTGAAGCCTGCCTTAGTCCGATATATATTCGAGCCGTCCTGATCTCTCATCTTGTCAAGAAAATACATATAGCAATGGTCACAGCCCTCGCTTTTTTTGACACAGCCGTGCCAGGGATTCCAGATATCGTGCATATTATTTTCCTTTCAGTGCAGCACTCAGACTATTCGGAACTCCTCTCGGACCTCTGACTGCAAAAATGCCATATTCTGATTTTAACCGTTCAAATGTAAACTGCTCAGGCTTGTATCTCTTTATCAGTTTGATCTTCATCAGCTTGGTGATCGTAAGTTCAGATGAATGATAATCATATGGAATATCCACATCAGTGACCTTGCACTTATAAAGAATAGCCGACACAGGTGCGCCGACATACAGAAAAACAGTATCATTTTTCTTGATTCCTGCGCCTTGCTTCCAGTCGATAACATCAGCGTTATCGAAGGCATGAACGATGTCATAGTATTTCGGATTTGAGGGTATCAGCCACTCCTTTGGCGGTCTGATTTTTTGCTTCGTCTTTTTAGAAGCTGTCACGTTATAGCTCACATCTATCAGATGTGTGATCGCATCAAGCGGAACTGTGCTGTCAAGGACGATTGAGATCCAGTTTCCACGGCTGATATGGTAGCCGACATAGTAGCCGTCCTGCTGTATCAATAAGTCACGCAGGAGAATATCATCGAGCTTAACGTTCAGTATGTCCACCATACCGCTTTTATCCCTGTTTATCTTGTCATATGATATGTTCATCACAAGCCCGAACCATTTCTGATTATCATCGTGGCGAAAGACTGCATATTCAGGAAATCTCGACCACAGATATTCCGGTTTTGCTTTGTACTTCTTTTGGATATATCCGAACACTTCTTCACGCATCGTTTTCATAGTATTTCAGCTCACATTCTGACATGGATTTTCTGTAATTATTATACATCAGAGAGTCAAAAAAGTCAATGTGATCACCATCCGCAGCAAACATATGACAATTACCGCCTCCTACATCCCCTACTGTCATGGACTTGCTATCATCATTTCCGAGGTGGCTGACCTATATCTTCAGCGATAAAACAACACTGAAGATCAAACGTTTCGCGTGAATGTTCTCGGTGTTGCTCCCCTCTCTTTCAGGTATGGACGGCGCAAATTTAAAGCTGGTCGGATTTACAACGCTCTCCCCTGCCTATGTTGAGGAGAGATATTCAGGATTACAGATGTTTGCACATATCCCGAACCTCATTTACCTTGCACCTGCAAGTAATGAGGAAATCGTGCAGATGTTCCGTTATGCGACAACTCAGAAGCAGCATCCCGTTGCTATCAGAGTGGTGGATAATCTGAGATAAACAGGTGTCGCTGACGATACCGATTACTCCGTTCTGAAAAACAAGATAGAACGTAAGGGCAGCAAGGTGGCACTCATTGCAGTGGGCGGATACTGACAGAATATCGCAGCTTTTTACGGCGATTCTGATATAAGTGTTCACTGCCACGGTATTTCTGTGGATAAGCTGACCACTGAGATGATCAGTGCACTGAAATAAGAACGTACATCACACGATTTGATGTTAAGGATAAAATAAAGGCTGCCTGTGATCAAAGCAGAGCTTTTCATGTCTGCATATGTATATTTTGTCCGATCCGAAATTCCCCATAACTATTTCACGATAAGAAAAGATTTATGGCGCACGGGGATATAAAAAACGGTCTCCACACAAGGCTGATCGTTTTTTTAGAAAGATACATAAGAAAAACTTATCTTAATTAGTTGAAATCCAGATTGATTTATCTATAAAACTGTGCTAAACTATAATTACCAAATAAATCACGGAGGTAATCATTATGGCTAACATACTTATCGTTTACTATTCACGCAAGGGCGAGAACTACTGGAACGGCGGACTGAAAACAATTTCTAAGGGCAACACTGAGCGAGTTGCCGAGTTCATTCAGAACGCAGTGGGCGGTGATCTCTTTGAGGTGGACACCGTCAAGCCCTATTCCGAGAGTTACATGACCTGCATCGAGGAGGCAAAGCAGGAGCTTCGTGCAAAGGCTCGCCCTGAGATCAAGGCTTATCCCGATAATTTCGAGGACTATGACACTATCTTTGTAGGCTACCCCAACTGGTGGGGAACGATGCCAATGTGTATGTTTACCCTTCTTGAAAAGTATGATCTGACGGGCAAGACGATCATTCCGTTCTGCACCAACGAGGGCAGCGGTATGGGTTCGAGCGAGCGTGACCTGAAAGCTCTCTGCAAGGGTGCAATTGTCAAGGCTGGGCTTTCTGTTCACGGTGCTGAGTCTGCCGAGTCCGAGAGCAAGGTAGCTGCGTGGGCAAAGAAAAGCGTATGACCGATAAGGAACAGATCATACAGCTCTACAAGGAGATGTACACTGCTATGGTGAACAAGGACAGAGCCGAGCTTGAACGTGTCCACGATGACAGCTTTATGCTTGTTCACATGACGGGAATGCGACAGAGCAAGCAGGACTACATAAATTCGATCATGGACGGCACGCTGAATTACTATTCTGCCGAACATGAGGATATGCAGGTGGAAGTCAAGGGTGATACTGCTGTACTGGTAGGCAGAAGCCGTGTTACTGCGGCGGTTTTCGGCGGCGGAAAACATACATGGCGGTTACAGCTTCGGTTTCAGCTTGTAAAGAAAAATGGCGGATGGCGCTTTGCTTTAGCAAGCGCCTCGACCTACTGAGGTGATATGATGCTAAAACAGATGCGCTATTTTCAGTCGGTGGTGCGGCTTGACAGTTTTACCGCCGCCGCAGAGGAGCATTTTATCTCCCAGTCGGCGATTTCTCAGCAGATCAAGGCGCTTGAAGAAGAACTTGGTGTGACGCTTTTAGAGCGCAAAAAGCGCAGCTTTACGCTGACTTCCGCAGGCGAGTTTTTCTACAAGAAAAGTCTTGTGCTTGTTGCGGATTATGACAACATGATCCGTGAGCTGCAAAAGGTTTCGGGCAATAACGGCGAACTGCTGAAAGTCGGACTACTCAAAGGTTACAGCGGCAAGGAGTTCAACAGCGCTGTTTCTGAATTTACGGTTCAGTATCCTGATATGACGGTGGAGGTCACACACGGAAATCATGATGCATTGTATGCGCTCCTGCGAAAAGGCGAACTTGATATTGTTCTGAACGATCAGCGCAGAGCGTTCTCGGACGAGTATGTGAACATCGTGCTTGACATTCGGGAGTATTATATAGAAATATCTGCAAATTCGCCTCTTGCACAGCTTGACGAGGTTGAAATTTCTGACCTCAAAAACACGCCGCTGATACTGCTCTCCTCCCCCGAACAGCAGGAAACAGAACGGGGCTTTTATGCAAATGACCTCGGATTTACAAGCGAGATATACTTCACAGAATATATTGACGATGCACTGATGCAGGTCATTCAGGGCAAGGGCTTTATGCCCATAGAGGGCAGCGGTGATGCGGTGCAGACTACCACGAAAGCAATTAAACTACTGCGAAACGGCAAGCCCATTGTCAGGCGATATTGTGCGTTTATGAAAGCTGATAACCCAAAGAAACATACAAATGAATTCATCGGAATTCTGAAAAATCAATTTTGAAAATCGGGAGGATAAGATATGGAATACGAAAACGGTTATGTATATGAGCTTATGGATAAAGGCGGTCCGACGAAAGTGACCGAGCCGTACTTCAAAGAAGCAGTTGATGAAATGATGAGGGCAAGAACGCTTTGTGCTAAGGCAAATGCGGTACTTCCCGATGATCTGTCCTATGTAGGCTATCTTGAGGAGCTTTTCGGACGCAAGCTCGATGATGTAAGGATACTCACGCCGTTCACCTGTGATTTCGGCAACCGTGTGAAGTTCGGCAAAGGTGTGTTTATCAATCACTCTGCGATTCTTTCTGCGTCGGGCGGTATCGAGTTTGAGGACGGCGTTATGGCTGCACCTGGACTCAGAATAGCAACGATAAACCACGATATGTACGACCGCCACACTACCTACACCTACGGCAATGTCACTGTCAGGAAAAATGCCTGGCTCGGTATGGGCTGTACTATCTGTCCGGGCGTGACCATTGGCAAATATGCTGTTGTTGCAGCAGGAGTTGTTGTCACAAAGGACGTTCCCGATTATGCGGTTGTCGGCGGTGTTCCGGCAAAGGTCATCAAAATGCTTGATCCCGATCGTATGAAAGACTAAGGAGTGTTATGTATGAAGCATAAGATAGCTGTAATTACATCTGCACTGTTCATGGCAATTACCATGACTGCCTGCGGTGCGTCTGAGCCTGCCTCTGCCTCAAGTGTTGCTGACAGCGATAAGGCAGCAGTGCAGGAAAAGCTGAACAAGCAGGATAGCAATACCGAAACAACTGATGAGAAAACAGAGGATACTTCCGCAGAAAGCGAAGTTGTTTCTGAAGCGGTCACAGATGCAGCACCATCGGAAAACGAGCCTGCGTCTGACGGCAATAATATCCTTGTTGCGTACTTTTCCCGTGCCGATGAGAATTACAACGTCGGCACGATAGAGAAAGGAAATACACAGATCGTTGCAGAGTATATCGCAAATGAAGTCGGTGCAGACAGCTTTCATATCGAGACAGTCACGCCCTATCCTGCCGATTATGATGACTGCTGCGATGTGGCAAAGCAGGAACTTGCTGACAAAGCCCGTCCCGAAATACAGGGCGGTGTAGAAAATATGGAGCAGTATGACATCGTGTTCCTCGGCTATCCGATCTGGTGGGGCGATATGCCGATGGCGGTGTACACTTTTATGGACAGCTACGATTTCTCCGACAAGGTGGTTATCCCGTTCAACACCCACGAAGGCAGCGGTGAATCGGGAACGTACTCTGCTATCGCAAGCTATATGCCGAATGCACAGGTGCTTGACGGTATGGCGATTCAAGGTAAGACGGCACAGGAGTTCAGCTCCGATACACAGCAGTCCGTTCGTGACTGGCTTGACGGTTTAGGATTTTAGTGATAATATAAACGGCGGTTCAATAATGAATCGCCGTTTTGTTCTGCTATTTTTTATATTGTTTTAAAATCCTCCAAGCCCACGGTGTCCGTAAACCTTGTGCTTGTTCAGCTCGCCGTCAAGCGCCTTGAATTCCTCGTCTGTAAGCTCCGCATCGGCAGCGTTCAGATTCTCGATGATACGCTCCTTGTTTTTTGAGCCGGGTATCGGCACTACATTTGGGTATTTGTGGAGCATCCACGCAAGGGAGATCTGCGCAGGTGTGGCGTTTTTCTTGTCTGCAAATTCTTTGAGCATTTCCACGATTGGCATATTGCCCTCGATATTCCGACGGGATAACTGCGGCACCCAGTTGCGTACATCATCGTTGCGTTCAAACTGCGTTTCTGCAGTTATCTTTCCCGAAAGCAGTCCGCTTGCGATAGGCGAAAACGGCACAAAGCCGATGTTATGCTCCATGCAGTATGGGATAATTCGGCGCTCGCTGTCACGCTCCACCATTGAGTAGATGTTCTGTATTGCCGTCAGCGGAGTGACACTCTGTGCTGCGTCTATCACATCAACGTCCACTTGTGAAAGACCCCATCCACGGATAAGCCCGTCATCAATGAGTCTGCCCATAGCCTCTGCGACCTTTTCCACAGGCGCACCGCCCATTCGGTGCAGATAATAAATATCCACATAATCCGTCCGCAGGCGGTCAAGTGAGCCTTCCAGATGACGGCGCACTTCATCATAAACGCTCCTGCGGAATCCCACAGAATGCAGCATCAGCTTTGTTGCAATGACCACATTATCACGCACATCTTCAAGCGCCTTGCCGACGATCATCTCGTTGTGTCCTATCCCTGACAAATTCGGGCTATAAACCTCCGCTGTATCAAAGAAATTACAGCCGTGATGATAAGCGTTCCGTATTGCCTCAATGCTGTACTCCTCGGACGGTATCTTCCCGTAGCCGTGGGAAAACGCCATGCAGCCCATGCCGACTGCTGAAACTTCTATGTCTTTCAGCTTTCTTGTTTTCATTATGACTCCTCCTTATCGGTCAGGCGAATTTACGGCGATCCATTCACCGTCACGCTTTTCGTAGTAATGTGTGCCTTTCATGCGGTATGTCCCTCTTGCACCGTAGGCATTGGCATTCAGCACCGAGGTATATTTGATACTTGCTGTATCGCCGCTGACCTCGATTTTCGGGCTGTCCATACCGATCGTGAAATACCGCAGGCTGCCGTCGGCGATGTCTGCAAAGTATTCCTCACGGGTCTGTGTCATACCGCTCATGTGGGTGTAGGTCATATCCTCGGAGACAAGCACACGCAACGTGTCAATGTCCGCATCGGTCATAGCCTGACAGTATCTCGCCTGTGCGTACAGAACGGAAAGCTGTTCATCGGTCATAGAGCCGAGGTCGGTATTTATCAGCTCAACATTTGTGAGTGCAGAAAAGTTGTAATTTTTCATATTATCACCGCTTTCGATCGTGGCAGTTTCAGAGATCATACTTATTGCTGATCGCTCGTCATTTTTTTCGCAAGAGGTCAGGCAAACATTGCTGCGAGTAATAGAATATCTGACTTCATCGTGAACTTCTCATCTGCCAAGGTTGAATTTTTTGTTTTTCAGCGCAGCTATCGTTCCGCCGTCCACAAGCAAGTCTGTGCCTGTCACATAGCTTGCGGCATCGCTTAATAGGAACGCTCCTGCCGCACCGATCTCATCGGGAGAACCCACACGGCGCATCGGTGTTGCGTCGATCATTCTCTGATAGCCTGCGCCGTTTGCATTGAACTCGTCATAGGCAAGTGGTGTTACAATAACTCCCGGGCTTATGGTGTTTATCCTCGCACCACGCTCGCCCCATTCATGGACTGCTGCATACTGCACCTGCAAGTGGTTCGCTTTTTTGGAAACGATGTAAGCCTTTCCCGAATTGGTGATACGATCGGGTGACAGGCAGGGCAGGTCTTTCAGCATATTCGCAGGAGTGGTCAAGATCTGATATTCCTCTTCAGCAGAAAGCGGCGGGAACATATAGCCGGTCTGACTGGAGATCAGCAGTCCTGCGCCGCCTCTTGCGATGACCTTGCCGAAAGCATCGAGTGCGTATTTTGAGCCGATCAGATCAAGGTCGATGATCTTCTCAGGGCTTGCCAGATTTGGCGAATGTCCTGCTGTGTGAATATAGTATTTCACCTCGCCAAGTTCAGCTGCTTTTGCGGCAAAGGCTTCAATACTCTCTTTACTGTTGGCATCGACTACCATTGTTTCCACCGCATAGCCGTAACCCTGATACTCACGCTTTACCTCGTCAAGACGCTTCTCGCTGATATCACCGAAAAGCAGTGTCATTCCTGCACACACACGGCGCAGGATAGCCGTTCCCATGCTGCCTGCACCAAGCAGTACAGCAACCTTTCTGTTCTCGTTTCTGTCAAATACCATAGCCATAAAAATACCTCCTTAAAAGTGTCTTTTGCACGGCACACGAAATACTCCACGTATTCAACTGTGGGATACTTCATACTCTCACCTCAGTGTATCTTATACATTCCAAGTGTAACCGCATTTGCCATATTGTCGGGGTCATGGGTCCCTTTGCCCTTGTCAAGCGCACGGATCGCAGTCATATCCTCATCAGTCAGCGCAAAATCAAAAATGCTGATGTTGTCACGGATATGTTCAATAGAAGTCGCCTTTGGCAGTGCGATAATGCCCTCCTGATAGTGCCAGCGAAGAATGATCTGCGCCACCGATTTACCGTACTTTTCTGCAAGCCCCACAAGCACCTTGTCGGTCAGAAGCTACCTGTTTGCGTGGCCGAGCGGATACCACGCCTCCATGCGGATATTGTACTTTGCAAGATATTCTCGCAGCTCCTTTTGCTGGAAATACGGGTTGCATTCCATTTGATTGACAGCGAGCAGTATCTCCATTTTCGGCAGCAGCTTGTCAAGGAATTTGACCGTGTGGTTGCTCACTCCGATGGAACGTATCTTGCCTGCCCTGACCGCTTCTTCAAGGGCTTTCCAAGCACCTGCGGTGTCTCCATAGGGCTGGTGGAGCAGATACAAGTCGATGTAATCAAGCCCCAGCTTAGAAAGCGAAGAGTCTATCGTCTTTTTCGCTGCCTCATAGCCGTAGTCCTGAAGCCAGAGCTTCGATGTCACATAGATCTCCTCACGTGAAATACCGGACTTTTTCACAGCCTTGCCCACGTCGCTCTCGTTCTGATAAGCTGCCGCTGTGTCAATCAGGCGGTAGCCCTCCTTCAGCGCAATTGAGACGGCTTCCTCAGTCGGACCGTTGTTCGGTACCATGAATACGCCGAAGCCTATTACGGGAATTGTTGTGTTATCGATCAGGTTGAAATTTGTCATACAGATCACCTCATCAAGATTTCTTTAATACCATTTTATCACACGAATAGTGGTAAGTCTAATAGAAAACTTTAATGACCGATAGAAAAATTAAATCGCTAAGTATACCTTTACAAAACAGAATGACTATGCTATAATAAATCCGAGGTGATACCATGACCACAAAGCAGCTTACCTATGCCGCCGAGCTTGCACGGACGCAGAATTTCAACCGTGCATCGGAAAACCTCTTTATCTCCCAGCCCACACTGACCTACCAGATACGCCTTTTGGAGGACGAGATCGGCTTTGAGATATTCGCACGTTCCGGCAAGGGGGCAACGCTCACTCCCGCAGGTGAGCAGTTCATCGTGACGATCAGAAACGTGCTGACAGAGCTGAACAAGGCTATAGAAAACGGACAGAATTTCAGTTCAAAGTACAAGGGCAACATCAATATCTGTATGCCCGTGCGGTCGGCGCTTTTTTATCTGCCGCAGATCATCATGGAATTTGCAAAGGTCTATCCCGATATTTCCGTGACACCGTACTTTATTTATTCGTGCTACTTAGAGCGATTTTTCGCAGGTGAAATGGACGTGACGTTCTCCCTCGAACATCAGATGAAGCGTATCCATGACGTGAAAAAGCATCACCTTTTTGACAGTGGCATCTATCTTATCTGCAAGAAAAATGATATGCTCTCACGCAAGCGGCTTATCCGTGAAAGCGACCTTTCCGGGCGAACGTTAATGGTTGGCAATACCTCACCGCCCGAGCTGAAAGCTGTTCAGCAGCGTCTCATCGCAGGAGGTAATATCAGCTATTTCAACAGTCCCGACCATAACACCACGCTGACGAATGTGGCATCCGAGCGTGGCATCTGTCTGTCGCCCGGATTCCTCAACGATCACACGGGCGAGTTCGTGTGGATACCCTTTGACTGTCAGGAGAAAATGCCCTGCGCCCTTTATACCCACAAATCCGAGAGCCGAAAGTTCGTGCTGGATTTCGTGAAAATGGTTCAGGATAAATACAAAGACGATCCGCTTGCTGTGTGACGATTTAATTTTTCTATCAGCTATTTAATATTTCAATTAGACTTACCTCCGCTCTGTATGCTACAATATAAGTAGCAAATCAGAACGGAGGTATTTTTATGAAACGCTTTATTTCTATAGTGCTTGCCGGTGTGATGACCGCTGTTTCCGTCACATTCAGCAGTCCCACAGTCACGGCTGAGGCAGAACATCATTACAACGTGCTGATCACATACTTTTCAAGGGCAGGAGAAAACTACAACGTAGGCGTTGTGGAGCGAGGAAACACCGATCTCCTTGCTGAGGAGACAGGCGGCGAGCTGTTCCGCATAGAGACTGTTAAGGAATATCCGACTGCATACGATGAAATGCTCACCGTTGCCACAGAGGAACGCACCAACAAGGAACGTCCCGAACTGAAAACGTCTATCGAAAATTTCGATACTTACGATGTGATCCTCGTGGGCTATCCGATCTGGTGGGGCGATATGCCCATGGCGATGTATACCTTCCTCGAAAGCTATGACTGGAACGGCAAGACTGTGATCCCGTTTAATACCCATGAGGGCAGCGGTCAGGCAAATACCGTCACAACGATCAAAGGCATCTGCGAGGGCGCAGATGTGATGAGCGGCTTTTCCGTGTGTGGTTCCGTAGCACTGAATGACGGCGAAAGTGCCAGGACGATCGTGCAGAACTGGCTGGATTCCAACAACTTTGAAGCACTTGCCAGGAAGAAGGTAACACATTAAACCTTGCAGGATATCCGTAATTTGCAGGTCTTTCTTCTCGCTAAGCCTACGGAGGAAGATCTGAAAGGTAAACCCTATGACCTCGATGGTGATGGTGTATGGAGAGTGTTTGATCTCTGTTTGATGAGGCAGGAATATGCAGAAAACAGCGCCACAGATGCGACAAGCTCTGCTACGATCACAGCAGATGAAAGTGCAGTCCTTGAAACGTATGAATAATTCGATTGCTGCTGCATTGTTTCAAAGGCTTTCAGCACCGCTGATTTCCCTGAGCCTTCTGGATATACCATATGTAACTCTCGTTCTTTTATATTGATTATACTGCAACTGGCAGAAAAAACAATGGGCAATATGATTGCATCGGTTTCTTAGGAAACGGTTTGCGTCAAAAGGTTACTTCTCCCG
>ACOK01000061.1 GCA_000174895.1 Ruminococcus flavefaciens FD-1
GGGCGGAGCAGTTTGTCCAGCCGCATTGCGCACGAACTTTGGAATGAATTTTAGTTTTCCCCGGTGTAATTTGCACTGGAAAAACGAAAAAAGCTGCGGAGCGAGAATGCTCACACAGCCTAAAGATATTATTCTGGTTTGTTATGTGATAATAGTTCAAGAATCTGTTTTTTACTTTCTTCGGAGTTATCCCAATTTGGAAGCGGTTCACACTGAATACTTGTCAAATAATCGTCAAGCAGGTCAAAGAAATTATCAAACGCTTCTTTTTCATCAGTTGAATTCTTAATTATGATAGAAAAGTAATTTGCCGCAGTGCGATCTAAAAAGCCATACTTCTTTTCAACATATTCCTGCATTCCTTCAGGTATTATACTGGATTTTTTTATGCCATGAAAATACAATGCCATATCATACCCATGAATATAATGTTCCAGATATACAAGATTTTTGGTGCCCATATGTAAGCCAGCCCTATTCTTGATATATGACAGTAGTTTTCTTTCGCCAATTGAAATATCTGATGCCATTTTATCTTCTCCTCTTTTCAAGCAATATAATGATTGAATAAGAATACAGGTTTATTTTTTTCACAAATATATTATACAGCTAATCACCGGAACAGTCAACGAACACTTTTCATTTCTTAACAAAGAATAATCCGTTACAATTAGAAAAATACATAAAGACATACTGCTCCACTTCTTGATAAGCAAGAAAAATCCAAGGTAAAAAGCACAAAAATAAATTCGCCCAAAATGGGCGAAAACAACTTTTTGCTGCGCCTTTCACAATAATGGCTATAATTATTCCGATATGCTGGACTCTGGTGCTATAAAGAATAATGCATCATAAAAAAGCGTTTTCTATTGCTTTTGCCGTATTTTTGTGGTATATTTTTAGTCAGTCACGGTGATAATTAAAAAATAAAAATAACATATCAGCTGCAACACTTACATGGTATGCGTTATATGTATATAATGAAAGCACAAAGCGCTGAAGTCTTTCAGAAAGGAGGCAAGCCAATGAATGATGATGAGATCATATCTCAGATGGAACTGTCACCTGAAAACGGCTTTAAACTGCTGTTTGATAAATACTATAATTACACTTATACTATCGTTTACCATATTCTCCACAATCATGGCAGTCAGCTTGATATAGAAGAATGTGTCAGCGATGTTCTGAGCGACGTGATGGTCAGTTATGACACAAAACACGGCGATACGCTGAAAGCATATATCGGAACATCCGCACGGCGCAGAGCGATCTATATGAGCCGTTTGCTAAGCCGGAAATCAGCAAGACATACGTCGATAGACGACGAAAATTTCAATGAACTTGCCTCCGCAGACAATGTGGAAGAAAATGTCGCAAACTCCGAACTTGCAAGGCAGATTCTGGATAAGATCGAAGAATTGGGCAGTCCCGATGCAGATATACTCATTCAGAAGTATTTGTTTGACAGAAATTCCACTGAGATCGCAAGGGTTCTGAAAATGAATCCGATAACTGTAAGAAGTCGGTGCAGCAGGGCTGTAAAGCGGCTTAAAGCAATGCTGGCAGATATTGATATCCTGTAAAGGAGGATTAAAATGAACGAAAACAGAAAATTGCAGGACATTCTCCATTGTACCGACAATGACACTATTGATAAAATAGCTGAAAAATACACATTGTCTGACGAGGCGACAAGTCAGAGAGTGTATGAAAGGTGCGTGCAGAAAATGATGGCAAAAAAAGATGAAAAAAGCGGATATACTGAAATGTTTACCGCAGAAAAGTATAAAAGAAGAACGATGCTCAGAATAGCAGGTCTTTCCGCAGCTTGTATCGCTGTAGTGAGCGGAGTATTCCTCGGACTCCGCAACGTGAAACCTCCTGTTCCCGAAAGGGGCGAAGAATCATCAGTATTCTTGGAGGTTACGAATGTAACATCTATTGTGACTACTGACAGCGATGCCGTAGTTACTACTACCAAAGCAAATGCAAAAAAAGCAGCGGCAGCTTCTTTAACGTCAGCCGCAGAAGGTACAGCAAGTACCGTGAAAACAAGTCAGACCACTGCTTTACAGAAAAAGGAAAATAACTCCGCAATAAGCAGCACAGTCAAAAGCAATGCAAATCCTGCAAAACAGGATAAAGCCGCTGATACAGTAAAACCGACAACTCAGGCAGCCGCTGAAACTCCGACAGTCACTACTTTATCTCAGGCAGAACAGGAAAGACGCAAAAAAGAAATCCAAGCAAAATGGAAGTATGATTCATGGCATATTCCGAGAGAAACGGCAGTTGCACTTGGAGAATATCCTGCCGACGCCCCGAGACTTTCCTATGAGGAGGCACAGCAGATAGCTGCAAGATGTGAGACAAAGGATGAGTTCAAGGAAGAACTGGCAAAGGTGTATCCTTACCCTGATTTCCGGGATGCCGCTTCTCAGCAGTACTGGTTCGATAACGAAGGCAGTGAATATCTTGATGTACGCAATTCTGATGATGCAAAACTTATAGTATATACAAGAAGAGATACAAGCTATGAAAGACTCACCAACGATCCAAATAATATGGATTGGAAAAAAGCTGTTCTTATCGCACCCGATCTGAGAAAATTGGAGGAAATAAAGGCTGACGAAGCTAAAAACGGATATATTCGTGTATACGACCGTGCCGAATTAGGCGCTAATGTTTATAATTATCGACCTTATCTCGACACTGTAGTAGGCTTCACCAAGTACTACTCAGATGTATTTGGCGAAGAAGTGAGTGATGAAGACTTTGCCAGTTTCTTTAAACATTTAATACGAATGCTTCAGTGTCCCGATACATGGGCCGAAAACGGCAAAACAGTTCTGACATTTAAACATAAGAATGATAAAGGCTATCTCTCTATCGTTCCCGAAGAAGGCCTTGTTACATACATTAAATACGATGATCCTGATAACTGTGAAGTTATCATGCAGGACAAAGGCTGTGTCAGCGCTGAGGATATGGCAGATTTAAAAGAATTCTGGAATCTTATAGTTAGTATGACCGATTGAGCAATGACATTCACTTCTCCATACTCCAAATATAGCGTAAGCCCCCGATAAGTTTCGGGGGCTTTTGCTGAATTGTACGAATTTCATTGATCATTCTTCAGGACCATTATCAGCATTGGCATTAGACGGATGCGGCGGCAGTTCTATGGGAACTCCGTACTGTCTTACATATTCAATGAATTTGTCAACGTTTCCTTTGCCTATATCGAAAGAAGGCGCACGACCGGTTGGTATATTAGTGGATATATGTCCGTCAGCATATATGTTTATTACTATTCTTACTTTTCCAAGTATCGGGACATTTACACTTACGCTATAATCACTGGGATGAATGCCGTTTTCAAAACTTTGAGCATTTTCCTCTGAGAGAAGATATTCCCATACCTTTTCACTGTCTATTGCATAAGCTTGCCCGTCTATATATGCAGCGACGATCTCCATTTCATTTTTCAGATCCAGATCACTTATCATCTGACCAAGTGTTTCGGGAATATAGTTTACGTTGCTGAATAAATGATATTCTCCGTCAGTCTCATATTTCACAGCCAACGCACAATCAGAAGAAATATTTTTTATCTTATATATTTTTCCTGAAACAGATACTTCTTCATCAAGTTTAAATAAGTTCAATGCCTTCAATTCTATATCTCCAAGAAATTCGCCAATCCTATCATCGCTGATCCGTTTTTTTCCACATGAACGATAATAGTAATCTCCATAAGGCATTGCAAAGTTTATCCAATCCAGACTTTCTGTCTCATTGGGAGAATACAGATGTACCTCTTCACCGCCGCCGTATTTCACAGCGATAAGATCTTCAGAGCTTTCTACAGATACATCATATATTTCCGCATTCGAGACATAGCGCTTATTCTCCGATCTGTCGGTGCTTGTGAGGATTACCTCCTTCTGAGCTGTTCCTATTGTTGAGCGGTCTATATCAGTATAAAGGAGTTTGTAGGTGATACCGTTGTCCAGTTGTATCTCACTGAATTGGCTTTTCACTGTCTCTGTATCGGGAGCATTGATCCTGATCTCACTTATCCCAGCCGAAGTTACAGTTTCGGCTGACTGCTCATGGTTATCTGCGCTTTCAATAGCCGTTGTCTGTGCAGACCCTGAAGTTTCAACGGCAGTTTTTACAGATGATGCAGTTTGCGTACTTGATACAGTTGTCGTTTTTTTCTTGTTCGTAGAAGAAGCAGCATGAGTAGTTACAGCGGGAGATGTTGTTGTTTTGGTAGATACTGCGGTACTTTCGGATGTTGCTGTGACGATCTCAGGCTCATTGCTTTCTCTGCTTGCAAGCTGCTTTATGTTATTATTATGCCATATGCCAAATCCCACGATCATTGCCGCACATAAGCCTGCGGTCGAATAAACGGCACGGGTGCGACGTACCATGACTGCTTTTCTTTGTCTTATCCTTTCCTCACCTCTGTTTTCTACTATTTCATATATTTTCTCATAGTAGTCCTTCATAGAAGTCACCTTCCTTTTCAAGTATTTTTTTCAGCGAAAGTTTCGCCCGGTAAAGAAGTTCACCTGTCTGCTTTTTGCTTTTTTTCATTATTTCTGCTGTTTCTGAGTTGCTGAACCCCTCAAAGAAAACAAGGTATATGACCTGTTTATATTCGGGTTTGAGCATTTCTATTGCATCATAGAGCTTTTTCTTATCGCCCTTGCTGTCGATCTCTCTTTCAAGATCATACTTGCTTGGCAATCCCCTCATTTCTTCTTCAGACAGAGGCTGATACTTATTCCTGTTTTTCATGAGATCATAAGCGGTATGCCGTGCAATGGAGAAAAGCCACGTCTTGAATGTACTGCGTCCCGAATAATCCGGTTTTTTCACATACAGCGTAACAAAGGTCTCTGTCATGACCTCTCTTGCGTCCTCTAAATTTCCCACAAGATTACATATATACAAAGTAAGGCTGTCGCTGTAAAGACGGATGATCTCTTCCAGACCGCTCTTATCTCCCGACAGAAATCGATTATAACTGCTTGCTCCGTTGTCCATGGCAACACCTCCTTTAAAGGCCTTCTGATTATTAGTCTGTCAAACAGATGCATTTTTCGTAGTTTTACAGAAAAAACGGCATAATGACCAAAAATGTGCCGGAATAAATGTTTATCACTACAAAATATATCATATTACGATGAAATTTTCAATACTGGTACGAAAAATCGCCCCTCGGAAAAGACTAATAGGTGAACGGAGAAAAAATATCTCCGATATGAACATGAAAGGATGTGTTTTTATGAAAAAACTTATAACATTAACGGCGGCTTTGACAGCGCTTACAGCGTCCCTTGTACCATTATCTGCTAACGCTGTTTATATCCCTGCCGCTTCATACGATGAGGTGCAGAAGCAGCTCGAAGGCTATACTTATATCACGGAATTCGCCGTGCAGGAAAGTGACCCCAATTATCCCTCGGACAGCTATGACCTGTATATCAGGATGCCCGAAGAGGCTGATACGACGTGCGAGGTAAAGCTGCTCATGAAGGAAAATTACGACACAGTGGATGTAACTTTCCCCGAAGGCGGCGGCAGAAAAGCTATCACAGAGGCAATGCAGAAAGCAGGCATAGACGGAAAGCTGTTACCCGGTGACAATGTAAACTGTGAATGTCGGCTTTATGACAAAGTGTCAGCGGACAAGGTGAAAAAGCTGTACACTATTCTGAATGACAGCGGTAACATCACCGATTTTGTTTACAGCACTGATCTGTATACCATTCGTAAAGGCTCAGCCAACAGCGAGAGCCTGAGCCGCTTCGGATTCTGTACATATGATTACGACAAGGGAATATGGACACCGCCTGATGAACAGATCGCAAAACGTGAGCGATTTGTTGAACTTACAAAAGAAATTTTACCTGACGCTGCGGTTGAACTTACTTCCTTCTCTGATAAGCGTGAAGGCTTTACTGCATATGAAGCCTCTGTAGTCCCTGCAAGCAGCATGACATTAAAAGAATGGATAGACTTTTCACTGGAAGTCAATGAGAAGCTCGGAGGTTTTGGCGGATTCGGTATAGCTGAAGAAGTTGAAATTCCTGCATTGAAAACTAATAGTATCGATCTTGCAAAGGCAGTTGAAGGCGATGCAAACTGTGACGGAAATGTTGATATGTCTGACGCAGTCCTCATAATGCAGACAATCGCAAATCCTTCAAAGTACAAGCTCACCGCTCAGGGAAGCTTCAACGCTGACACAGACGGCGATGGTATCACAAGCGGAGATGCACTTGCTATCCAGAAGAAGCTGCTGAAGCTTGAATAATGACATTTACTTCTCCATACTCCAGATATAGAGAAAGCCCCCGATCATTCGGGGGCTTTCTCAGCTTGCTGTTCTATCTTTTCAATAATTGTTTGAATACTTCTATATGAGCGCTGCCCTCAAACTCCCTTCCTAAAACTTTCAGTATTAATTTTGCCCCATAGAGGGCGCTCCACGTAAGATGTGAAAACCAGTAGTTTTACTGGGAGCGCCCTCTATGGGGCAAAATTCTATTAAAAGTCTTTGGAAAGGGGTTCGGGGATGACTCCACGTTGGACGGGGAGATGTCCGAAGGACAGAGGGGACAGGTCCCGGTTAGGGAAACCTTTCCTCAGAAAGGTTTTCCCCCGATAAATACATATAAAATTGCTATATGAGTACCACGGATAAGTGCGCCCTTTTAGTGATCAGAAATCGGATCTGAGGTTATCGAGGAGGACCTGAGCGATCTGCTCGGTTGTAAGGAATCCCTCGTTCTTTTTTTCAATGAGAATGCAGAAAGCTACCGGGAAAGCAGGATCATCCACGAAGCCGACGAGGAGAGAGTTTTCATTAGCGCCTTCATCGACCTGAGCGGTACCGCTCTTGACGCCTATGTTGTAACCGCTGATGGAGTAAGCATAGTGGTTAGCGCCGTTTGTGAGAAGGATCTGCTTCATTGTAGCAGCTGTATCGGGAGAGAAAAGCTGTTCGCTGTATTCGACCTTAGCTGTGTCTGTGACAGTTCCGTTGACGTTAACGCAGTGATCAATGAGGTGGGGCATGGTCATTCTTCCTGTGCCGTTAGCGATAGCGCTCTGCCACATCATAAGCTGCATTGGACTTACGATAGTATCGCCCTGACCGATACAGCCCCACTGAGTAGTGAACTCGTACTTATCAGTCAGATTGGTAGAAGCTCTCTCGCACTGTATACCGTCTATATCGAAATACTTGTCTTCATCGCCGTTAACAGCGTATCCGAGCTTTCTGTACTGCTCGATAAGCCTGTCGAGAGGAAGATCATCATCCTCAATAAGCTGAGCAAAGAATGGGTTACAGCTGTTTTCTACCGCCTGCTGGATATTGAGAGTGCCGTGACCGTAGATGTTATGACAGTCGATATTGAGACCTGTGCGGTTGATGTACTGACCTGTGCAGGTAAAACTCTTGGAGAAAAGTCTCTCAGCGCCCATTATCTCAAGAGCAGAAATAACAGTTGAGACCTTCTGAGTTGAGCCGGGGATTGTCTTGTAAAGAGTTTTTGACATGAGTGTACCCGGCTTGAAGCTGTCGATAGCGTCGTACCCCTTGGTAACGTCGATAGACGGCAGACTTGTGGAAACAAGGATATCGCCTGTAGCGTAGTTGTAAGCGACCACACAGCCCTCCTGATAGCCGAAAGCGTTGTATACAGCACGGTTAGCCTCATGATCCATAGTGGTATAAATGGAGGCTCTGCCGTTGCTTGTAAGGCCGCCTGAGAAGCTGTAGTTGTTGAGCTTTTCGATATTCTGAGCAACAAGGGTATTGTTCATCTGTCCTGAATCATCGCCGATGATATTGCCGATATCGATGAAGTAGTTATCGGGATACTGATTTTCTCCAGTGCCGTCGAAGAGGACATCGCCCTTTCTGTCGTACACAAATCCCAGTTCATGGTGGTCGGAGTTCATCATGTAGAATGGAGCTTCACGCTGTATTTTCAGCACCAGCACAGCCATACCGATAATAAACATAACGATAATGAAGCTGATGATATGCTGACATCGTCTTATACTTTTCATTCAGTCCACCTCCATGCAGGAACGGGCTTGAGTTTTTTCTTGTTCTTTGGCTCTTTGAAAACAGGTGACTGGCAGGCCATGAGCATACCTATCATAAGTCCGCTTACGACCATGGAGCTTCCTCCCGTTGATATGAAGGGGATAGTAACACCTGTGAAAGGTATGAGGTTGCATGAGCCGAAGATATTCAGTGCCATCTGCACTACAAAGGCCGCACATACACCGGCAGACATTGTACCGTGGAAGTATGAGCGTGGGGGATTTATAAGCGGTATAGCTATCATGATAAGGATAACGCATACCATCATAAGACCGTAAAGCAGTCCCCATTCCTCGCAGATAGTCGAGAACACGATATCGCAGTCGTAAGCGAAGATGTTATGGAGGTAGCCCTTTCCGGGGCCTACACCGAACCATCCGCCGTTAGCGATGCCAATAAGGGCCTGAGCCTGCTGCCAGCCGTCGCCGTTCTTATCGTTCCATATATCAACGTGAAGACGGTGCTGAACGTATTCGGGAGCAAATCTGATGCCGATAACAGCAACTACAAGAAGCAGTGCGCCGGCAAATATGAGCTTTTTCTTTGAGAATTTCGCTTTCGGGTAGCATATCCTGAGAAGAAATCCGCAGGCGTAGATGCCCATGAAAGTCGGCAGGCTTCCCAGGTCACGGCACCACCACTGAAGAAGCACGATAGCGCCTGTGAGGCCGAGGAGAGCTATATTTTCGTATACAACATTGACAAATAGTATTTTATGCCTTCTCTGCTGATCCATAACTGAAGTAGCACAGGCGAGGACGAACAGAGGCTTGATGAATTCCGAAGGCTGTATGGAGAATGAGCTGAAGTTGATCCACATACTTCTTGAGCCTGTGAACAGCAGGATTATGACCATAAGACAGCCGATTGCGGCATAGATCAGCTTTTTCTGCTCCTGTATCCACTTATGGTTGCGGCAGAAAAGGAAGCCTGCCTTGCAGGCGATAAGTGCGGCGATACAGGTGATGTAGTGCTTCAGATTGAAGCCGACTCCGCCGAAGCAGGATTGGAATATAACGCTCATATTCAGTATCAGAATGAGCAGAAAGTCCACAGCGTAAGATATCTGCTTGAAGAAAAGCATGACCACGAAGTAAACTATATCAAGTATGAGAACGGCAGTACCGAGGACGATAACTTCCTTGATATCGGTGTAATTGCCATTGAAGTATATATTCACCAGCATGGATGAATGTGCAAGAAGAACGAAAATACATGAGAAAATATAAGCTACAGGATTAGCGTACACGTTCATCCCTCCTTTTTCTGAAAACAAGTCGGCGGTTGCCGAGCTTGATAATGTCATTTTCATGCAGGACAGCTTCATGTACCAGATTACCGTTGACAAATACGCCTGACTTTGAACCGATATCGGTGATAGTCCATCGTCCGTTTGAAACAGTCAGCATAGCGTGGTAGCGGGAGACAGAAAGGTCCGGGAGCCTTATGTCAGCCGAAGCATGACGTCCGATTAGTATTTCGTCGCATCCGAGATCGTAAGTCATGCCCTGTTCGGCGAGTTCCATGGAATTTGCTACCCAATCCCAGTTTTTTGTAGCTGAGCGCTTTTCACGGTAGGCAGTGATGATGAGTATAAGAGTACACAGATCAAGAGCCGTAGCAGCCACAGCACAAAGTATGAGGTTCATAGAATTCATGAAAACACCTCCGTTTATAGAGTTATGAGTGTATTTTTCATATTATAACACATGAAAAAGCTGACTTCAATATTTTTAAACTGATTTTAACTCTTTGTAATCAAAGATTAAGAAATCCCGAGGAGGTGCCTCGGGATTTCGGGATTATTCTTCGATGCCGATAGTTTTTTTCTGTACCAGCTTCAATTGTATTTTCGTTATCAGCGCTGTCATCGTCCTTGCCGAGACTTGCAGACTCATTTGCAGGTTCGTCATCCTTGAGGATATCCTCAGTGATCTCGCCCTTCATGAGCTTGACAAAGTCATCGCCGTCGATCTTCTCGAATTTCAGGAGATACTTGGCAAGCAAGTGCATCTTGTCAGCATTAGCCTTGAGGATCTCGGTACAGTCGTTGTAAGCCTTCTCGATGATGAGGCGAACCTCTTCGTCGATCTGAGCAGCAACAGCCTCACTGTAGTTCTTTGTGTGGCCGTAATCCTTGCCGATGAATACCTCATCGCTGTCAGAGCCGTAAACTACAGTACCGATCTTCTTGGAGAAGCCGTACTTTGTAACCATATTTCTTGCAGTCTTGGTAGCTCTCTCGATATCATTGGAAGCACCTGTACAGATATCGTCGATGAAAAGCTCTTCTGCAACACGTCCGCCAAGGAGCATAACGATGCTTTCTCTCATCTGGTTCCTTGAAACATGGCTGTCATCGTTATCAGGACGGGTAACAGTAAGACCTGCGGCCATACCACGCTGGATGATAGTTACCTGATGAACCTTATCCTGAGTTGGGAGGTTATAAGCGGCAACTGCATGGCCTGCTTCGTGGTAAGCAGTGATCCTCTTGTCGTGTTCTGTAACGATACGTGATTTCTTCTCAGGACCAGCAATGACCTTCATAGTAGCCTCTTCGATGTCCTTTTCGGTAATTGACATCCTCTCATTTCTTGCAGCAAGGAGAGCCGCTTCATTGAGGAGGTTTTCAAGGTCTGCGCCTGTGAATCCCTGAGTGGTCTGAGCGATGACCTTGAGGTCAACATCCGGACCGAGGGGCTTGTTTTTAGCATGAACTTTGAGTATATCCTCTCTGCCCTTTACATCTGGGTAGCCGACAACTATCTGTCTGTCGAAACGGCCCGGACGGAGAAGAGCGGGGTCAAGGATATCACGTCTGTTTGTAGCAGCAATAACAATAACGCTTTCGTTGCCTGTAAAGCCGTCCATCTCAACGAGAAGCTGGTTAAGAGTCTGTTCACGTTCATCGTGTCCGCCGCCGAGACCTGCGCCTCTGTGACGTCCTACAGCGTCGATCTCATCGATGAAGATGATGGAAGGTGAGTGCTTCTTGGCCTGTTCAAAGAGGTCTCTTACACGTGAAGCACCGACGCCGACGAACATTTCAACGAAATCTGAACCTGAGATAGGGAAGAACGGGCATCCGGCCTCGCCTGCAACAGCTCTTGCAAGGAGAGTCTTACCTGTACCGGGAGGGCCTAAAAGGAGTACGCCCTTAGGCACTTTAGCGCCTATCTCTTTGTATTTGCTTGGATTTTTCAGGAAGTCAACGATCTCTTCGAGCTCCTGCTTTTCCTCATCAGCACCTGCAACGTCCTTGAAAGTGGCCTTTCTTGCACTTGCGCTGCTTTTGAGGTTTGCCTTGCCGAATGAAGTGTACTTCCCGCCGCCTCCGCTCTGCTTCATCATGAAGTAGAGGATAGCGACACCGAGAGCAATAGTGAGCAGAACAGGGATAAGTGAGTACAGCCATGTTCTGTCAGTGATCTTGATGTAATTCTGCTGCAGCGGTTCATCCGGGTGTTTCTTGTTGTACTCGATACGGTAATTCTCTGTATCATCAAGGAAGATACTTACATTAGGAACACTGTATCTTTTCTTTACTTCCTCACCTCTGAGCTGATATTTTAGCTCACCTGTGCCAAGATCAAGTTCGTAATAGGATACTTCGTAATCGTCAAAGTAGCCAATGATCGTGGTATAATCGGTCTTTTCGGTACTCTCGTTCAGTCTTGTGCTGACAAAGTAGATACAGAAAATAGCGATCAGGATGACGAGGAGGTAGGTGAAAACGCCTTTACTTCTTCTGGGGTTCAATTGATCCACTCCTATCTGATTTTTGTATTACTGATATTCTGAGGAAACGCACGGTATCCCTGTCGGGAGCAACACGCTGAGCGATGCCTATATTTTCGGCGAAAACAGTTCCCTGATCGTCCTCGATAAAATGCAGTGTACTGCGTTTCGGGGCAGGAACTTTTTCGTTTATCAGCTTTTTCACGGAAGATGTGAAGTTTTTACCTTTGAGTCTGATCTTATCACCGAATCTTCGGTTTCTGACAATAACTCTTCCTACTATTTTATCATAATCTAACACATAAAATGTTAATAAACTGTTAACGGCTTGAATTTTCTTCAAATCATCACAATTAAGAAGTTCACAGATCAGCGTTTTATCGGGGAAAATGGAGTTTTCACCAATCTTCAGATCTGCGGATAATTCCTCTGTATTATCACATGGAGCGATGTTTTTCAGTTCAGCTTTGCTGCCGTCAGAGACAAAATAGATATTCCCCGATATATTCAGCTTTCCGCCGTTTATAAGGATATTGTCAGCTTCGGCGAGACGTTCTGCGGAATAGGGGAGCGAATTGTCGGAAAGCAGCCTTGCGATGCATCTCCGCCTTATGACGGCATGATATTGGCTCAGCCCCGTGAAAGCATTATCCCTGCGGCATTTTTCTTCGGCTTCATCAGTTTCAGCTTCGATAAGCTCATTTTCCGAGCGCATAGCAGCGATGGAACGGACGGATGTTGCGATGACTGAGCTGTTCAGTTCATTCATCAGAGGTATGATTTTATGCCTGATCTTGTTACGGGTATAATCATCTGAAAGGTTAGTGCTGTCGGTAACAAATTCCTGCCCCCGCTCACTGAGAAAAGCTTCGATCTCCTCACGGCTGACAGTCAGCAACGGACGGATGATGTTATTTCGTCTGACGGGGATGCCTGCCATGCCTTTGAGAGCAGAGCCTCTTGCAAGGTTCAGGATTACAGTTTCAAGGTTATCGTTGGCATTGTGAGCAGTGGCGATCTTTTTACCCTGAGAATTTGCCTCAAAAACGCCGTAGCGCAGTTTCCTTGCCGCTTCCTCATCGGAGAGGGAATGCTCTTTCGCATAGCTTTTCACATCCACTCTGAATGCAGAGAAGGGGATACCGAGCCTGCTGCACAGATGACAGCAGAATTCCTCGTCCCGGTCACTTTCTTCGCCTCGCAGACAGTGATTGACATGGAGGGCTTCTACATTGATACCGAGCTTTTCTCTGAGTTCATACAGAGCCAGCAGCAGTCCCACGCTGTCAGCGCCGCCGGAGAGACCGCAAACGACGGTATCTCCATCCGAGAGAAGTTTGTTATCCTTGATATGTCTGAAAATCTTATCTATCATGGTTACTGAGTATCACCCGGCGCTTCACTGTAGTCAGGGTTGGAGAATCGTGTATACTGACCGTCCCATACAAGCTCAACAGTACCTGTTTCACCGTGACGGTTCTTGGCTACGATACATTCCGAAATATTCGGTCTCTGGCTTTCCTTGTTGTAGTAAGCTTCACGGTAAAGGAAGAGAACGATATCAGCATCCTGCTCGATAGAACCCGATTCACGGAGGTCTGAAAGCATAGGACGCTTATCTGTACGGCTCTCAACGGCACGGGAAAGCTGTGAAAGGAGGATAACAGGAACGTTCAGTTCCTTTGCCATTACCTTGAGCTGACGGGTTATCTCGGAGATAACGACAACTCGGTTATCGGAATGAGAAGTTGATTCCATAAGCTGAAGGTAGTCGATAATGACCAGACCGAGATTCTTGGTACGTCTCAGTTTAGCCTTCATCTGCTGGACCGTCATGCTTGCGGTATCGTCAATGAAAAGCGGAAGAGTGCTGAGGTAGCCTGCACTTGTAGCCAGTTTTACCCAGTCATCGCCTGATATACGGCCGTTACGCAGAGTATTTGAGTCAACCAGCGCCTCCGTGGATAATATACGGGTAGCAAGCTGCTCTTTGGACATTTCGAGATTGAAGGTAACGACTTCCTTTTCCGCACGTCTTGCCACATTTGTAGCTATATTCATGGCAAATGAAGTTTTACCCATACCCGGACGGGCAGCAATGATTATCAGGTCTGACTTGTTAAGTCCCGAGGTTATGCTGTCGAGGAGAGTAAAGCCTGTTCTCGCACCAACATACTTGTCTTTATCCGGACCGGATATCTTACCGAGACGGTCATATGCCTCAGCGATGGCTTCTTTCAGCGGTATTAGGCCTCTTACATCACGTCCCTGACGGATGTCATATATCTTCTGCTCAGCAGCGTCAAGCATGAGAGAAGCGTCATTTTCGCCCATCTGTATATCTTCGAGGATATTCCTTGCCACGTAGCCGAGACTGCGTACATAGTACTTATCAGATACTATCTTGCAGTAGCTTTCGATATTTGAAGTCGTAGGAAGAAGGTCGGCTATCTCCGAGAGGTAGCGTCTTCCCTCGGCAGGACTTTCAAATATGTGGAGCTTTTCGGCTTCATTTAGCAGAGTAACGATATCCACAGGAGCGCCTGAGGAGAACATTCTCAGGATAATGCTGTAAATAGCGCTGTGCTGTTCGCTGTAGAAATACTCCGGCTTTATGAGCTCGATAACAGTGGGAAGTATGGAAGGATCGGCGATTATAGCTCCTAAAACGGACTGCTCCGCCTCGATGCTGTGGGGCAGCTCTCGGGCGGAGGTGATGAAATTATTATCGTCCATTATTTACTCCGTTCAGCCTTCTACGACTTCAACGTCAATAGTTTCGGAGATACCGTTGTAAAGCTTGATAGCAGCGGTATAAGAGCCGAAGTTCTTGATATCAGTGCTGAGAGTGATCTTCTTCTTATCCAGCTTAACGCCAAGCTGCTCGCTGACAGCGTCGGCAACGTTGCCTGATGTTACAGAACCGAAAAGTCTGTCATTTGAGCCTGCCTTAGCTTTGATGATGACTTTCTTGCCCTTGAGCTTTTCAGCTGATTCCTTAGCTGCCTGGATATCCATATCTATTTTGTGCTGAGCGGAATCCTTCTGACCCTTGAGCTTGTTGAGATTCTCGGGAGTAGCCTCTACAGCAAGTCCCTTCGGAAGGAGCATATTTCTTGCGTATCCGTCAGCAACGTTCTTTGTTTCGCCCTTTTTGCCTGAGCCTTTTACATCCTGTAAGTAGATAACTTTCATATTATTACATCCTTTCTGGATCCTGTATAGGATTATCTTTTCGGTATTCGTCTATAGCCTTTGTGAGTTTTCTGGAAGCTTCTTCAAAAGATACATTTTCAAGCTGTGTGGCAGCCATAGTCTGATGACCGCCGCCGCCCAGTTTTTCCATGATCACCTGAACATTGATAGCGCCAAGCGAACGTGCTGAGATATTTACAACTCCGTTTGCCTTGTAGATAACGAATGATGCCTCAACATCGATAATGCCGAGGAGTTCATCGGCAGCCTGGGGAGCAACTATCCTTATATCGTCCGATTTGAAATCAGCAGTGGCGATAGCGCAGTTCTTATGTATTTTTGCAGAAGCGACGATCTGAGTCTTTCTTCTGTATGAGTCGATGGAATTGGAGAACAGCAGCTTTACGGCAACTGTGTCCGCACCCATTTTTTTCAGATAAGCAGCAGCTTCAAATGTTCTTACACCTGTACGCATAACGAAATTCTTGGTATCGAGCATAATGCCAGAGAGAAGAGCTTCAGCGTGACAGCTTGCGATCTTTGCATCGGAATCGAAACGGAAGTACTGGATTATCTCGGTTACCATTTCGGAAGCAGAGGAAGCGTAAGGTTCATGGTGGAAGATAACTGCATCGTCAATGAAGTTGACAGTTTTTCTGTGGTGGTCGATGACCACTACTGATTTAGCCTTGTTGTAAAGTTCGGGGCTTTCGATGTAGTCCTTGTTATGGGTATCAACGATAATGAGCAGATCATCGGGACCTATGGCCATTTCGGCGCTTTCGGGAGTAATGAACAGCTCTTCATTGGTTTTTTCTTCAACGAAATCGATGAGGTTAGCGGCAAGGTTCTTTGACCTGTCTACGGCGATATGGACTTCCTTTTTCAGGAGAGTCATAGCACCGGCAAGACCGCAGGCCGCACCAACAGAATCCAGATCGCCGAAGCGGTGACCCATGATAAAGATTTTATCCGAACTCATGACCAGATCCTGGAGGGCATTTGCGATGATACGTGTCTTTGCACGGGAACGCTTTTCCACGCCCTTTGATACGCCGCCGAAGAATCGGTAACCGTTGTCGGTCTTGACAACAGCCTGATCTCCTCCACGGCCCAGTGCCATATCCAGACACTGTCTTGCGATTCGCTCGCTTTCGGCGAGATCTTCGGCTCCTCGTCCCACACCGATAGAGAAGGTGAGCGGATATTTGCCGTCTATCTTGATATTTCGTGCAGCATCAAGGATCTTGAACTTTTCACTGATGATCTCATCAAGGTGTCTGTTTTCGATGACAGCATAGAAAGAATTCGAGGAAGTGCGCTTGATAAAGCCGTTTGTCTTGCTCATGAAGCTTTCGATCAGCTGTTCTGTCTCGAGAGTAGCCCTTGCTTTTTCGCTTTCTTTGGCGTTCTGGATTATCTCGTCATAGTTGTCTATGGTAATGATAAGAACGTTGGGGTGAGCAGCATCGAGATCCTTCTTGATACTCAGCAGCTTTGTCTCGTCGTTGAAGTATATGACGTACAGCGTATTATCGCCTTTGATATACTTTTCGGATATAAGCCTGTAAGTGCTTCCGTTGATGGTGCACGTCTCATGTTCTGCGGATTTGAGGGCTCCCGAGCTGACATTGACGTAAGCTCCGAAGTCGTTGCCGTAAGCATCCTGTCCGAGACTTATCTTTTCCTGAAAAAGCTGATTGTACCAGAGAAGTTTGTTTTTTTCGTCGATAACGGCCACAGGTGCAGGGAGCGAACTCATATATTCTCCTGCGGAAGTTTCAAGGTGATCGTTCATTTCGGATATACGCCGCATGGAATTCTTTGTGCAGAAAACCAGATATACGGCGGCTGCGAAGATGATGACCAGTGCAACAGCGAGGAGTATAAGTCCTGCGGTAGTGTACCGTTTCATCAACAGCGCCGCTGTGCCGATATCAGCAATGAGGATGAGCTGAACGGCAAACAGCACTGTCGGGAATTTATTCTTCAATTTTTAGCTCCTTTCGGAACATTGCACCGCATAAAAGTCAGCGGTACAGATACTATTTATGTTTCCATTATTATAGGAAGGATCATAGGGCTGCGCTTTGTTTTCTGGTAGATATAGTCTGAGAGGGCATCACGCATTTTACCCTTTAGTGAGTTCCATTCTCTCAGCTCGCTTGCTGAGCAGTTGTTGAGAGTATCTGTAAGGAGAAGTCTTGCCTCGACCATAAGCTCTTCGGATTCTCTTACATAAACGAATCCTCTTGAGATGATATCGGGGCCTGCAACTATCTCATTTGTCGCACGTTCGATACCGATAACGATAATGATAAGGCCGTCCTGAGCGAGGTGCTTTCTGTCACGGAGAACGATGGAACCTACATCACCGACGCCCAGACCGTCAACAAGCACACGGCCTGCCGGCACCTGAGAAACGACCTTCATGGTATTTCCGTCGGTCTCGATAACGTTGCCTATCTCAGCAATTATAACGTTTTCCTTGGGCATTCCCATCTGGAGTGCAAGGTCTGCGTGTTTTTTCAGATGCTTGTACTCGCCGTGAACGGGGATAAAGAATTTCGGCTTAGTCAGGCTCTGCATGAGTTTCAGTTCTTCCTGGCAAGCGTGTCCTGATACGTGAACTTCGTACATTGCCTCGTAAACAACTTCAGCTCCCGACTTCATAAGCTCATTTACCACACGGGTAACGAATTTCTCATTGCCGGGGATAGGTGTAGCCGAGATGATGATGAAATCCATGGGAGTGATATTGACCTTCTTGTGGTCGTTCATAGCCATACGGGTAAGTGCGGACATGGGCTCGCCCTGACTTCCTGTTGTTATGAGAACTATACGCTCGCTCTCGTAGCGGTTCATCATTTCGATATCAATGATTATTCCGGGCGGAACATCCAGATATCCCAGTTCGATAGCGGTATTGATAACATTTATCATACTTCTTCCGAATACAGCCACCTTGCGTCCGTATCTTTCGGCGCAGTTGATGATCTGCTGAACACGGTGGATATTGGAAGAGAATGTAGCGATGATTATACGCTTTCCTTCGCCCTTCTGGAAAAGCTTGTCGAAGGATTCTCCGACTGTTCTTTCGGAGTGTGTATATCCGGGACGCTCTGCATTTGTGGAATCAGCCATAAGAGCCAGAACTCCACGGCTTCCCAGTTCGCCGAAACGTGCCAGATCGATGATCTTGCCGTCAATAGGAGAGTAGTCCACCTTGAAGTCGCCTGTATGGACGATAACACCTGCGGGGGTATGGATAGCCATACCAACGGAATCGGGGATAGAGTGGTTGACCTTGATGAATTCAACAGCCATGCATCCCATTTTCACTGTCTTTTTGGGTTCAACAATATTGAGGTTGACTTTGCCGTAAAGCCCCTGTTCCTTGAGTTTGCCTTCGATAAGGCCGATAGTCAGCCTTGTTGCGTAGACCGGAACGTTTATCTTCTTGAGCAGATAAGCCAGACCGCCGATGTGATCTTCGTGACCGTGGGTGATAACGATACCTCTTACCTTGTCGGCATTGCGCTCAACATAGGTGAAATCGGGGATGACGATATCAACGCCGGGCATATCGGCATCGGGGAAAGCAAGACCGCAGTCGAGAATGAACATATCATTTGAGCATTCAAACACGGTCATATTCTTGCCTATCTCATTGAGACCTCCAAGAGGGATGATCCTGACGGGAGTTTTTTTGATCTCCTTTGAACGTGCAGGTCTGCCTCTTTTAGCAGGAGCCTTAGGAGTTTCGGGTGCAGCATTTTCAGCAGCTGCCTTTTTCTTTACAGCACGCTGTCTGGTACCTGCATTTGCAGCTGGTGCCTTTTTGCGCGGCTTCTTTGCATTAGTTTCTTTTTCGTTCACTATATGACCTCACTTTCAGAATTTGAAGGCATGGCACTATCTCGATCGGTGCTGCCTGTCGGAAATGTATTGTGCTTTGGCTTTTATATAGACTTATGCGGTGTCAGATGTATGAACGATGGTCCATCGGGAGAGAACGAACAGGCGTTGTAAGCCGACTCCCGTATCATCTGCTGCAGTAATGTATTTCAGCCGAAGCTTACGGACGTAAAGTCCTTGATATATTTAATGGCGCTTTGCCAATAAAGTCAGAAAACGATAATGCCGCAGGGCAGAACTTCCCCATGACATAAATATACACAATATCATTATACAAATAATTGTCATGAATGTCAATAGCTGAGAGATGAGTTTCATACAAAATGTATAATTTTATTTGTTTTGTGTCAGTTTTTGTACATTAGATATTATTGACCGATCATCATTTTTCATTCTTTTTTGATTTTTTTATTCAGAAGGAGTATTCCGATAAGATTCGGGAAAGCCATCATGCCGTTGAAAATATCCGAAACAGCCCATACCGCATCGGCTGAAATAACTGCTCCCATAGCCGAGATCAATGAGAAAAACAGAGGAAACAGCTTCCCAGGACTATCGGGGAAAATATAGATATACGCCGATTCTCCGCAGTAGTACCAGCCGATGATGGTACAGAATGCAAAAACTGCCATTAATGCCGCTATGATATAGGCGGACGAATCTCCGGCAACTGTAGAGAATGCTGACGTTACGGTGTTTTTTTCTGATGCCAGAAGTGTGAGAGCTGTAAGTGTGCAGCATAGGACAGTATCGAAGAAAACCTCGAACATACTCCACATTCCCTGAGTATACGGCGAATCGCTTTCCGCAGCGCTGTGAAGTATTGGTGAACTTCCGAGGCCTGCTTCGTTTGAGAAAATGCCTCTCCTGATACCAACGGAAACTGCCTTTGAAAGCCCGTAACCGCAGATTCCGCCGACGGTCTGTCTGAAACCGAAAGCTTCAGTGAATATGGACGAAAAGGCGCCGGGTATATTTGAGCGATTCCGTATCAGGACTAAAAAGCAAATGACAGCATATACAGCCGACGCCGGCGGAAGAAGCGTCTGTGCGGCCGTGCCGATACGCTTTGCGCCTCCGCTTATAACTGCATATATCAGCAGAAACATGATGGCGGCTAACAGATGATCAGGCATAAGGCTTCCCAGACTTTCAGCGAAGGAATTCACCTGTACCATGCCGCCCATTCCAAGTGAAGCAAGGACACACATAACAGCAAAAGCACAGGCGAGATGCTTCGAGCCTACGCCTTTTTCAAGGTAAGCCATAGGGCCACGGCTTTTTTTATCGCTGTAGAGTACAGAAAGATAGTTTTCGGCATAGACAACGGCCATTCCGAAGAAGGCAGATATCCACATCCAGAAAACAGCCCCTGCGCCTCCTATGGCAACAGCAGCGGCAACTCCCGTGATATTTCCTGTGCCCATAGCCGCACCGAGTGACATACATACTGTTCTGATCTGCGATAAACCGCTGTTATTCCTGTTTTTGCTGCTGTCTGTCATAAAGCGGTACAATCTGAACTGAGGAGCGTTCAGCTTTATGGTATAGAAGCCACCTGTTGCCAGAAGCAGAGCAATAAGCGGCTTTCCCCATATCAGGGAGCTTATTTTGTCAAAAATATACATTATTCCCTCCGAAAATTCACAAAAAGTATTTTACTTTAAAGAATATTTATGGTATAATGTAAATATGTCTCATTATGAGAATGATCAATAAGCAAGGGAGGCGGATGATGAAGGATTACTATCCTGATAAACGCAGTTTATGGGCGATCAAGCTTCTGACCATTCCTCTTGTGGCGGCTATATGGATAGCTGCGGGGATATTCATACCTTTCGGGATAATTATTACGATAGTCAGGGCAGCAGCCGTGATTATCGGCGTTGTGCTGAGTTTTATTTACTGTCCGCTTCTTTTCAGATCACTGAAATACACGGTCACTGATACGGAAGTAAAGCGAAGCGGCGGAGTATTCATAAAAAAATACCAGTCTGTACGGTATTCATCGGTGCAGTACATCACAACTGCAAGGAGCTTCCTTTCGCAGTATACAGGGCTTAACTTCATAGTCTTCTTCGTCTACGGCGGTCAGCTGAGACTGCTGTTTCTCAGCCGTGACGACGCTGATGAGATAATGGCGTCAGCACCTCTTTCACATATGGAAAGGGGGAGCGATAATGTATCATGAACACCCTCTCAGGATACTCAAATACTCGGCTAAGAATATATGGCTCCTGATATTCCCGTTTCTGCGAGGACTCAGGACCTATCATTTCAGCAAGGATTTTTTCTACACCTGGATACAGGGCGCATGGAAGGACATACTGGTTATCGGAGTTATCGTCCTTTTCGGCTTTATAAGGTGGTTTTTTTCAAGGATCGAGATCACTGATGATATGCTGATCCATCATGACGGGATATTCATCAGGATCGATACATATATCCCGTTTGAGAATGTCAGCTGTGCAACTGTAGAAAATCCCGTACATTTCGCCTTTTTCGGAGCAAAGAGGCTGAGCTGTGATACAAGAGCAGGAATTTACAGAGCCGTTGATATAAGGCTTCTTGTAAATGAAAAAGTCTGCGGAGAAGTCATGAAGCACATCCCCGATGTAGAGGATAAAAAGAATCAGTCTGATCTGAAAAGGCCATCAGCACTTTCGCTGCTGCTGTTTTCGGTATTCTTTTCAAGCGGATTCTCAGGTACAGTGTATGTGGCGATGTTCTTCCTGAAAGGCGGTGATATCGCTCACGACATAATCAGTATGTCACTGAATACTCTTACCAAAGAGACTGCAAAGCTTACGGATAAGCTGCTTCTGAAGATCCCCTCGGTAGCGCTGATGATAGGCGTATTTTTTCTTGGCTCATGGTTTGTGTCATTCGTTGTGAATCTGCTGAGATACGCAAGATTCAGGCTTGAAAGCGACGAGGACTGCGTGAAGATCTCATACGGCATCGTAAACCATATTGACTACCGCATTAAGCTGGCGCATATCAATTATACGGATATCCGCCAGAATCTTATAATGAAGCTGTGCGGAGCCGTAACAGTCAATATAAGCTGTGCAGGATACGGTGCGGCAAAGAACAGAATGCCTGTGCTTGTGCCTGTAAGACGTGAGAAAAACATCGGACGCGGCTTTGAAAGCATCGGAGTAAGAAGCGGACTTGAAACCAGATTCCGTGCCAGAAAAGCAGGAGCAGGCTCCTATCTTCTCCCTCCTGCTGCCGCAGCAATAGCAGTGATACCGCTTTATCATATGTCCCGTGATGCGGTGAACAGCTTTTTCCCGAAGCTTACAGAGCTGTTTCACTTTGCGGCTATCATGGCTGAGATACCGCTGGTATGGCTGATGATCGTGAAAATAGCGGCGCTTCTCACCAGCGGCATATCCTTTCACGATGACATGATAATGATACGCTGTTCAAAATGGAACAGCTTCCACACAGTCATAGGCAATGTCAGCAAAGTGGCCAAAGTGGAGGTCGAACAGAACCTGCTCCAGAAACTCAGCAGGCGCTGTGCTGTAAGTATATGGTTCGGTTCGGAAGAGTACAAACGTTTCAAGGTCAAGGCGATGAGCGAGGAGGAAGGGCTGAAAATAGCTGAGAAACTCGGTTATTCTATATCGCTTAGGAAAGAAAAACTTGACAACGGCGGATAATAATGGTAAAATAACATGGTGAGCAGACTATGCGGCAGCGGGAACGCTTTAGTTTACGAGGAAAGTCCGGGCATCACAGAGCAGGGTAGCTGCTAACGGCAGCCGAGGGCGACCTTAGGGCAAGTGCAACAGAGATATACTGCCGTCCTTTCGGGCGGTGATGGTGGAAAGGCGGGGTAAGAGCCCACCAGAGTGCAGGAGACTGTACTGCTATGTAAACCCTATCCGATGCAACGTCTATTGGTGCCTGTTATCTCAACGTCTGCTCGGCGGATAACAGGTAATGACGGCTTCAGCTTACCGGCGACGGTAAGCGTAGATAAATTGCCGCACACGACAGAACCCGGCTTATCGGTCTGGTCACATAAAAAAAGAGAGCTTTTGCTCTCTTTTTTTATTCTCTCCATTTTTTTCTGTATGAGAAACAGGTGAGGTTTTCCGCTTTCTTGAACTGCCTTGCAAAGTAGCTCTGGTCATTGAATCCGCACATATGGGCTATCTCATCAATGGATCTGTCAGAGAATCTCAGCAGCTTTTTGCCATAGTTTATCCTTACATTGATGATATGCTGGAATATGGTCCTGCCGTATATTTTCTTATACTCTCTCGTCAGGTAGAATTTGCTGATATAGAATTCGGATGAAAGTCTTTCAAGTGAAAGGTCCTCGCTGAAATGGTCATCTATGTAGCTGTTGACCATTGCAAGCTTGCGCCTGAGGCCTGAGTCATACTGTTCTTCGGCTGCGTCGGAGGTCAGCGCAATTGTGAGAATATCCATTATCTGCTTCGAGCAGAGAATATCCGAGTTTCTGGTCTCTTCACCGCAAAGAGAGGCTATTTCCGTGATGGCTGTTACCACCTTGTCAAATGATACGGGGCGGAAAACGCTTCCTGTATTAGCTGAGAACAACTCATGATACTGCTTTGAGGTGCAGCCGTTGAAGTATACCCATATTATTTCCCACGGTTCTGATTCCGAGCTTTTGCATATGAATGACTGCTGGCAGTCGATGAAGAGGCAGTCACCCTGAACAAGAGGGGACCTTTCATCGCCTACAGCCAGTTCGCCTCTTCCTCTGACTACGGCAGCAATGAGGAAAGAGTCCACATTCTGCCGGCATACAGCTGAACCTGCGTCCTCGGGCATAATGCGCCCAGTTTCCTGGATATAGAAAAATGTGTTCCTGGCTGTATTATCAGGAGTACGGATTATAACAGACGATTCGCTGTTAATGAAATTCTGTTTTGGTTTCTCCATTTTTTCACTGCTTTCTATTTGAGATTCCTTATGTAGTGGAAGAGATACTGCTGTGCGATACCTGCATTCTGAGCTGCAAATGACGGGAATCCGTCAGGGTAGTATTCCGCAAGCACACGCTTTATCCATACATCGATGGGGAAAGCTTCCGTGCGGTACATACCGAAAAGCAGAACACATTCAGCGACCTTCGGGCCAACCCCGAGTATCTTTTTCAGTTCGGTCCTTGCTTCGTCTATGGGCATTTTAGCAATAGCTGCAAGGTCGGTGGTACCTTCTGCGGTGCGGTGAGCAGCGTCAGCAATATACTTTGCCCTGAATCCGCTTCTCAGGTAAGATAGCGAATCGGGTGTTTCTTCTGCGAGCTGATGCGGAGCAGGGAATTCACCGCCGTAGTTTCCACAGAGTCGGTCGATTATGCCCTTTATTCTCGGGATATTGTTGTTCTGGGAAATAATGAAGGAAATGAGACACTCCCAGCTGTTCTGTTTCAGAAGTCTGATGCCGCCTGCGAATTTGCAGGCTTTTGAAAGAGTTTCATCCTCGGAGAACTGTCTTTTCAGCTCGGAATAATCGGTGCTGAAGTCAAAATAATCCAGCCATTTGTTTACGAATGTGTTTTCATCCGTATCATGGAAAATGAATTCGCCCTTCTTAGTCTGCGAGACTCTAAGGTAGTCGTTGATGAAGTATCCCTCATATGTACAATCGTAGTCGGAATCGATCTTCTTCCATCTGAATGCCTGCCCGCAGTCGAGGGTTTCGTCCAGGTCAAGGTCTGATTCGGATACGATGATGTCATTATTTTTTACAGTGTAATCCATTATTTCGCTCCTTTTAAAAAATAAATAATTTAAAAAACGACAAATTACGTGTTTTTACTTGATTTTTCTATTAAATTATACTAAAATATAAGAGACATTACAAGAGTAAGGAATGATTTTTTTGAAAAAATTTATGTCAGCAGGTATTACGGCCGCTTTAACAGGAGCTTTTTTGTGCGGATGTACCACAGGTACTCACACCGTGCCGTCCGCTTCATTAGTTGAAGTACCACCCGCAGCCGTAACTGCGGAAGAGTCTTCGGTATCAGGGGAGGATATGCTTGTGGCCGCTCAGGAAGGCGTATTTATCTACGATAAAGCGGCATCACTGACAAACACCGAATACTCGGAATGCAATGAATATGCAGCTATGCTGTATAAGGAATATCTTCTCAATGCGGCTGTTGTGATCACAAATGATCTTGAAGGAATGACACCGGATGAATACGCCGCTGAGGCTTATGACAATATATTCAGCGGCATGGGCAGCGGAATGCTCTTCCTTATCAATAATGAATCACAGAATGATGTGCTGTACAAAGCAGGTCACTGTCAGAGATTCATTGATGAAGTAGCAGAGCGTGATGAGCTTTACCGTGCAACGAAAGAACTTGTAGTCGGCAATTACGGTGAAGCTTCTATGATAATGCTGAAACTGGGCGAGAGGTGCCCGAAAAATGTCATTGACAACTCAAACATCTTCTCAGAGGAAATGGCGGATGAGTTCAGTGATTCCCTTGCACAGTGCGCAAATCCTGTAACTATCATAGCTACAAACAATGGTACAGGCATTCCTAATGAAGAACTTGCAAGGACTTATTATAACAGAAAATACGGCGATTCAGCAGGCTATCTCATTCTTATGGACAAAAAGACAAGATCTGTCACTGCTGTTACCAACGGAGAACTACCGGCAGAGATAGCTGAAATAGTTGCTGCTGCAAATACAACAGCAGGCAATGACGACTTTATCGGAGCTGCAAACAAGATAATCTCAGGATTCGGAGGAGTTCCGCTTATGATATCAGAGCCTGAAACTACCGAAGCAGTGCAGCCTGATGAAGCTGCCGCCGAAGAAGAATGATATCAGAGATAATTCTTGACGGGACATGGGGATTCCGTTTTGATGGGGCTAAAGAGGGCATAAGCAGGAGATTCTTTACAATTCCCTATGAAGATACCATCGAGCTGCCGTCAACTACATCCCTTTCACGGAAAGGCGTTCCATCTGATGAAAGAAAGCTGGGGAGCCTTACGGATGAATACAGTTTTGAAGGTTACTGCTGGTACTACAGAACTATTGAAACAGGTGTTATTCCCGAAGATACAAAAGCTGAACTATTCCTTGAAAGGACACGGCAGACTAAGCTATGGGTGAACGGTGATTATATCGGCGAGCGGAACAGTCTGTGTACTCCTCACATCTACGATATCACCGATCACATCAAAGACGGTACCGCAGAAATATGCGTGATGGTCAGCAATACCGATTATCCCACAAAAGGCGGACATATGACTTCCGAAGATACCCAGACTAACTGGAATGGTATCACAGGAAGGATAGCACTGAGGATATCGGAAAAGAACGGTATTTCCTTTATCCGTGCGTATCCCTGTATTTCATCCCATTCAGTGAAGCTTGAATTCGGACTGGAAGGCATGGATGAAGCAGAAATATCCATCTGGGGCGTATCATCCGCTTGTGATGTAGTTGATACAACAGTGCGGAAGATAAGCGCAGATTCGCCATTTACTGTCATTGATCTGGGGGAGGATTTTTCTCTCTGGGACGAGTATTCGCCGGTTACGTACACTTTGAAAGCGGCTGTAACAGGCAGTATGGACATCCATACTGTCTGCTTCGGGATGAGAGAATTCCGTGCGGACGGTATGCACTTTTCCGTCAACGGCAAGCCGGCTTTTCTGCGTGGAAAGCATGACGGGATGCTTTTCCCTCTGACGGGAGCGGCTCCCGCAACAGTTGGGGAGTGGTACGAGGTCTTACGCAAGGCGAAGGAGTGGGGGATAAATCATTACCGTTTCCATACCTGCTGTCCGCCTGATGCGGCATTTACTGCTGCTGATATGCTGGGGATCTATATGCAGCCCGAGCTTCCTTTCTGGGGGACTATCCGTTTCCACGATGAGGAAGGATACAATGCCGATGAGATAGAATATCTGAGGGAGGAAGGACGAAGAATACTCCACACTTTCGGCAACCATCCTTCATTTGTGATGATGTCGCTGGGAAATGAATTATGGGGAGACTATGAGCTGATGGATCACATCCTTGCTGAGTACAAGGCTATGGATGACCGACATCTCTATACTCAGGGCAGCAATAATTTCCAGTTCTGTCCGAGGATCCTTGAAAATGACGACTTCTTTTCTGGAGTTCGCCTTGGCGAGGGGAGATTCGTTCGTGGCTCATTTGCGGAATGCGATCCTCCTCACGGCTTTGTTCAGGCAGAAAGGCCGAATACAGCTTATTCATTCGACAGGAATATTCTAACTGCAAATGATTCGGCTGAGGGGCCAGCTGAAAGGCTGATTCAGATAGGTACAGGCACGGCTGAAGTGAGAGCAGAAAGCCATGATTCACTTGTACCGCATATCCCGATCGTATCCCACGAAACCGGACAGTATTATTCTTATCCCGATTTAGATTCAGCGGAAAAATATACAGGTCCGCTGAAAGCTCACTTTCTTGATGAATACAGACAGCGCCTGGATGAAAAAGGAATGGGAACGCTGTATCATGCTTTTCACGAAGCCTCTGGGCTTTTTGCTTTTCAGTGCTATAAAATGGAGATCGAGGCGGCTATGCGATCAGAGCTTCTTGCAGGATTTCAGCTGCTTGACCTTCAGGACTTCACAGGTCAGGGCGTGGCAAGCGTTGGAATGCTTGATTCATTTATGGATGAGAAATCCTTTGTCACTGAAAATGATCTCAGAAGCAAATGGCTCGGTTTCTGCTCGGATGCAGTTCTTCTTGCAGAGATCGATACTTTTGTTCTGGAATACGGACAAAAGGTGACGATCCCTGTTTACCTCAGGTATATGCGTCCTGATGAACTTCACGGTGCAAAGATGCTATGGCGTATCGGAGAAAAAAGCGGCGGGATAGCAGTTCCCGACGGTTTCAGAGGTATCGGAAAAATCGGCAGTATCACGTTTGAAGCTGAACTGCCCGTTGAGAGTGAACTTCAACTTACTATAGACGGTGTGACTTCTAACAGCTACAGCTTTACGACTTTTCCTGCCGCTGATAAAGACTTCACTCTCCCCGAAGTATCTGAGCGTAGCGGAAGCCATGTATATATCTGTGATAATATCGAGAAAGCGGAGAAGCTGCTTGAAAATGGTGAAAAAGTCATACTTTTCACCGATAAGCTGCGTGAAAGCGTAAAAGGCTTTTACTGTACGGATTTCTGGAATTATCCCATGTTCCGCACTATTTCGCAGCAGATGGGAAAGGAAGAACCGATTGGTACTCTCGGTCTGCTGATACAGAATGATCATCCGGCACTTGTGGGATTTCCATGCAGCACTTATTCAACTCCGCAGTGGTACGAGATAGTTACCCACAGCGAAGGCGCAGTCCTTGACGGGACTTCCGAGGGATTCCGTCCCATAGTGCAGGTAATTGATAACTGCGAGCGCAATCACAAGCTGGGCTTGCTCTTTGAAGCTTGCATTTCAAAGGGAAAGCTGCTTGTCTGCACCTGCCGTATCGGAGAGATAATTAATCATCCCGAGGTGCAGCATTTTGTCCGCAGCCTTCTGGATTACGCACATTCTGACAGCTTTGACCCGACGTATTCTTTAACAGCAGAGGCACTATGTTTAAGATAAGGAGGTGGCAGTTATGCCGCCAGTAGGAGGTCCCGGAGGACCAAGAGGTGCGCATTTCCTGACTGAGGAAGAAAAGAATAACCGTCCTAAAGTCACAAAGGAGCTGCTTGCACGTATTTTTTCGTATCTGAAGCCTTATTGGAAGCAGATGGTTGCTGTTCTTATTGCAATAGTGATATCATCTGTACTGAATCTGCTTCCGTCGGTGCTGACAGGTAAGATAATCGATGAAGGTCTCATCGGCAGAAGTATCAATAAGCTGATACTTTTCATCATTCTTTCGCTCGCCGTAACTCTTGGTGCAAACCTGATAGGCGTACTCGAAAGCTACATGAACACATGGATAGCTCAGCATATCACCTATGATATGAGAAATACCATGTACCGTCATTTGCAGAAGATGTCGCAGAGATTCTTCACATCCAACAATCAGGGCGATATCATTACTCGAATGACCAGTGATATCTCCGGTGTCCAGCAGATAATCACCAATACTCTCACCAGTATCCTTTCCAACTCCATAACGCTTATCGTTGCGCTTGTGGTAATGTTCAGACAGAACTGGATACTTGCTATCGTTGGCATCATGGTAATCCCGATGTTCACCATACCTACAAGAAGCGCAGGCAAGACGAGATGGTCCATTACCAAGGAGTCGCAGGCCTGCAGTGACGAGATAAACGGCATCCTCAACGAGACTATGTCCGTAAGCGGTCAGCTGCTTGTTAAGCTTTTTGGCATGGAAGAGACCGAGTACGCAAAGTATGAAGATGTCAACAAGCGCATGATAAAGCTGAACATCCGTGAAAGCATGGCAGGACGATGGTTCAGGGTAGCCCTCAGCACTTTTTCAAGCATCGGCCCTATGCTGATATATCTGGCAGGCGGTATACTCATGATGAAGTACGATTCCGACCTGACAGTTGGTGATATCACTGTTCTGGTCGCTCTCCTCGGAAAGATGTATGGCCCTGTGAATCAGCTTCTCAACATACAGGTGGACTGGATACGCTCTATGGCGATGTTCACACGTATCTTCGAGTATTTCGATATGCCTGTGGAGATAGAGAACGCTCCCGACGCTGTAGTGCCTGATAAGCCGTCCGAAGGAAAAGTCGAATTCAGCCATGTGGGATTCTACTACGATGAGGACAGACAGATACTCAACGATATCAATTTCACTCTCGACAGCGGCAAATGCATCGCTGTTGTAGGACCTTCCGGTTCGGGAAAGAGTACCCTTGTAAATCTCATCCCTCGTCTTTACGATGTTACAGCAGGTAAAGTCACGTTTGACGGAACGGATGTCCGCAAGATAGACCTTGATTACCTGAGAAAGAACATCGGTATCGTAAGTCAGGAGACATATCTATTTAATGGAACGATACGTGAAAATCTGCTTTACGCAAAGCCTGATGCTACCGAGGAGGAGCTGATAAATGCCTGCAAACAGGCGAATATCTATGAATTCATCGAGAAGCAGGATACAGGACTTGATACTGTAGTCGGCAACCGTGGACTTAAACTCTCAGGAGGCGAAAAACAGAGAATATCGATCGCAAGAGTACTTCTGAAAGATCCTGCACTGATGATATTCGATGAGGCCACATCTGCGCTTGATTCTATCTCAGAGCAGAAGATACAGGATGCCATAGAGCCGCTTATCACATCGAGAACGTCCATTCTTATAGCGCACAGATTATCTACGATTCTTGCGGCTGACGAGATACTTGTTATCAAGGACGGGACCATCGCTGAACGTGGAACTCATAATCAGCTTGTGAATGCAGGCGGAGTCTATACTCAGCTTTACGAAACCCAGTTCAGCAAAGCAGCTGTTTCTTCAGTTGCTGAGAAGTTTGAGTATACCGAAGGCGAAGATTAATAAAATGCGGACTTGTCAGCAGTCCGCATTTTTTCATACGATTTTCAAAATATCGACATTTTTCTCGGTTGACTTTACAGATAATTATGGTATAATATATGTAAGAATTTGTCATTACAGGCTGCTCATGCAATTGGTTATGGCAGTTTCAATTCCCGAAGAAAGGATGAAGCAAAATGGGAGAAATGGAATTCTACATAGATACGCTGAATAATCTGCCTGCAAGGATCGAGACCAACGAATCATTCAAAGAAAGAGCTGCAAGGATATTCTATGATTTCATGGAGCTTGCACATCTTTATGAATCAGCTATTACTGTAGTAAAATCATATCTGGATATACTGAACAATGAGTTCAATCTGAAATATCAGCGCAATCCTATACACAACATAGAGGACAGACTGAAGTCGCCACAGTCCATTATGGGGAAGCTTGAAAAAAAAGGACTTCCGCTGACGACAGATGCCGCACGAAAAAATCTTCTTGATATCGCAGGAATAAGAGTTACCTGCTATTATATCAGTGATATCTACTCTCTTGTTGAGATGCTTGGACAGCGTGATGATTTCACTGTTATCAAGCGGAAAGACTACATAAAGCATCCGAAAAGAAGCGGATACCGCAGCTATCATCTTGTGGTGAATGTGCCTGTTTATTTGTCAACTCATAAGCAGTATGCACCTGTAGAGATACAGATACGGACTATAGCCATGGACTTCTGGGCGAGTCTTGAGCATCAGCTGAAGTACAAGCCATCCACTGCGATCACTCCCGAAATTTCCGAGGAACTCCGTGAATGTGCAGAGCGTATAGCCGAGACGGATATGCAGATGCAGAGAATTTACCTCCAGCTTAACGATATTGAAGATGAATCATAAAAAATAAGCCCGAAGCGTAACCC
>ACOK01000060.1 GCA_000174895.1 Ruminococcus flavefaciens FD-1
TATATAGCTGGAAAATAAAGGGGGTTTTTATATAGAGGCGCATAGAGCTTCTGTTTAAGTGGTAAAGAATGTGGATTAGGGAGGGTATTTCTCCATAAAGGCATCAGGGATAAGACATGGTATGCTGTATTTTAGATTTATTTGGAACAGAAAACCTCCTCAAAAATAGAGGAATTTTCCTCAATAGACACGCATAAAACTGCCGTATGAGTACCACAGCTAACGGCGGCCTTTATTGCTCAACCTCTGAGAGGCTGATGAAGTGCGAAATAATCGTCGCTGGTTATATCATCACGGGTCGAGGAGATGGCGTAGTAAGTGAGGATATGTGTAGCGTCACGTCCGTCTATCATGTTATCCTTGTTCACGTCTGCGGCTAAGGCTGTGTTTCCGACAAATTCGGCGGGCTTGCCTGTTGAGATGCGGGCATATTCGGTAAGGACTGCGGTCGCATCACGTCCGTCAATAATTCCGTTGAAATCCACATCTCCGAGGCGGTACTGCGGTTTTGGTACAGATGTAGTAGTGGTAACTGCTGAGGTGGTCGGTTTAGCAGTTGTGGTAGTTGTAGTAGTTGTGGTGGTAGTTGTAGTTGTTGTAGTAGTCGTGGTGGTAGTCGTAGTAGTAGTAGTTGTTGTTGTTGTCGTGGTGGTGGTAGAGGTCGTTGTCGTTTCGGAAGGAGCGGTTATCTCGATATATCCGTCAGCAAACGCTGCCCCTGCATTTATAAGCTTCTCATCGGCGGATGGATTGACTGAGGAGTGTATGCCCCTGGTGAAAAGCCATGACTGCATAAGCCGTCCGTCGGTGTCATCTTCATTATTGGTGAAGAGGTCGTGTCTCATTTCCGTTTCTACGTATGCGATATAGAGAGGGAAGATATCGCCTTCTTTTGCATCAGGCGGGAGGTTGAATCTGAGCGTCAGGAATGTGCCGTTTGCCTGCTGGTCCTGTGAGGCTATAGTTGCTGCGAAACATCCGTAGTTGCTGATATTCTCGCTGATGAACTGGAATTTGGAAGCGGCTTCGCCTGTCTGTGCGTACTTCCCCGAATCGTATTTCAGCGGAATGAGTCGGTCATCCCAGTAGATGTGGATTCCTGTTGTGCATATACCGCTGCCCGGATTGTCGATGATTATGCTGACTTCTGCGGCATCACCGATTTTGTCAGCCGGGATCGATACAGGCTGAGCATAGAGTCTCGGTCCGCCTGACGGAAGTTTACTTGTGCTGATAGAGGATTCGTTTCCACGATCTGGGCAGGCTGCGTAGACGCTTGGTGCTGAGAGGAAAGCGGCGGCTGCTGTAATGACTGCGGTGAATTTTTTTAGTAACATGATAACCATCCTTTACTGAATATATTTTCTATATTTTACCACATTCGAGACTGCTATTCAACACTGTTTTGTATATAATGCTGTGCAAAAATTGTTTTTTTATGATTTATACAAATAATTGCGGTTTTGCTTGGCTATTTTGCCGTAATATCATTTGTTCGCCGCAGCTTACGTGGCAAGTATTGACTTTATATGGCAAGCTTTGTTATAATGAGTATAATAATATGTTTCTCTGTCTGCACAGGGAAAGAAGGAGGTCGGGATATGGCTCAGTGGGATAATGAATTTAACGATATTGATTTTTACGGCGGTGAAGCTTTCTTCATCATGGACGATTCTCAGGATATGGTAGAGGTGCGCTACCGTGACGGTATGATAATAGATGTGGGACTTGACAGCGACAACATCTATAATATCACAGTGCTCGGCTCAGACGACAGCGAGGGCACGGCTTCTCCGCTTTGTGTGGTGAAATTCACGGAAAGGGAAAAGCTTCACGACAAGCTTCAGGAGCTCATTGTGCGCTTCCGTGAGGGCATACACGAGCATGACGAAAACGAAAGCCGTACTGCGGAGCTTCTGGATAAGTACGGACTTGACTTCATTAACGTGCCGGCAGGCGAGATAAGGGAGCTTCTTACAGAGGAGCTGAAATCGCCTGCTGAGGGCAGTTCTGAGTATATCAGGCTTCTTTGTGCCTATCTTTTCTGCGCAGGCGGAAAAGAGGACGCTGAACTTATCAGGAAAGCGAAGTATACGACGAATATGGACATTGGCGCCATGATAGACAAGGAGTGGCTCACAAGCCTTGAAAACGGCGGTATCGCCGATGATGAGACACGCTCACGTGATGAGCTTATCGCTGATATCGTTATGTACTACATGGACTATGAGGACAGGCTTCAGTGGGATTAAGGCTACACCGCACCCCCGCTTGACGGCTTTGCACGTTGTTGCCTTAACGTTGCTCTCTCTGCATTATAATTATTGGAGCTGATAAATTGTTTCTGGAAAATCTGCAATTCAGTCTGAATGCTACCGTACCCGTTTTTCTGATGATGGTATTCGGCTGGTTTGTGAAAAAAATAGGTCTGCTGGACGACCATACCACATCAACATTAAATAAATTCGTGTTCCGTACACTTCTCCCTGCACTGCTTTTCATGGACCTTTCCACAGCGGATTTCCGTTCTGTCTGGGATGGGCGCTTCGTGCTTTTCTGCATGGTGATAACTCTCATAAGCGTGGGGATAGCCTGTCTGTATTCCCTTATCCATAAGGGATAAGCATGAGAGAGGCGAGATAATACAGGCTTCTTACCGAAGCAGTGCGGCGATTCTCGGCATAGCTTTCGTCAAGAATATCTACGGCGAGGCTACAATGGCGGCGCTTATGATAGTGGGAACTGTTCCCCTTTACAATATTATCGCCGTCACAGCGCTTTCCCTGACATCTCCCGAAAAGGGCGGACGCAGCGGAAAAAGCCTCTTTCTCAACACCGCAAAAGGCATCGTGACGAATCCCATCATCATAGGCATAATAGTCGGTATGGCGTGGTCGATCATCGGTATACCTCAGCCTGTGATACTTCAGAAGTCGGTATCATATCTGGGAAATATGGCAACACCGCTGTCACTCATTGCTCTGGGTGCGTCATTCAAGGCAGAGGAGGCTAAGGACAAACTGCCTGTGACCGTGGGGATAGTCTGCATAAAGCTGCTGCTTTTCTGTGCGCTTTTCCTGCCTGTGGCGGTGCATTTCGGATTCAGAGGTGAAAAGCTGATAGCTATTCTGGTGATGCTGGGAAGTGCAACTACGGGAAGCTGCTTTGTTATGGCGAAAAACTTCGGCCACAAGGGAAGCATAACTGCTCTGGCAGTAATGCTGGCAACTCTCGGAAGTGCCTTTACCCTTACTGGATGGCTGTTCCTGCTGAAAACTTTCGGCTATATCGGCTGAGCAGAAATGATATGTATTTTGGGCGCTTTCCGGGCGCCCTTTTTCATGCTATCAGGGGAAACAAAGGTTTTCATAGCAAAAGGATATGCATAGTATGTTTGTATATACAAACAAAAATGCGGTTTACTGTGGGTAACATCTGTTGATTTTCCTACCTTAATACGATAAAATATATATTGATAAATTTTCAGAGGTGAGACATATCAAAACAGTTGAAATTTTTACTGATGGTGCCTGCAGCGGCAATCCGGGGCCCGGAGGATACGGTGTTGTGCTTCGTTTTACTGCAAATGGCAAGGTATACGAAAAGGAACTTTCAGGCGGTGACAGTGCGACAACCAACAACCGTATGGAGCTTTTGGGCGTTATTACGGGGCTTTCCGCTCTCAAAGAGCCATGCAAGGTTACCCTGACCACCGACAGCAAATACGTGGTGGATAGTGTAACAAAAGGCTGGGTCTACGGCTGGAAGAAGAAAGGCTGGATAAAATCAGACAAAAAGCCTGCCCTTAACGTTGACCTGTGGGAGATGCTCCTGCCTCTCCTGGAAAAGCATGACGTTACTTTCAACTGGGTAAAGGGACACGCGGGACACCCTGAGAATGAGCGCTGTGACAGGCTTGCTGTTGAACAGCGTGATAAATATTCGCTATAGAATCGGAGGTTTCACAGATGGAAAAGAGATTTATTTACGCAGACAATGCTGCAACTACTGCTGTATCAGAAAAGGTACTGAATGCTATGCTGCCGCATTTCCGTACAGCTTACGGCAATGCTTCAAGTATATACAAACTGGGACGTGACGCACAGAAAGATGTTGAGACTGCCAGAGAAAAGGTAGCAAAGGCACTGGGCGCCGAGCCGAGAGAGATATTCTTCACAAGCTGCGGCTCTGAGGCTGATAACTGGGCTATCAAGGGCGTTGCTGAGGCTATGGAAAAGCGTGGCAAGAAGCACATCATCACTTCTGTTTTCGAGCATCATGCAGTTCTTCATACCTGCGAATATCTTGAAAAGAAAGGCTTCGAGGTAACATACATCCCTGTAAGCGACAAGGGCCTCATCGACCCCGAGGACGTGAGAAAGGCTATCCGTGAGGATACAGCTCTCGTCACTATCATGTATGCAAACAACGAGATAGGCACTATCCAGCCTATCGATGAAATAGCTGCTATCTGCAACGAGAAGAAGGTAATTTTCCATACTGATGCTGTTCAGGCTGTAGGCCATGTGGAGATAGATGTCCACAAGCAGGGAATAGATATGCTTTCACTTTCAGGCCATAAGATTCACGCTCAGAAGGGTATAGGCGTTCTCTACATCAGAAAGGGCATAGCTATCCCCAATCTCATCCACGGCGGCGGTCAGGAGAGAAACAAGAGAGCGGGCACTGAAAATGTTCCTGCTATTGTCGGACTCGGTGTTGCTATTGAGGAGGCTACAAAGAATATTGCCGAAAAGGCAGCCATTATCACTCCCAGAAGAAACAGACTTATCGACGGTCTGCTGAAGCTTCCCTATACCCGTCTCAACGGCGACAGGGACAAGCGTCTCCCGGGAAATCTCAACATCTCATTCGAGGGCATAGAGGGCGAATCGCTCCTTCTTATGCTTGACCTCAACGGCATCTGCGCTTCATCGGGTTCAGCCTGCACATCGGGCTCACTTGACCCCTCACACGTTCTTCTCTCCATCGGTCTGAAGCACGAAATAGCACACGGCTCTCTCCGTCTTTCCATCGAGGAGGATGTAACTGACGAGGACGTTGATTATATCCTTGAGGTAGTTCCTCAGGTAGTTGATCGCCTGCGTTCAATGTCACCTGTATGGGAGAAAATGATGAAGGGCGAGAAGTATCAGTGAAAGCTTTACTTCAACAGATATTCAGCCGTAAGCCCAAAAACGACGGCTTGCTGACAGATGACGAAAAGGAACTGCGTGACTACGAGGAGAACGTCTATATGGCGGAATCGGGCGTAACAGAAGCATCCTATGCAGAATTTGTCATTGACGATGTCTTCTTCATCGTCAAAAGAGGTATGATGATAACAGGAACAGTTACAGGCGGAGTTTTTAAAGTCGGCGACCGGATTGCGGTTTGCCGTGGTGAAGACGAACTTTTTGAGAGCTATATTGCGGCTATCGAGCAGTACAGAAATGAATGCGAAAAAGTGTCGGAGGGCGCTGTAGCCGGATTTCTGCTTGAAAACGATGACAGCAATCTGAAAAAGCTGATAAAACGAAATGATATAATCAAGAAAATTTAAAGGAGTAAGATCATTATGATGTACAGTGAAAAGGTACTTGACCATTTTTCAAATCCCCGTAATGTGGGCGAAATCGAGGATGCAGACGGCGTAGGCGAGATCGGCAACGCCAAGTGCGGAGATATCATGAAGATGTACCTGAAAATAGACAAGGGCATTATCACAGACGCTAAGTTCAAGACATTCGGCTGCGGTGCGGCTGTAGCTACATCTTCTATGGCTACAGAGCTTATCAAGGGCAAGTCCATCGACGACGCTCTCAAGCTTACAAATCAGGCGGTAGTTGAGGCTCTTGACGGGCTTCCTGCTGTAAAGATACACTGCTCGGTACTTGCTGAACAGGCCGTAAGATCGGCACTTTCCGATTACTACACAAGACAGGGCATCGATCCTCTCCCCATCGTAGGCGAGATCAAAGAGCCAGAGGAATAATAACAATGGACGGTTTTCCCTCGGTATTCTTACAGAAGTTTTTACACGTATCTATAAGAGTACCGGGGTTAAACCGTCCATTTCTTTATGCCATAACAAAAATGGGAAGATCATGATCTTCCCATTTCTTATGATAATTACTTTTTCTTCTTTTTGGATTCCTTAACGCTTTCAGCAGCTTCTTCTATCTCTTCGATAACATCTTCGAGATCAGCATCATCGTCATCATCGTCGTCGTCATCATCATCGCCGTCTGCAAGAGCAGTCTTCTTGTTTGAATGGATCAGAGCCATGATGAATGATACTGCGAAGTAGATAATGAGTATCAGTGCTTCTGCAAGAGCGATAGGCATTATAGCGTTGTGGATGATCGTTGAAATAGATGATACTGCGGAAGCCTCAGCAGGAACGAGGATGTTGTATGCATTCTGGAATTCAACGTTCTCGTAGTATTCCTGAGCAGTTAATTCTGTAGTATTTACCAGGTCCTTTATCTTTACGCCAAGGTCAGCGAGCTGCCCCTCAACGTTTTCCTTCATTTCCTTTGAAGCGGTCTTGTTGCTTGAAAGAGCATTCTTTCTTGACTTGTAGAATTCGATCTTCTGCTTTGTATCAGCAAGCTCTGTAGATGTGCTGACTCTCTGATTGATGAGCTTGTCGTATTCCTCGGATGCCTGAGAGTAGGAAGTATCGTTTCCGTCAGTGCCGTTACCGAAGATGAGGATAGTGTCCTTTTCGTACTTTGAGATGGAATCCTCAATGGTGTTGAGTCTTTCCTTGAGTGATGAACTTGTTCTTTCCAGATTCTCTATTCTGTAGTTGCAGTAGGAGATGGAAGCGTTCTTATCCTTTGTGATATTATTTACAGTGATAAGTGAAGATATTCTGTCAAGGTCGATGCTCTCGATAGTCTGAGCGGCTCTGTAAAGGTCATTGAAAGAGAAGCCGGTCTGATTTGAACGGAAGAGGTTAGTATCGTCGCTTGCCAGATTCTTCAGATATTTCTCAAGAGTAGTGAGAGTATCATCGAAAATATCGATCTGTTCTGCATAATCATAGTTTGTGTAATCTACAGCGGGAACAGCTGTACCAAGTGACTGATTGAAGCCGTACTGCTTGTAGAAGTAGCCACGGTATTCCTGAAGCATAGCGTTGAGCACCTGAGCGCTTTCAGAGCGGCTGAGGCCTGTTTCGCCGTAGTTGAAGTGTACCTTGTAAGTGGTAGGATAGAAAGCTACATCCAGCATAGCCTGTGCAGCAGCAAGGTTTCCTGTATTAGCTGTTTCGTAGATGTTCTTGTAAGCTGTGATCCTGTTTATAGCATCCTCGGGGATGATACCTTCGATCGAGATATTCTTTCTGATGCTGTCAAGATTATCAATGTCGATATCCAGTGAAGTGAGCGCACCCTCGATAACGGTAGGGCTTTTCAGGCTGTTTGCGTCGAATGTTCTGCCTGCTGGGTCGAGGCCCTTTTCGATGCCCTTGTAAGTGAAGCTTACGAGAGCTGTGATGCTCGGCTTAGCGACCATAGTCTTGAAGCCTGAGTAAGCAGTAGCTAAAACGCCGCCTATGACTGCAACAGCGAGCCATACTGCAAAATACTTTTTAAGATGCTTGAAGATGGATGAAAGGGAGATCACCATAGTATCTTTGTTATCATCCTGGTTTTTTATAGTGATATTGAGATTTTTCTCATCTTTTTTTGCCATTTTATACCTCCTGTTTTATATGACCTGCAAAACAATATTATTATATCACTTTGCGCTTTAAACGTCAACTGCAAACGGGATTTTTCAATATTTTTCCCATATTATCGACGATATCAGCGCACTGTTTGCAGATTTTGCCAATCATTGTTCAGGCTGTATGTCCGTTCTTTCTGATGATGTCAACTACCTGATCCACGTACTTCTGACATATCTCTTTGCTTTCGGCTTCTACCATTACACGTACAACAGGCTCTGTACCGCTTTCACGGACGAGTATTCTTCCTGTTTCGCTGAGAGCTTCTGTGACGCTCTTTACAGCTGCCTGTACATCGGGGTCAGCCTGAGCAGCGCTCTTGTCCTTTACTCTTACGTTTTCGAGTACCTGAGGATACTCAACGAAAGGAGCAGCAAGTTCGCTGAGCTTCTTCTTGCGTGACATGATGACCTGCATTATCTTCAGGCTTGTGAGGATACCGTCACCTGTTGAAGCATATTTTGAGAAGATGATATGTCCTGACTGCTCACCGCCGAGACAGCAGCCGTTTTCCTTCATATATTCGTAAACGTACTTGTCGCCGACCTTAGTCTTTGCGTAGTCTATACCGATCTCATCGAATGCCTTGAAGAGGCCGAAGTTAGACATTATTGTAGCGACAACAGTGTTGTTGACCAGCTTGCCTCTTTCCTTCATGTATCTGCCGTAGATGTAGAGTATGTGGTCGCCTGAGATAAGTCCGCCCTTTTCGTCAACGCAGAGGCATCTGTCAGCATCGCCGTCGAAAGCGAATCCTGCGTCAAGGCCGTTTTCAACAACGTATTTCTGTAAAACTTCAATATGTGTGGAGCCTGCATTTTCGTTTATGTTGACACCGTTTGGTTCAGCGTTGATAACGTGAGTCTCAGCGCCGAGAGCATCGAATACAGCCTTTGCGATAGTCCATGAAGCACCGTTAGCACAGTCGAGACCTATCTTCATGCCACGGAATGAGTACATACCGAGGGAAATGAGATAGCCCACATAGCGGTTTCTGCCCGAAACATAGTCAACGGTCCTGCCGATCTTGTCACCCTTTGCGAATGGGAGTTCATCCCACTTCTGACCGAAAGCTTCGAGCTTGCCGTCGAGATAAGCTTCAACCAGTTCGATAACGCTGTCTTCCATCTTCTCGCCGCTGCCGTTGATAAGCTTGAGACCGTTGTCGTAGTAGGGGTTGTGGCTTGCTGATATCATGATAGCGCAGTCGAAGCTGTCAACTCTTGAGATATAAGCTACCGAAGGTGTAGTTGTAACGTGGAGAAGGTAAGCGTCAGCACCTGAAGCGGTGAGGCCTCCTACCAGTGAATATTCAAACATATAGCTTGAACGGCGTGTATCCTTGCCGATAACTATTCTCGGAGCTGAATCATCTCCGTTTCTTCTTTTAAGCTCTCCGTAGTACCAGCCAAGAAAACGGCCGACTCTGAAAGCGTGATCTGCTGTAAGATTTTCATTTGCGGTTCCTCTGAAACCGTCTGTTCCGAAATACTTGCCCACTATTATAAACTCCTTAGTAATAAAGTAATGTGTTCGCAAGCGAACATTTTTATTATAACACTTTTCTTTATAACAGTCAATGAATTTTATGTAAAAAGTACAGATGTGGTAAATATAGCGGAAATGGCACTGTCATACGCTATATGCACACTACAGATAACTGTGGTACTCATATAGCAGTTTTATATGTATTTATCGGCTATGATTTCCTACCTATTATTGCCCTACATAAATCTTTTTTTTATTCATGTATTTGTATTTACTTTCTACAAATTTTTATTTATCTCTTTCTTTGACAAAGACGCATTTATCTCCTATTAACTTTCTTCATTACTTTCCCTTAATTTATTTATTTTTTTTATTCTTGTTTTTCAAGTGCTCTTATATTATTTTATTTTCTTTTTATACAATAATTAATGTCTTGTCTTCTTCATCTCATTGTCTTATGTGTACAAATTTTCTATTATAATGCTCTCTCTTTTTTATTCAATTTTGGCGTAACTTTCTCTGCATTTAGCTAATAAATATTTTAACTTTCGCTATGTCTCACCTTATTTATCTC
>ACOK01000059.1 GCA_000174895.1 Ruminococcus flavefaciens FD-1
TTTGCCTTAAAAGTAAGAATGAAGATGGTTTGCATGAAATGCAACCTCTCCCTTGCCATAAAAGCTTACTCATGGTATAATATATACAGTTTTTTATGGGAGAGATCATTATGAATAAAATTCGCAGACATATCATCTTCTATGGCTATGTACAGGGAGTTGGATTCCGCTGGAAAGCACGAAGCCTCGCTCAAAGACTCGGTATTTCGGGCTGGGTGGAGAATCTCCCCGACGGCTCAGTTGAAATGGAAGCAGAGGGGGCTGCCCGTGATATCGAGGATCTTATCGATGCTCTCAGCAATGATACATGGATAGGCATTGAACGCATGGAATCGGAGAGTATCCCCGTCCACGGAGACTATAATTTTGAAGTGAAATAACGATATATGGCCATATCGGGCTGTATATTGATATGATATGAATAAGTAAATTCAATAAAATTAAACGCCTATAATTTAAGTTAAAAAGCACTTAAACAAGTTGTTTTGTGTACAACTTATACAGTTATTATTTAAAAAGCGACTGATAAATAACATATTCCGCAATTTTTGGGTTGTTAAAAGAAATAATAGCAATTTTTTGCTTGTGATTTTATTCTCCATGTATTATAATCTAAGCATAGATCAGATAAATGGGGAATTCAGATTGCTGATCCTTCACACCAACATTGATTTGATGATAGGAGGAAATGTAAAATGAAACACAAATTTTTAAGAAAGTCAACCGCAGGCATCCTGACAGGCCTTATGTGCCTGACAAGCATTCCTGTGATACCATCCGCTGTTTTCAATACCGCTTATGCTGCTTCGGCAGGCCAGACTCTCAGTGTCGGAAACGGCAGAAATCAGCACAAGGAGGATAACGTTGACGGCTACAGCTATGAGATATGGCTGGATAATACAGGCGGAAGCGGCTCGATGACTCTCGGCAGCGGCGGCTCATTCAACACAGAGTGGAGCGCTCAGGTAAGTGCCGGAAACTTCCTTGCCCGTCGTGGCAGAAACTATGACGCATCAAAGAAGGCAACACAGTACGGCACCATCGTTATGGACTACGCTGCTGAGTATTCCGCAAGCTCACAGGGTAACTCACGTCTCTGCGTTTACGGCTGGTTCAAGGATCCGCTGGTAGAGTACTACATCATTGAGGACTGGGTAAACTGGCGTCCTACTGCACAGGGCGGTGCTCAGACCATCAATGTTGACGGCGCTGATTACGAGATATTCCAGCTCGACCACACAGGCCCGACTATCCTCGGCGACACACGTACTTTCAAGCAGTATTTCAGTGTCCGCAAGCAGAAGAGAACTTCGGGTACGATCACAGTTTCCGATCATTTTGCTGCATGGGAAAAGGCAGGCTGGAACATCGGTAACCTGACAGAAGTTGCTCTCAACGTTGAAGGATGGGAGAGCAGCGGTAAGGCTAACGTTTCCAAGCTGACGATCGGCACAGAAAAAGGTCAGGATAATACTACTGTAACAACTCAGCCTGTTCAGCAGGGCGACAATGATAACGGCCAGGGCTGGACAATGCCCGGCAACGGCGATAACGGTCAGGGCTGGACAATGCCCGGCAACGGCGATAACGGCCAGGGCTGGACATTCCCGGGCATGGGTGATAACGGCCAGGGCTGGACATTCCCGGGTAACGGCGACAACGGACAGGGCTGGACAATGCCCGGCAATGGCGACAACGGTCAGGGCTGGACATTCCCCGGTATGGGCGACAACGGTCAGGGCTGGACATTCCCCGGTATGGGCGACAACGGTCAGGGCTGGACATTCCCCGGTATGGGCGATAATGGCCAGGGCTGGCAGAATCCCGGCAACAACGACAACGGACAGAACAACGGCTGGCAGCCGGGAATGGCAAGCGGCTTCAATGACACAAACAATAATATCGGCACCAACGCAGGTGACGGCGGAAACGCTAAGTCAGGTCTCAATTCAAAGATAAAGAATGATATGCCTACTACAGTTCCCGCAGGCGTTGAGCAGTCAGGCGGCTGCAAGGTCGAGAAGAAGACATATAATTGTAAATTCACAGGCGGACAGAAGAGCTGCAACGTAATTCTGCCTCCTAACTATAATCCAAGCAAGCAGTACCCCGTAATGTATGTTCTCCACGGCATCGGCGGTGACGAGAACAGCATGGTGAACGGAATGGGCGTTCAGGAGCTTCTGGCAGGCCTTATCGCTAAGGGCGAGGCTGAGGAAATGATCGTCGTTCTCCCAAGCCAGTACACAAGCAAGAACCCTGCTGCCGGCGGCGGATTCGGCATAAATCAGGAAGTCTGCGCTGCATATGACAACTTCCTCTACGACATCTCAGACAGCCTTATCGACTTCATTGAGCAGAACTACTCAGTTAAGCCGGGCAGAGAAAACCGTGCTATCACAGGCTTCTCAATGGGAGGACGTGAAGCTATCTACTGCGGAATCATGCGTCCTGACCTCTTCGGCTATGTAGGCGGCGCCTGCCCTGCACCGGGCATCACTCCTGCCAAGGATATGTTCATGACTCATCCGGGCTGTATGACAGAAAGCGAACTCAAGTTCAGAGATGTTGGTCCTGAGCCTTATGTATTCATGATAACAGGCGGTACCAACGACTCAGTTGTAGGAGATTTCCCCAAGCAGTACAGCGATACGTTCACAAAGAACGGCGTAGAGCACGTTTACCAGTCCATCCCAGGCGGCGGACACGGTGCTGATTCAGTAAAGCCGCACCTCTACACATTCATGAGATATGCATTCAAGGGCGGTTCGGAATCCACACCTGCTACAACTACAACAGTGACAACAACAAGCACAACAACTTCGACTACTACCACAACAACCGCACCCGTTATTACAACAACGGATAATGGCTTTGCAGGCGGACCTGCTGCAAGCGGCCTCAGTGTTACAACATGGGGCGATGTAAACTGCGACGGCAATGCTGACATGAGTGATGCTGTTCTTATCATGCAGTCTATCGCAAATCCCAACGCATACAAGATAACTGATCAGGGCAAGGTTAACGGTGACGTTTTCGAGAACGGATCAGGAATCACAAATCAGGATGCCGTAACAATTCAGAAGTACCTCGTTGGTATGATCTCAAAGCTTCCTGAAAGTTAAAAAATAGATGCATAGTTATTCCCCTTCTATATGGAACTGTCTGTCATTTGCACAGGCAGTTCTTTTTTATTGACATTTCTGCGGAAACGGGGTATAATACATTCTATCAAAGCAGAGGAGCATATTATGGAAAATATGAAAAAAAGCACCGTATCAAAGGTGCTCATAGCTATAGATTCATTCAAGGGCAGCCTTACATCCCTTGAAGCAGGAAACGCCGCAGCTGACGGGATAAAGCGTGTATTCCCCGACGCAGTCACCGTTGTCAGACCTGTTGCAGACGGCGGAGAGGGGACTGCCGATGCGCTTACAGAGGGGCTGAGCGGCACTAAGATCACAGCGGAAGTCACAGATCCTTCAGGCAGGAAAATAACCGCAGAATACGGCGTACTCCCTGACGGCACGGCTGTAATAGAAATGGCGGCGGCTTCGGGACTTACGCTCATTCCCGAAAGTCAGCGTGACCCGATGCATACCACCTCATTCGGCACGGGTGAGCTTATCCGCAGCGCCATTGAAAAGGGATGCCGCAGATTCATAATAGGTATCGGCGGAAGTGCCACCAACGACGGAGGCATCGGCTGTTTGCAGGCTCTCGGATTCGGTATGCTCAACGAAAACGGCAGGCAGGTAGATTTCGGTGCGGCTGGACTTGCGCAGCTTCATCACATCGACATGAGCGGAGCTTTGCCCCGGCTGAGTGAGTGCACGTTCAACATAGCCTGCGACGTGAAAAATCCCCTCTGCGGTGAGAGGGGATGCAGTAAAGTCTTTGCCCGTCAGAAAGGCGCTGACGACACTATGATAGCGGAAATGGACGCTCTCCTCATGAGATACGCCGAGCTGACAAAGCATTACATTCCAACATCTTCTCCCGATGCAGAGGGCGCAGGTGCGGCAGGTGGAATGGGCTTTGCGCTGATGAATTATCTCGGAGCGGAGATGCATTCGGGTATCAGTCTCATCCTTGACGAGACCAATTTCGCCGATGCCGTAAAATCTGCGGATATCGTCATTACGGGCGAGGGCTGTCTCGACGGTCAGACCGCTATGGGAAAAGCTCCCGTCGGTATCGCCGCAATTGCTAAGAAATACGGCAAGCCCGTAATTGCAATAAGCGGCATTGTCGGCAGGGAAGCGGAGAAGTGCAACTCCGCAGGGATAGATGCATTTTTTCCGATACTGCGCAGTGTATGCACTGCTGAAGAAGCCATGGAAAAAACTGCCGCCGCACATAATCTCTCCGATACCGCAGAGCAGATATTCCGCCTTCTTGCGATACGTACCTGAGTCTGATTTTACCATTCATCGGAGGCGGCATTTGTCGTAGATGCAGAATGTTATCGGAGCCGAATCGCATCTTTCGTATGAGGTGAGGCGGAATTCCTTTTCGCTGAATTCGGGGAAATACACGTCGCCGCTGTATTCCTTATCGAGGATGGTCAGGTATATCCTGTCCGCAAAGGCAAGCCCTTCACGGTAGACTGCCGCTCCTCCGCAGAGGAAGATGTTCTCTCTGCCCGAATTTCCGGCTATTTCAACAGCTTCTGCAAGGCTGTGTGCGAGGGCTGTCCCCTCGGGAGCGGTCTGCATTTTCGCTGACACTACTACATTGAAGCGCCCCGGAAGCGGTCTGCCGATGTCCTCGTAGGTGCGTCTGCCCATGATAACAGCTCCGCCGTAGGTTATCCTGCGGAAATACGCCATATCCTCGGGAATATCCCACGGTATCTTTCCGCCTGCGCCGATAACTCCGTTTTTTGCGGCGGCGGCGATAATGCTTATCATGCCTTTTTCAGTCCATCCAGAAGCTGAACTGCGGTCTTTCCGAGAATGGGATGGCGGTAATTCGGCATCAGCTGAGCGGCAGGCTCAAGGACAAAGCTTCGGTTGTGCATATCAGCGTGTGGGATGATAAGGTCGTCGTCTTCCATTATCACCTTGTCGTAGAAGATGATGTCAAGGTCCAGAGTACGTGGTCCCCAGTGTATCTCACGTTTTCGGCCGGCCTTATTCTCGATATCGTGGAGGAGGTCCAGCAGTCCGTGAGGCGAAAGCATGGTGCGGAATCTGACAGCGCCGTTTATGAAATCGTCCTGTTCGGTGTAGCCGTAGGGCTTTGTCACAATGAGGTCGGAACAGCGTATATCCTTGTTGCAGCGGCTGTTTTTCAGCTCAGCGACGGCGTTTTCGATGAGGCTTCGGCTGTCACCCATATTCGAGCCCAGAGCAACCAGTACGTCGTGCCAGCCACGGTTTATCTTTACAGAAACAGACCCGAACTCCATATCTATGGGAGCTTCGGGTTTTCTTATTTCAATGTCAACGCTGTGCACAAGGTCGTATTCACGGAGTATAGCCTCTGCCACGGACTGAGCGGCGGTCTCGATGAGCTTGTATGTATTTTCAGTCATCACTCTGCCGATAAGCTCACAGACAGTGCCGTAATTCACGGAATCCTCAAGGTCGTCGGAGATGCCTGCTTTTTCGGTATCCACGTACAGTACCGCATTGACATAGAAATTCTGACCGTTGATGTTTTCGTGCTCGAAAACGCCGTGGTGAGCGAATATTTTCAGTTCATCAATACAAATCTTATCCATTTCTGTAACCTCTCATTATAGCTTCAGTCATTTTCACAGCACGGGCGTTTTCCCTGACATCGTGCACACGGATAAAGGAGATGCCTTTCATCACACCTGCCACGGTAATGGCGAGAGTGCCTTCCAGTCTGTCATCGGAGGGCAGGTCAAGGGTAAGTCCTATCACGGATTTCCTCGATGCACCCAGAAGTACGGGAAGTCCCAGTGCTTTGCGGAATTCGTCTATGCGGTCAATGGCTTCAAGGTTATTCTCATAGGTCTTGCCGAATCCCACACCGGGGTCAACGATTATCCTGTCACGGGACACGCCTGCATTGAGAGCGATATCCACCGACTTCTGCATTTCGGCAGTCATATCCGCCATGAAGTCGGTATAGTCGGTGTTGTCACGGTTGTGCATGAGACAGCAGGCAGCTCCCGTTTTTGCCAGAAGCGCCGCCATCTCGCCGCTGTCACAGCGCAGCCCCCATATGTCGTTGATAAGGTCGGCACCGGCGGAAAGGCCTGCCTCGGCGACTTTATATTTATAAGTGTCAAGGGAAACGGGAATGTCGAATCTCTGCTTTATAGCTTCGATGACGGGAGCGACTCTTTCGGTCTCCTCGGCATCGCTTATTTTTGTGTAGCCGGGACGTGTCGATTCTCCGCCCACATCCACGATATCCATGCCCTCGGCTATCATCTGCTCGGTATGCCTGAGAGCGCTGTCGATAGTGTTGAAGCTTCCTCCGTCGGAAAAGGAATCAGGGGTAACGTTGAGTATCCCCATGATATAGCATTTTTTGTCCGTATCGAATCTGTGTCCGCCAATATCCATATTTACACTCCTATCTCGTTGTTTCGCTTGTATTCGGGCCAGTTGCACTCATTCTGAGCCTTGCAGCAGAAGCAGAGCCTCGATTTCTTATCCGCACGGAAAAATATCTTTTCCAGTTCGGTCTTGCCGCTTTCGGCAGTGCGGTGAGCGGAGATAAGGCTGATTATCTGCGATTTTACGGCATCGGGACAGCCTGTCTCGGTGAGGATATCCCCGGCGATGAGAGCGCTTGCCCTGTCGTGAGGAGTGCCGCTGCGGTACTCTTCAACTCTGCCGATATCGTGAAGAAGCGCCGCCGCATAGATAATATCGCTGTCTGCCTCGATGCCGTTTTCGCTGCATAGGATAAGGGCTATCCTTGCCACATTGAGGAAATGCTCCATATCGTGGCCGCAGAATATCCTGTCCTTTTCCAGCATTTCCAGCTCTTTCACAAGGCTGCGGTAGCGCTGATTCTTTAAGATTTTATTTGTAAGTTCCAGTTTCATTTTTCATCTTCCGATTAGTATGATTACGGACGCAATATCCGTTTTCTGTCATTATACATTATTATTCACAGAATGTCAATATTATGGGGCTGAGGAATGATCATTCTCCTGCGGCGGATGCAGCGAAGCAGCAGGATGATTGACTTTATGCTGTCATTGTCTTATAATAAAAACAGAAATGCTAAAATCCTTTCAAATTTTTTTTTATCTTCAACTGCGACATTTGCGCAGGTATGTGCGTCTAATAATCAAAGGAAATATTTCCTGCCGAAAGGAGAAGTACCATGAGTGACGGTTCAAGTAGCTACAGCCGTTTTCTCTCGGGTGACAGGGATGCTATCGACGAAGTTATAAGAGATTATAAGGATGGCCTGATCTACTATATCAACAGTATTATCGGAGATATGGATCTTTCCGAGGAAGCTGCGATAGATGTGTTTATCAAGCTTTATGTTGACAAGCCTGCTTTTAAAGGCGGTTCTGCGTTCAAGACATGGCTTTATACCATAGGCAGAAACAAGGCTTATGACATACTGCGAAAACGGGCGAGGTCTGCGGTATTATCTCTTGATGACGACTTTCCTGTACAATCTGATGAGAATATCGAGCAGAATTACATTCAACAGGAGGAGGGCTCAATGCTCAGACGCACCGTGAGCAGGCTGAAACCTGAATACAGTCAGATACTCTGCCTTGTCTATTTCGAGAATTTCGACAATTCCGAAGCAGCAAGGATAATGAATAAAAGCAGCAAGCAGATACGTGACCTGCTGTACAGAGCTAAAAATGCACTGAAACGAGAACTTGAAAAGGAGGGTGCCTACTATGATGGATTATAAGGAAATGGCTTCTATAGTCAAGGAAAGAGGCGATGCTGTCATCGCTGAAAAAACAGTACGTGCCCGCCGCAGAAAGAGTATCGTTCTTTCGGTCTCTGCCTTGGCTGCAACAGCTGCTGCGGCATTCTGTATCTGGCATAATAAGGACACCGTCAGATATATGGCCCCACATCCTGATAATGGTAATATCATTGAGGAGGCTGCCGATACCACTTCTTCTCCTGCCGCAGTTCCTGCTGCAACTGCGGAAAAAACGGCTGCTGTCACCAATAAACGCACATACGCAACAACTACGGTAACAAAAACAGCTCCGACTACGGCTGCTGTCAGAACTTCTGCTTCTGCTGTATCATCAGCGGCAGTTACTTCTTCTGCTGCGGCTGTATATTCATCGGCGGAGGAGGCAGCTGTAAGCATTGTTCCTGCGGAAACTACCGCAGCAGTTACCGCATATGACCATGAATTTGTTTATAACGAAGGGAGAGTTCTTATGAAACGATTTGCCGCACTTTCAACTGCGCTGCTGTCGATTGCCAATATGACACAGGCAGCAGCTGACGGAAATTTACAGTACAAACGCACCGACGAGCTGCCGGATTATGTTAAGAATTTCGCAAGATGCGTGGAAGAATGCGATCTTGACCTTGACTTCAACGGCGACGGTAAGTTTGATATCTTCGACGATTACGCATATTACCGCTGCGAGTATGGCAGCTGTCCTGACTATATCAGTGGAAATGTGAATGCCTGCGATGAAAAGATGAAGGCATTCTCAAAAGAAACGGGTATTCAGGCACGTCTGTCCGATCTGCCGGAATACTTTATCTTTACTCAGCCCATGGAGCTTGAATATTTCGATCCTGACTACTATATCGACAACTGCCCCGACACGTATGATGAAATTGTTCCTCTTGAGTATATAAGACATGGTGACGGAAAATTCGGCATAAAAGAGTATTACGATTCTATGTTCTATATTCAAAATGAGGATGGATTTGTAAGAATTGATTACCATACCGATAATTATGCTAAAGTAATGTCACAGGTACATTATTTTATCGAATACCGCCTCAAGGGCTATATGTGCTTTACAAATGCATCCTACAAAATGATGTGCGATCTCATGGATGAAAAGCTTGTTGATACTGATATCAATTCCGACGGCGAATTCAACTATGACGATATAATGCTGCTTTACAGCTTCGGCGATCACTTCTATGACGATTACTACGAGGATATTTTCGGCTACTGGGATGAAAATGACGATTATCATGAGCTTGATCCTGCCCCCATACACGCAAAGAAGAGAACGTACGCAGGCTATACCGAAGACTATGATAAATACATCGCTTTCCTTGAGGAATTCCCGTGGTATAATAAAGATACCGATTATCAGACAAATCATAAGCTTACGGAAAGCGAATGGAATAAGGCGACCGATTTCTATGACATCGCTTCAAAATATTCGCTCCACTGCTTCAAGGATATCGATCAGACCCTTTTCATCTACTATATAACTCACTATAATGTTGATGCTGAGATATTCGACGAAAGCATCTATCAGAATAATAAAGACCGATATCTCGGCGATAATCTCTGGGGCTATATGTATACATACAAGGATATCTGCGAGACCTATGGCGTTAACGCTGTAAGAGCACCCGAAGACACACCCGTTGATCTTCGCTTTGCAAGATATGACACAGAAAAGATGTTCCCTGAGTATTATTCAGCTGTAAAGAATGGCGAACTGCCCGAGCCCGACATCAACGGAAATGGCAGGATAGATATTCAGGATTACGCATTCTTCCAGGATCTCTTCAATGAGATCGAGATCCCCGGCGCCCCCTCTTACATGATATACGTGACTATAGATGCTCCACAGGCAGTTCGTGACGCTTTCAACAATGATTACGACTTCAACGGCAACGGCGTGAGCTGTGATTTAGGCGAGCTGGAATGCATCGAGCTCTACATAGCAAATGAGCTTGGCGCCGCTGATTACAGTGACGTAGGCGATATGCTGAAAAAGTACTATGAGGATAATCCGGACCTCGACCCCATGGTTAAGCTTGACGAGATCATCAGAAGCATGAGCGGCGAGACAGAAGAAAAGATACGTGTCAATTCTGACGGCGAGAATATGCAGGGCTATATGAGCTCATTAGAGGTTTTCAAGGGTATTGACGGTGACGCAAACCTCGACGGAAGCATGGATATCTCCGACGCTGTGTTCATCATGCAGTCCATCTCAAATCCCGACAAATACACTCTCACTCCCCGTGGAAGAAAAAATGCCGACAGCAACAGCGACGGCGTGACTAACGGAGACGCCCTCAATATCCAGAAAAAGCTCCTTATGCTTGACTGAGCCGCAATTCAGAAATATATGAAATTACAAAAGAAAGTTTAACGCTGACATTTATGAGGATGTTCAGTATATAAAAAACGCACCATAACTGTGGTGCTTGTATAGCAGTTTATATGTATTATTGAGGTAGACATTCTGAAGAAGCATCTTCTCGAATCTGTTTCCCAAGACTATTATTTTTGCCCCCATATAGGGCGCACACCAGAAAATTTTGAATTTATCATTTTTTCAGGTGCGCCCTATATGGGGGCAAAATTCTATTAAAAGTCTTTGGAAAGGGGGTACGGGGGGGAAGAACCTTTCCTCANAAAGGTTTTCCGCCGATAAATACATATAAAGCTGCTGTATGAGTATCACGGTTATGGTGCGTTTTTTATTCTTCGGGGAATTTCATCCCCCACTGTCTGCGGCATTCGTCCATCAGCTTCATTACCCTTACGGTATCGGTGTGAGGCACCATGGGGCTTTCTTTCAGTCCCTGGCGGAGACAGCGGTGAACTTCACGTATCTCGTATTCGTAGCCGTTGATCTCGGGCTCACATACGAACTTTTCAACTTCTTCGTGGCGGCTGTTGAAAAGTGTGGCTTCGCTGGTGCAGTGGAACCAGTTGCCCATAGTGATGAATCCCTCAGTGCCCGAAACAAGGGCGTTATTGCTGAGCTGTAGCTGGAATCCGTTGTCGGCGGAGACATAGCGTCCGCCGCTGTATTTCATGATAATGGAGTTGTTCACATCCACTCCGTCGCCGCTTATCTGTGCGGTGGTGATGATCTCGTCGGGAGTGCCGAAAATTGCGTCGGCGAAGGTCAGGGGATATACTCCCAGGTCAAGGAGAGCGCCGCCTCCGCAGTCGGGACGGTAAAGTCTGTCGTTTTCATCGTAGGGGATGTAGTTGCTGAAATCCGCCTTTATGCAGCGTGGTTCGCCGATCTTTCCGCTGTTGATCCATTCGATGACTTTCAGAAAAACGGGACGGCATTTCATCCACATTGCCTCCATGAAGAATACGCCTTTTTCTTTTGCGTATGCCAGTATCTCCTCGGTCTGAGCGGTGTTGAGAGCCAGCGATTTCTCACACAGCACGTTTCTTCCGCCGCTGATGCAGAGTTTTGCGTCGCCGTAATGTGAAGCCATGGGAGTTGCGATGTAGACCGCATCCACGTCTTTGTCTTCCGCAAGCTCCTTGTAGCTGCCGTAAGCCTTTGCAAATCCGAATTTATCGGCAAATGCCTGAGCTTTTTCCTGTGTTCTCGAAGCGACTGCAAGAAGCCCGGCATCCTCTGTGCCTGCCAGTGCCTCAGCGAAAGTATGGGCTATCTTACCTGTACCGATAATGCCCCATCTGATCTTTTCCATTGTATTTCCTCATTTCCTTTTTTTGCCCAGCTGCCAGAAAGCAACAGCGCTTGCCGCCGCCACATTCAGTGAATCCACTCCGTTATACATAGGTATCTTCACCGTATAATCGCAGGCATCTATGGTGTGGTCAGCCAGACCCTCGCCCTCAGTTCCCATAATTACAGCCAGTTTTTCTTCTGAATTAAGTCTGTCGTCATCTATGTCCACTGAGTTGTCCTTCAGCGCCATTGCCGCCATTTTGTATCCGAGACCGTGCAGGATATCGGGATATTCCTCATTCCGGCACTTCATGATAGTCCACGGCACCTGAAACACCGTACCCATGCTCACTCTTGACGAGCGCCTGTAGAGCGGGTCTGTGCAGTCGGAGGTGAGTATTACAGCCTCCATTCCCAGAGCGGCGGCGCTTCTGAAAATAGCGCCCATGTTAGTGGGATTCACCACATTTTCCAGCACGGCAATGCGTTTCTTTCCCCTGCAAAGCTCCTCGGCAGAGGGAAGCTCCCTGCGCCGCATAGCACAGAGAGCACCTCGTACAAGCCTGAAGCCTGTAATAGCTGTTATTTCTTCCTCTTCACCTGTGTACAAAGGGATATCGCCGCATCGTGCCACGATGCCCTTAGCTTCGCCTTCGATGTCCTTTCTGCACATAAGCAGAGCGAGAGGCTCATAGCCTCCGTCAAGTGCACGTTCGATAACTTTCGGACTTTCCGCAATGAACAGTCCGGGGGCGGGCTCATAGTAGTGCAGAAGCTCAGGCTCTTTCAGTGCTGTGAAGATGTCAAGGACCGGTTTTGCGTCGTTTGTTACAGTTATTATACCCGTAGTGGTGTACCTCCTTATGATACTCTCTGGACCTTCTTGGCTGCCTTGTGCTGATACATTTCCTCGTCAGCCTTGCTTATGAGGTCCTCAAGATTTATATTCTTTTCGGCTTTTCGCATAGCAGTGCCCACGCTTGCGGTAATGGGGTAGGGCTTTCTTGCCTTGTCGGTAAGCCTCTGTATAGCGATATTGAATTCCTTTATCCTGTCTTTTCCCGATTCGGCGGAATAGTCTCCCACGCCGATTATGTAGAACTCGTCACCGCCTGCACGGACGAATATCTCATCCTTGCCCGTCACGGCAAATCCCGCATTGCTGACGGTCTTTATGCCGAAATCGCCTTCGTGGTGGCCGTAGTTGTCGTTGATGAATTTGAGGCGGTCCATGTCGATGACGCAGACGAATACATTGTCGCCGTCGGAGCATTCCTCCAGCATTTTTTCAACCTCGATGTACATTCCTCGTCTGTTGAAAGCGCCGGTCATCTCGTCACGCACTGACATGGTGAGAAGACGCTGTTTGGCTCTTGCCATTTCCAGGGCGTTGTTGACGAATCTTATCCAGTTGCGGAATACCAGATTGGGTGTATGCTTGTCGTCCAGACTGCGCTGCAAAACGGCATAACCAAGGGTATTGCGGCTGAAATGTATGGGAGCGAAATAGTAGACCGACGGCTCCTCGTCGTTGTTGTCGTAGAGACGGGGGATCATCAGGCTCGTGTCAAAGACTATGCTGTGCTCGTCGTCGTGGAAATAAAGCTCATGAACGGTGGTGTTCACGGCTACTATCTTCATTTTGTCGGGGTAGCCCACGGTAATGTCGTTGCGCACGTCCATCCAGTCCTCTTTGAGGCAAAGGTAGAAATTGAGGAACGGGAAAATGAGATAGGTCTTCAGATTTATGTTGCGGATACAGTCTGCGATGGTCTCTGACGCCGTGAATTCCTCGGAAATATAGCTTTCCATCAGCAGACCGATATCAACGTTGTCTTTTATATCCTCATCTGCATAGTTGGGGCAGGTGAAGTAAAGATGGTCGTGGATAGCCTTTACAGAGCGGGCATAATCTGGCTGACATCCGCAGCTCATGCCCGGACACAGGTGCGGTGTGGTCGTATACGGGTCGATATCCAGTCCCGGGTCGATACGCTGTCTGAGGTAGTCAACGCAGTTTGCGGCGGACAGGGCGTCGTTTACCTCATATGAGGAAACGCTTATATCGTAGCCTGCGCCCTCCTCGGATGCCTCATAGCCCATGACGATAACGTCGTCGGGGACTTTTATACCGTTTTTGGTGAGGCGGTAGATCAGGCCGATGGCAAGGTAATCGTTGCCGCAGACAACAGCTTCGGGGAGCGGTATTTTTCCGTCGACCATATCCTGACCGATCTTGCTTCCGCCGGTGTACCAGAAATCGCTGTAGATCCTGTATTCCTCGGGGACGTCGATACCAAGCTTTTCCAGTTCATCCACATAGGTCTCAAGTCTGAATCTGCCTGCGAAATTGTCCTTAGAGCCGGAGATAACGCAGACTCTCCGTTTGCCGTGGACGTTTACCACATGGCGGACGATCTCTCTTAGGACTTCCTCGTTTTCGTTTTGGATAAGCGGTATATCGTGGATAGGCATATCCAGTGCGACCACAGGCTTACTGCATTTAGCTTTCAGCATATTGTATATGACATCAAGATGTTCGGTGCCGTGACCGTCAAGCAGGGGAGCAGTATCAACTATGACTCCGTCAAGAAGGTCAAAATTAGGCAGATTGAAGATATTTTTCTCGCCGAGGGTATAGTCCTCCATAGCCGTATTCAGAGCGCTGAGGGCGCAGAAAACGGCAAGGTCATAGTTGTATTTTTTACACTGAGCGGTCAGCCCGTACATGATCCTGCGTCCGTGGCCTGTTTCGGGGCAGGATGTTAGCAATGCGATCTTCCTGCGTGGTTTCAAATTGTCATCCCCCTTCGGACAACCATTATTTGTCCTGTAACATGATGCCTTAGAAAATTTGCGTAAAAAAATATGTATAGTCATAAGTTTATTATATTATAACATATATTTCACGGCAATTCAATAACATTCTGTTAAAAATCATAAAAACGCCCGTACTTTTTGTACGGGCAAATTTTATTCAAAGGACTGTCTCTGTGAGTAGAATGCGATACCGTAGCATACAGCCGAAATAAACGAAATCAGCGCAAATACGCCGAATATCCTTGCCTGTGATTCAGAGGCCGCAGCGAAAGGACGGATAAGTACGGACAAGACCGCTACCCACAAGCCTGCCGCCGCTGTAACGGCTGCCAGAGTTTTCATGTCACGTTTGTAATAATACATGGCGTATATGCCGAATATCGCCAGCAGACAGATATTCATGGCGATGCCTATTGCCGATATGACAGGCGCTGCCGAGCTTACGAATGGGATCTTCGACGACACGCACAGCACCGCAAGCAATGCCGAACTGCCGAGAAGGGCAGTGCTGTAATTATCCTCGCTGTACAGGAAGATAAGGCCGAAGCCGACAGCAAGAGCGATTATCAGCAGCATCTCCACGATGCCGACGATACCGAGAAGGTCGGTGATATGGGCGAGATCCGCATCCGCCCTGCAGCCTGATCTGTACAGCAGTGCGGTGCACAGCCTTGAAGCCGCAAGCCCGAGAAATGCGGACATTACGGTGATTGCGCCAATATTCTTTTTTGGAAGCATATTTCTCCTCCCTTAAATAACCGGAAAAAACCGTACCGCATCTGTAACACTGCGGTACGGAATTTTTTATAGAAAATAATGAACACCTTGATTTAGGGGCAGAAGCACCGTTTTTCGTGAACTGATGCTGTATTTCTGCTATGATTATATTATACTTCATTATGTGCAAAATGTCAAGTAAAAAAATGAATAATCACAATTTTTAGTTACAATCAACAATATTTGACCTGTTTTTTTCACATATGAAAGTTTCTGATTTATTGACACAGACTTCGGGAAATGGTAAAATATATAGGCAACACCGCACAAAGCTTGTGCTGAATATGCGCCGACAGATTTTTCGTCAGATTGTATAGAAATTTCGCAGGCATACTGACGTATGTCAAGATATTTCTGTGCAAGATGACGGAAAATATGTCCGCAGATTCAGTGCAAAGCCGTCAGGCGGGCTTTGTGCGGTGCTGCCTATACAATAACCATTATTCAGGAGGACTTATGGCAAGGCTTATCAGTGACAGATTCAGACAATGGGAGAACGAATGCGAGGAACGCTTCAACAGGCTAAAGGCGGCCGAGGAGGAGATAAACCGCTATTTTATCGGGCAGTACGGCCTCGGTGACGAGCTTGACCCCTATGTGGCCGACAAGGATATCACCATCCGCAAGGCTGATGTTCAGCGTGAGATAAGAAGTCTCATCAGCTACGCCGTGGGCTGTATTTTCGGACGTTATTCCCTTGACTGCGATGGGCTGTGCTATGCAGGCGGCGAGTGGGAGCCGCAAAAGTACACCACTATCATCCCCGTCAGCGACAATGTCGTTCCCATCGGCAGGCAGCTTTTCGGCTGCGATCTGACATCTCTCATCGTTGATTTTGTGGAAAAAGTCTACGGCACAGAAACTCTCAGCGAAAATCTGCGGTTTATTGCTGATGCTCTCGGCGGAGAAGGCAGCCCTGAGGAGGTAATCGAAAAGTACCTGATGAACGGCTTTTTTCACGATCATTGCCGTGTCTACCACAAGCGCCCTATCTACTGGATGTTCGATTCGGGGCGGAAATGTCATCTGAGAGCGCTGGTCTATATGCACCGTTTTACGCCCCGTGACCTTGAGATCCTCCGTGACCGCTGGCTGAAGATCTACACCGACAGCCTTGACAGCGAGGCGGAGGAGCTGCGTGAAATGGTAATGAGCGTGCCATCCGCAGACAGGCCACGTATCAAGCGCCGCCTCAAGCGTATCGCTGAACAGCTGGGCGAACTCCGGGAATTCGGGGAAAAGCTGTCCGTTCATGCTCTTGAAAGCGGTATCGACACCGATGACGGCGTGAAGCTGAATTTCGGGAAATATTCGGATGTTCTGGAAAAGATAAAGCCCTGAATGAAAGCCTGTCACATGAATGACAATTCAGACAAATAAAATATAAAAAATTTCTGAAATTCTATTGATTTTTTACTGTGAATATGTTATAATTCAGGTAACACCACTAAGGAGGCGTTATTATATGATCATTAACAAAGAAATTTACTGGAACGTTCTGGACTATATCTTCTTCAACATTCGTTTCATCGAAAATCCCGCTAACCCGAAAGATATAACTGCCCTTGAATTTTCCGAGGAAGGCAAAGGCGTCTGGCTCAATAAAATGATCGAGGCTCTTGCTAATGACAGATGTCCTAAGGAAGGCATTCTCACCGTTTTCCACCTGCTGGAGGCAAGAGATATGATCAGGACAAACTATTCGGGAACCTATAAGGATCACCGAATCATGGACTTTACCGAGAAAGGTTACGAGGAATACCTCAGATGTAAGGGCGTGATCCTCTGACCTTTATTATACCTGCCTTTAATTGTTTTATGTAATCTGCTATTTATCTCTGACAGCTCCGGCTGTCTTTTTTTTGTGCTCAGGCATTGCGGTCTGCAAAGTGGAGGGCGGCGGTTCGGGCGATAAGCTGAGGTATATCGGCTTCCGCAAAGTCGTGGAGTCCGCCCTCAACGGTATCACCATCCCATCCGCTGCCTGTGCGGAGAAATCTCACCCCCACCGAAGTGCCGAGGTATCTTTCACGGAGAAGCTGTTCCGTGCCGTAGGAGGAAAGCACTGCCGCCTCTCTCAGCTTACGGGCTGCGGCGGTGAGGCGGTTTATGCCGATTATCAGCCCTTTCTCCGAGATGTCAGGAGCGATGCCGAGGACGTTCACGGGAGCGAACAGTATCAGCAGATCGATACTGCTCTTTATCTTTATTTTTCGGGCGGTATCAGTCAGTATGACCTTGTACCCCGAGCGGCGGAGTGTGTGTTTTATGCTTTTTGCCGAGGCTTTGTCCGCATCGGCGATAACAGCTGTTTTACGGAACATTGCTTGATCCTCACCTCCTGTCTTTGCGGTTTCTGTGGCGATAAGACTATTATGGCGAAAAATGGCAGAAAAAATCAGCTTTTGGTACAAGCTGATGAAGTGTGCGGTATGAAATGCGGCTTTTTTTCTGGATGTGCAACAGTTGACATATCTCCGACGTATGTGTATAATGAAAGAAGAAATGCGCATATTCTTTCGGAAAGGAGACAGCTCGATGACTGACAGTGAGATCGCTGCAAAGATGGCTTCTGACCCTGAACAGGGCTTCAGGATGCTGTTCGATGAGTATCATAATTACGTTTATACCATTGCCTACAATATCCTGAGAAATACGGCAAGCAGCCGTGATATCGAGGATTGCGTGGTCGATGTCATGAGCGATACTATGATGAACTACGATCATGATAACGGCGGCTCGCTGAAAGCATATATCGGTACTCTCGCAAAACATCGTGCCATCGATATCAGCAGGGCGATCAGCAGAAAGACGGCGAGGACATTGTCTGTTGATGATTCACCGATAAATGAGTTTGTTTCTGATGAAAATGTGGCATCCAATGTCGAAAACGCAGATATCGCAAGGATAATAATGGAAAAGATCGAGGAGATGGGACCTCCCGATTCCGAGATACTCATTCAGAAATATTTCTTCGACAGGAATTCCACAGCTATAGCAAGGGTCATGAAAATGAACCCTGTCACAGTAAGAAGTCGGTGCAGCAGGGCGGTAAAGCGTCTGAAAAAGATACTCACCGAACTGGATATTACATTATAAGGGAGGATAAGTATGAAAAAGAATATTGAACTTAATGAGATTCTCCATAATGCCGATAGCCGTACTGTCGAGAAAATTGCTGCAAATTACAGAGCCGTCGACGAGAAAACAAGCCGAAGGATGTACGAAAGGTGCGTTTCAAGGATAAAGAATTATTCGGCTGAAGACGGATTTTCGGAGACTTTCTCCGCTGAACCCGCAAGAAAAGGAAATTTTTTCAGGATCGCAGGCCTTACAGCTGTCTGTGCTGCGGCTATGGGGATATTTATCTATGGTCTTACTAATATGAAAGCCCCGCAGCCTAAGCCTGATACGGAACAGCCCGTATTCTTCACAGAAACAGCTGTTACTACTACAGTCACATCTACAGATATCACAGGTATTACTACAAGTAAAACGGAAGTTTCATCTGCTGCGGCAAAGACAACTTCCGTCAGCAGGAACGTCACCGATTCGGTAAGCGGTACGGTCACAGGCACGGCAGGCGGAAACTCAGCTGATGCCACATCTGCGGTACAGTCCGTAAGAACATCCGCTCCGTCAGCAACTCAGGCAAAGGCTGAAAGCACTGCCGTTCAGGTCACATCACAGCCTGAAAATGAAACGGATAAGCGCCTCGCTGAGGTCATAGCAAGGGGAAAAGCGGCATCAGGCACTTTCGTAAGGGAGGAAAAGATCATCAGAGGCGAAATACCTGCCGATACTCCGAGACCTTCCGTTTTAGAAATAGCAGTCACTGCTATAAAAAGTTTTTCCTATGATGAGATAACCGAGTTTATCAGCAGTGCGTTCAGTGTCCCCGATTTTGCGGACAACAGCGGAAATATCACCGAATACTGGCTCAACAGCGATGGTACGGATAAGATCGTTATCAATGAGAGCGAGGAGAGCATCACACGCATGAACGGAAGCCGTGAATACATCATCATGGGCTCTCCCAATATCAGGGATGAATCTGTTATTCTGAAGGGAATGCTTTACAATATGGGCATCATCACCCTCAAAAAAGGCTATCTCTGGCCGTCACTGAGAAACGATTCCTACGGCTACAGCGATCTGGGCAGTTACAAATTCGGATACGATACACGGATGATAACAAGTGAGGAAGACCTCGAAGCGCTGAAAGCATTCAACGGAGCGACCTGCCCGAGAGCCGAAATGGTACTCAGCGGCAAGCTCCCCGAATCATCACACAGGCTCACTCTCTATGAAGCGGAGATCTTTTTCTCAAACTGCACATCCGTGAACGAGCTTGTGGAGGAGGTCTCAAAGGTGCAGTATTACCCCGATCTTGCCATTATCAACGGTACGGAAAATACTATCTTCTACGAGATAGATACCGATGGCGTGGAATCCTTCCCCGGCTATGACAAGGATATCGAGACTATGCAGCTATGGATAACGGATAACAATACTCACGGCACAAGCCACGATGTTACCGCAGTCATCAAGGTCAACAATCAGGCAGGCTACCTCAGCGACTGGTTCAGATATGAGCACAGCGATATCGACCATCAGCTGTGGAGCGATATCACAAACGGCCTGATAAAATGATGCCGCTGATAATAAGAATATGCCCCTGACACGTTAACCTCGGTACTCTTACAGAAGTTTTTACACGAGTCTATTGAGGAAAACCCTTTTGAAAAAGGGTTCTTCCTCAAACTCCTTTCCTAAAACTTTCAGTATTAATTTTTCCCCTGAGAGGGCGCTCCCAGTAATACTACTGGTTTTCACATCTTTCGTGGAGCGCCCTCTCAGGGGAAAAATTCTATTAAAAGTCTTTGGAAGGGGGTTCGGGGGAGNNNNTNNTTANTNTCTTGTGGATTTGTAAGATTATTGAAAGAATTTTTTTTGAAGATGATCGAACATAGTTTTCAAATTCAGTTATTATAATTTGAAATGATTATTGTATTTCCTTGGCTTAACGAACGCATTTAATTTTGTTGAGAGTGACCTCTCAGACATTATACGTTGTTTTGTAAAGACCCTGGACTTTGATTTTGGAATGATGATTGGTCTTGTTATTTTACGATTTTATATATTAGACCTATGTAATTTCCAACACACAAGGACCTCTCTAAATTTCGAACATAGATTGGGTTAGGTTCTCCACTGAATATTTTGTAGTTCTTATAAGGATCAATTTAATTGCAATGAG
>ACOK01000058.1 GCA_000174895.1 Ruminococcus flavefaciens FD-1
CGATCGCCTTCCCCTTTCCAAGACTTTTAATAGAATTTTTGCCCATTATAGGGCGCACACAAGTAAAGTAAGAATTTTTCATTTCTTTCAAGTGCGCCCTATAATGGGCAAAAATTAATACTGAAAGTTTTAGGAAGGGAGTTTGAGGGAGAACCCTTTTTCAAAAGGGTTTCCCTCAATAGACTCGTGTAAAAACTTCTGTAAGAGTACCGAGGTTAAGCTGTGCGGTATTTTTATATCCCGGGGTCACTGATTGAAAAGCAGGATTTTCTGAATTTCAAGAGCGTCCTTGGGGGTGATACCGTCTCCTGTTGCGAAGATATCACCGTTGAACTTTCCTTTGTCTGTTAAATTATATTTACTTGGATTTGCAAAGAACTGCATAATGATGACGGAGTCTGATATATCTGTATTTCCGTCTATGTTTGCGTCGCCGTTTCTTTTTTCTTCGGCAAGTGATTCTCTGAGCTTGTTAGCCCTGTCTATTATATCCTGTCTGGAGCTGTGTCCATCCGGCAGAGGAGCAGGCTCATCGGGGAGAATATTTACCATGTTCGATTCATAGTATTTGTCTGCGATAAGGTAGTCAGCGAAGTCGCCGTACAGTCCGTTATCGTTAAAATCAAACCTGCTGAAGAAGAATTCCTTTATTTCGCCGGTCAGGGCTTCATCCTCTGGGATATCCCTGAAGTAGAGATTCTTGAGAGCGTGTGCAAGGTGGAAATCCTCGTTGTCGATCTGGCCGTTTCGGTTGATATCAAGAGCATCTTTCTTTTCGTCGGAGAGAGAAGAAATGATTTCGCTCAGATTACGTTTGATTTTATCGTTTTCATCGATGTCACCATTCAGTATCGCTTCCTTCTGTAAACGGGTCATATTCTTTGTCGTTTCAGGATCAAGCGTCCAGTAAATAGTTCTTTCGTCTTCGGGGAGAATATCATCATATCTGCTGATGTAATACTCTGCGTCGTCAATTAATACTTCTGAATCGAGTACATGCATAATGTCGTATCCGAGGATATCGCCTACATACAGCTGTAACAGATTTTCATCGTCCCATGTGGCGGGATTTCCGTCACCGTCAGGATCGAAGCTTTCGAGGAAGCGGTTTTGGGTTTCCTCAGAAACCAGTGACATTCTCCAGCCGCCGTAATTGTTTCTGTATGACAACATGGTAAGCCATCCTTCGATGAAATCTTCCATATCGACCTTGCCGTCCATGTTGATATCGGGCTTTTCTTTTTTGCCTGATTTGATATCTGAGAGATACTTATTATATGTGTCGTAAATATTGCCCTGGTATTCGTCAGGAACTGAGTCTTCCAGATAGTATGCTGCGTGTTTTGCGTCAAAGCCGGGATGTTCCCTGTAATATTTTATCAGTTCATCACGGAACTCATCTTCGCCGCCGCCGATGAGGTCGCTGATATACATCTGGTAAACTGCGAGGTCGTTGATATCTCCGTTCATACCGTTATCGTTGAGGTCGAAATCCGTGAGGAAACTCTGACGGTATTCCTCGGGGAATGGTATTCCGGGCATATAGCGGTAATCATCGAAGAACAGGAATGCAAGTCTGAAATCTCCCACATCGACCAGTCCGTCTGAATTAAGATCGGGGACCTTGCGCTTTCCGCTGTCGGCGCTTTTTTTGAATGTCTCATACTCCGCAGCGATATTCTCGGCGCTTGTATCCGGGTAGCAATAGCGCATATTATGGAATCCGTAGCCGAGATTATACTGTACGGGCTGAAGGATGTAGTCCAGCGAATATGGATGATCCACGTAGTAGTCGAGGTACTGGTAATATAGATCATCTGACCATTCAGGATTATACGGGTGCTCTTCCATGTAGTACTGAAGGATGTATATTCCTGTATCAGACAGCATTGGGTATCTGTCCTCAAATTTGAGCGCCTTTATAAGCTGTACGCATTTTTCAATTGTTTCCGGATCGGCATCGGGATTGTTGCTGCTGATCTTATCGGGAGAGTCGAGATATTTGTTGAGTCTGAATGGATCGGTGTAAGGTATCTGGAAGTCGTTGTAGCAGCAGTAGTCGCCGAAATCTATCACTCCGTCTGAGTTAAGATCAATGTCGATCTCATTGTTTGCGATCTTATCCCTGAACATATCGTAGAACTGATAGGTGAAGGAAATCGATGTTGTGAAGCTATCAAGGAAGTCTTTGCATATTGCATCAACAGCTTCTTCTTCATCTCGGTATGAAGAAAGGTCAAGATTTTCCATGCAGAACTGTCTGAATGGTTCCTTGCTGATGTGTTCGGGCTTTACTGTGCGATAGGTTGCGAAATATCTGTAAACATCGATAAGATCATATAGAGGTACATTTACTTCGTTGCCTTCATCGTCGATCTCGGTCTTGCGCAAACCTGAGAAGTCGTACTTTTCCGGGGTTTTGAAGTTCTCGTAAGCCCATGAAGAATACATTATGTAAACATCCTCGATGTCGAATATGCCGTCCTTGTTTACATCAAGGACGCTTTCGTTTTCGTGGAGTTTAGGCAGGGCTTCAAACATTTCGCCTTCATTGTAATAGTATGAATAGATGAATGGCGATGATTCTTTCACTTTGATATCGTTGGCATTTGAATCGTTGGTCACAGGCAGAGTGATATTCTGCGAGGCGAGAAATGCCGCAAGAAATGCTGATATCTTCTTCATGTAGTAACTCCTTTCAGCTGATGTATCGTCGATATCAGAAATGGTTGTGGTTGATGATACAGCAGTATCAAGGTCTGAGGCAGGTGCAGATGATACGGTATTGAAAACTGTGGTTACGGGTGGTGCTGAACTTCCCGCAGCAGTTACCGGAACTGTCTTAGCCGTTGATACTGCTGCTGCGGACGGTGTTACCTTTTCAGAAGTATGTGTTGAAGTGGTGTGTGATGATGTCTGAACTGAAGCTGTCTGCTTTGCTGTGGTAATTTTTACTGCGTTATCCTTATCGGCTGAAGTAGTTGTTACAGTTGGGCCTGAGGATGTATTCTGAGCTGCTGATGTTGTGGCTTCATCTTCTGTGATAATATCGTTCGCAGTCTCATGTGTGCGGTCCGGGCGGTGGTTATAAGCTATACCTGCCGTAACACATATGAGTGCCGCAGCTGCAGCGGCTGCCGGATAAAGGAAGAGCTTGCGTCTTCTCTTTTCGGGGGCTGCCATCTGATTCTGGATAAGCACGTTCATCTTTTTCTCAAATTCAGGGGAAAAAGCATAATCGGGAATATCCTGATCGATCATTTCGTTGTAAGACTCATCAAGGGCCTGTTCAAGCGCTTTAGTTAAGATATCCTCTTTCATGTTATCCCTCCTTTTCGATAATACGTGCGAGTTCGGCTTTTGCCCTCTGGATACGTTTGTAGATGTTATCCGAGGTTATGCCGAGTATATCAGACATCTCTCTTGTGTTATAGCCGTAGACGAATTTCAGCATCAGTACGTCACGGCATTCATCCTTGAGATGCCCGATCGCTTCAATAACGGAATCGAACGAATAGCTGTCAGTATAATATGTACCTGTATCGATATCAGGCTCCTCCAGTGCAACTACCCGTTTGTTGGCTCTGTACTTATCCAGTGCTGCGTTTCTGACTATTATAACGAGCAGCGAGGTCAGTTTTGGACGCTCAAGGTGAGAAATTTTCGGAAAAATTTTTGAAGCCCTCAGAAACGCCTCTGATACGCAGTCTTCAGCGTCTGCGAAATTATTGAGGATCTTCATTGCGGTATGCATCATCAGTTTGCGGTTGAGAAGGTACATCTCTTCAAAGGTGATAGAGGTTTCAGTCTGAGGAATGTCCGACGTATAGACTGCTTCCATGTGTTTCAGCTCCTTTCATATGGAAATGCTGCGGCTAAGCGGTGCCGCATTATTATCTGTCATTTACTATTATAACGTATACAGGGGGCAGGATTCGACAAATAAATTGTGAACTTTTTGTTAATTCGTGTCGGCGTTAAAAAAGTTGAACGTACTTCTGCATTTTGTCCACTTGAAAATATACGAAGCATCGTTGGTTTTAATTGATGTAAAATGAAAAATCATTATTTTTTACACCTAATCTGCATAATTTAGGTTGTGGAACTGTATAAAAATTGTTAATATTATATTAAGAAATGTCATAACAACAAAGAAATATATGTAATGACAAATTATGAAGGAGGATATTGAGATGAGAAATAAAAAAGCAGCTGCGATCGCAGTTTCCGCATTGACAGCAATGAGTATGGCTTCAGCCGTGCCTATGACCTCAAACGCTGAGAACCCGATCGTCCAGACCTCATTTACGCCCGATCCTGCACCCGTTGTTTTCGGCGACGAGCTCTATGTGTTCACAGGCTGTGACCGTGACGGCAAAAACGATTTCTACAAAATGACAGGCTGGCAGTGCTTCTCCACAAAGGATATGAAAAACTGGACAGACCACGGCAGGATACTGGAGGATACAAGCTTCAGCTGGTGCGGAGAGAACGACGCATGGGCTTCACAGTGTATCGAGCGCGACGGCAAGTACTATTTCTACTTCACCACAACTAACAAGAGCGGCGGCGGAAGAGCTATCGGTGTTGCTGTTGCCGACAAGCCCGAAGGCCCCTACAAGGACGTTCTCGGTAAGCCTCTCTGCGGCCCGAACTGGGATTACATCGACCCCACTGTTATGATAGACGATGACGGACAGGCCTGGCTCATGTTCGGAAACCCCAAGTGCTACTATGTCAAGCTCAAAGAGGATATGATCTCGCTGGACGGTCAGATCAAACAGTTTGATATGAACAAGGAGCAGTTCGGCCCTGCGTCTGGCGAACGCTCATGCGCTTACGGTGAGGGTCCGTGGATAACCAAACACGGAGACCTGTACTATCTGGTGTATGCCGCATTCATAGACGGCTTCGGCGGCGAGAGCATGGCGTATTCCACAGGTCCGTCCGTAACAGGCCCGTGGACTTATCGTGGTCCTGTGCAGAAAGGCTCTAACTGCTTCACCACTCACGGCGGTATAATAGACTATAAGGATCATTCCTATTTATTCTATCACAAGAGCGGTATCCCCGGCGGCAGCGTTTATAACCGCAGCGCAGCCTGTGAGGAGTTCACATACAATGCTGACGGAACTATCAATATCCCTGCACTCACTAATGAAGGCCCTTCACAGCTTGAACTGCTGAACCCTTATGAGAGGGTTGAAGCTGAGACTATATGCTGGAGCGAGGGCATCAAGACCGAGGAGTGCAGCGCAGGCGGCGTGGATATCGGCAACATCGAAAAGGGCGACTACATCAAGGTAAGCGGAGTCGACTTCGGAAGCGGTGCTGCAAAATTCACAGCAAGCGTTGCATCTGATACAGAAGGCGGAACTATCGAGCTCCATACAGGCAGCAAGTCAGGCCCGATAATCGGCGCTTTGCAGGTCAAAGGCACAGGCGGCTGGCAGAAATGGGAGGAAGTCTCATGCGATGTATCAGTAAGCGGCACTGAGGACCTCTACCTCGTTTTCAACGGCGGAAGCGGATACCTTCTCAATGTTGACTGGTGGAAATTCAGCAAGGCAGGCGCATCCGAGCCTACAACAACAGTGACCGAAGCATCTGCAACTACAGCTGTTCCTACAGTTACAACGACAGCAACTCCTTCTGCTGACAGCGGAAACTATATATTCAACGACACTTTCGAGTCAGGCGATAACGACTGGTCATCAAGAGGAAGCGCAAAGGTAAGCTCATCATCCGACAAGAAGTACATGGGTTCAAAGGCACTCTATTGCAGCGGCAGAGAAGCTTCATGGAACGGCGCTCTGAAGGATCTCGGCACAAGCTTCAAGGCTGGCGAAAGCTACAGCTTCAGTGCAAATGTTCTAAGTGACGGCGGCAAGGACGGCGATGTTTACTACCTCACTATGGAGTACAAGGACTCATCTGATGAAGTCCACTATGTCAAGATAGCAAGGTCTCAGCCTGTCAAGGGCGAATGGGTACAGCTTGCAAACAGCAACTTCAGGATCCCTGCTGACGCTGCTTCAGATATCCATATCTACGTTGAGACTGAGAAGTCGACTGCTTCATTCTACGTTGACGATGTGAAGGCTGCAAAGGCAGGCACAGTTATCGAAGGCGCAAAGGGCAGACAGTTCATCAGAGGCGACCTTAACGGCGACGGCGATATCGACGTTTTCGATATCATCATCGGCAGAAAGTACCTCATCAAGGGACTCAGCAATAATGAAAGCCTCAAGACTCTTGCTGACGTTGATCAGAGCACTGAGTTCGAGATAAATGATCTTGTTCTTCTCCAGAACTTCGTAAAGGGCAGGGAGGTTGAGTTCCCTGATAATTCACCTGAGCCTCCAAAGAGCAATTTCAACTACGATCCAGCTGTTCAGTACCATGAGCCGAAGTCCGATTACCTCAGCCCATGCTCACAGGCAGGCAAGATAACCAAGGAAACATACAACGGCATAAGAGGTACAAAGTCACTCAATGTTTATACTCCTTACGGCTATGATCCGAGCAAGAAGTACAATATCTTCTACCTCATGCACGGCGGCGGTGAGAATGAGAATACGATCTTCAGCAACGATGTCAAACTCAATCACGTTCTCGACCACATGATAATGAACGGCGAACTTGATCCGCTGATCGTTGTAACTCCTACATTCAACGGTACAGGCAGTGAGGCAGGCAACTTCTACGAGGAGCTGAGAAAGAGCGTTATCCCGTTCGTAGAGGGCAAGTATTCAACATATGCAGAGTCCACATCAGAAGCTGATATCAAGGCTTCAAGAATGCACCGTGCATACGGCGGATTCTCCATGGGCGGACTTTCAACATGGTGCGTGGCTGACCACGATATGGACATCGTCGGCTACTTCATGCCGCTTTCGGGCAATAACTGGGAAGGCATGAACAAGCTTACAGGCGAGATCGACAGCCTCGGATTCTCACAGAGAGACTACTTCATATTCGCTGCTACAGGCGATCAGGATATCGCTTACAACAATATGAAGCCTGAAATGGAAGATCTGAAAAAACGTACAAAGTATTTCACATACACTTCCGATTTCTCAAAGGGCAATCTCTACTGGCTGGTTGCACCGTCAGTAGGCAATAATAAGAAAACACACTGGTGGGGCTTCGTAAGGTGGTACATCTATGACGGACTGCCGTACTTCTTCCATGAAAATCAGTGATAAAAAAGCTGCTGTACAGAAATGTACAGCAGTTTTTTGGTATATCCGCATTTAAAGTATCGTCATGTGGAGTATCAGCAGGGGAATGAGCATACCGAAATTGATAAGCGAGAATATGAGTATGTACCTGCCTGACTGCGCTCCCTCGGCTTTGCGGTATATCTGGAACGAGATAAGGCTTGCAAGGGATGCGATGAGAGTACCGAATCCGCCTAAATCTGCGCCGAGAAGAAGCGGTGTGCCGTTTTCGGTGAATCCCGAAAGCATTACGGCGGCAGGGACGTTGCTTATCACCTGCGAAAGGAGAGCGGTGACGAGAAGTTCACGTCCGCTGAGTATGGACGAGAAGAAGTCACGTACAGCATCTATCCTGCCGATATTTCCCACGAAAACGAAAAAGCACACGAAAGTGGCGAGCAGTGCGTAGTCCACTTTTGCGAGAAGCTTTCTGTCGAATATCAGAGCGATCACAACTGCTGCTGCAAAGCAGGCAACATCCGGGATGGCTCTCAGCACCGTCAGCAGACATATGACGAAAAGCACACAGTAGCCTGCTGTGGGAGCTTTGGGGATATCCCTGTTTTTGGCGGATCCCGAATCACAGGGAGTATCAGGTATCAGCAGAGTGAGCAGGCATATGGCCGAAAGGCTGATAATACCTGCGGGGAGCATAGCTTTCAGGAAAGAAAGTGCCGTCATCTTGTAGGTGTCGTATACGAAAAGATTCTGCGGATTTCCGATGGGAGTAAGCATACTTCCTGCGTTTGCGGCAGAAGTTTCAAGTACTATGGTGATAATGCGGCTTTTCTCGTCCTTGATGCCCGAATAGACAAGCAGTGTCAGCGGCACAAAGGTGAGAAGCGCCACATCATTCGTGACGAGCATTGCCGAAAAATAGCATAGCAACACGAAGATGAGACCAAGCCTGCGGAGCGTTCCTGCTTTTTTCAACAGGAAGGATGTGGCGTTGTCGAAAATTCCCACGCTTCTCAGGCCGCCTACAGCTGTCATAAGTGAAAACAGCTCAATGAGGACGGTCTTGTTAATGTAGCCGATGTACTCTTTATCCGGCGGAATAACAAAAACAGTGAGCACTGCGGCTAAAAATGAGATCACCAGAACGGGCTGTGATCTGAAAAATTTCTTCATATTTATCCTCTCCATAACATTTTGAAGAACGCAGTCACCGACAAAATTTGACGAAAAGACGTGCATGAATCCCTATGTGGACAGGTTCTCAGTTCTGCGTTAATACTTTTTTCAGGATGGCCTGACGGTGTGCGATGATCCATGCAGCAAGAGTGAGAACTGTCGCTCCTACGGCTATTTCCAGTGGAAATCTGAACAGCGCTCCCGATGGTATGATGAGCGGAAGTGTTGCTATCGCTCCGCACGGCGGGAAATACAGCTTTGTTCCGGACACCGCAAACAGTATAACCGCACAGGCAACAGCTGCGGATACAGTCAGCGGCAGTCCCAGCTTTTCGGTGAGGAAAAAGCGTGAAGCCGAACCTGACACAGCTGCTATGACTATGAGCGAAAGCGCCTGAGGTATGTGCTGAAGCAATTTGCTCTGCGGCTTTGACATCTCAAAAAATGCCACGATAAGAGGCGGAGCTGCGAAAAATATCTCGCCTGTAACTGCGGGAAGCAAAGCGATAATGCTGACTGCGGCTATTTGTATGAAGCGCAGTTCAAACAGCTTTCCGTCGGCGTTTACGGGAGTAAATCCGTATTTCTGACGTATGCCTGCTTTGATGAAGATATGCTGTGCCGCCAGAATGAGAGCGGTCATGACTGCCACCGAGATTATATAAATCGGACTTCTCGTTCCCAGAAGTACGGGGAGCACACAGGCTGACACCGCAGGCAGAAATTCCGTCTTTGAAAGTGTCACGCATCCCACAGCGGCAATAAGCGCCACAGGTATTTTCAGCATCAGCGGAATGGGAATGAATACGATACCGACGCCAAGGACTGCGGCGGCTGTTATCGTGAGAAAAAGCCGTAAAGCCGAGGTATTCCATGCCTGCTTCGGTGCGGCAAGTGCACCTATGGCAACTGCTGTTATCTCGGGGAAGATTATCTCCTTTTCGTTAAAAAGCTCTGAAGCTGCCACCATTCCAACCGCAAGGATCAGCGAAACGACAGCAGGGAGCATATCTTTGAGTTTATGCAATAATATCACCCTGTCTGTAAGAACTTGTTCTGAAATTCCAAACGGTATTATAACACATATCGCCGCAAAATGCAATACATATTGTTTCGCAGCGGCAACAAAATGAACTGCCGATACAGCTCAATAATTGTCTGTATCGGCAGTTTCTATGAGGAGTGATAGTATTGTTATGGTTCAAGTGAGTCGATGAGCTCAAGGAGATATTTCTGTATCTCGAGGGCATCCATAGAAGTTATGCCGTCACCGTTAGCATAAACATCGCCGTTGAGGGAGCCCTGTTTGGTAAGATGGCCGCTGTCAGAGCCGTTCATGCCGTATTTGCTGGGATTTGCCATGGACTGCATTATGATAACAGCGTCATCCATGCTTATTTCGCCGTCGCAGTTAGCGTCGCCGTAGAGAATATCCTGTTTCGGGTCAACCTGTGGGATGTCATCAGGGATATCGTCGATAGCTTCGTTTTCTGCGATATTATCGAAGTCCAGCCAGAGCTTGACATACGGGCTGTCAGGAGCGTATGCAGGAGAAGCAGTGCGCTGTGAAGCAAGCTCGGATTCGCTGAGTGCCTTGCTGTAAACTCTGAATTCGTAGAAATCAGCCATGGATGTACGTCCTGTTTCCGGGCAGGCGCCCATTGTCAGATCATAGGAAGAAGATGTGATACCTGAGGATGTGCCTGTGCTCTTTTCAGCAACCATTTTGCCGTCGCAGTATATCTTTATCATGTTGTTTTCGGCATCGTAAATACCTGCCAGCTGATGCTTCCTGCCTATCCAGCCCGAAGCTTCGTCAGTGCCTGTCTTGTAGGAAACTGTACGCCATTCGCCGCCTGCGTGGATGAAGAAGTAAAGCATACCGTTTTCGGTTCTGAGGCCGAAAGCGTGGTCGCCCTTGCTGGCTATCATATTGAATCCGGGATTTCCTGTGGGGACGAACTCGGCTTCTACTGTGAATGAATTCTTGCCCTCCAGCGATTTGCCTATGCTGTTGCCTGACGGGATGGAAAGTGAGCCTGAGACTGCATTGCCCTCAGATGTGGATTTGAATACAGCAGGTGATTTGACGGGGATAGTGAGAGCATTCGAGCTCTTATCCTGTACGCTTATGCCGTCTGAGCGGAGTTTTGCAGCTGTTGTTGAGAGAGCCTTGCCGTCAGCTTCGGATGATACAGGGATGATGGAGTAGCTCCACTTGTAAGTCCTGCCTGATGGCAGACGGTACTTTTCGAGAGTGCCCTGACCGCAGGTAGCGCTTCCTGTACCCATTGAGCCGTAGTCAACGCTGAGGATGGTCTCCTTTCTCGGTGAGAGCTTGTATACGTGGTCAGCCTTCTGGAGGTCTTCGGGATAGAAGTGGAGAGCGCTTGCTTCCACAGTGCCGTTTGCAGCGATGAGGAGGCCTGAGCTGTTGCTGCTGTTCTTGACGGATATCCACTTGACGTCGGTGAGGTTACCGGTGTCGTCAGCCTTCATGTATGGGAAGAACTGCTCTGAAACTGTACTTTCCCAAACGCCCTGACGTCCGCCTGATTTTCTGTCGTTGAAGCTTTCGGTAAGGTTGCCGTACCAGCTGAGCTGCTCTGAGCCTTCGGGGAGGGTCATCATTGAGCCCACACGGATGAAATTGCCCAGTCCAGAGCGTGTGGCGTCCACATTGAAGTCAACATCAACACGGCCGTCGGGATGGATGGTGTACTTGATATCGACCTTGGTATTGCCTGCTTTGGGGAGGTTGAGGTGAGAAGTAACGGTTTTTGCGCCGTTGCTTCCTTCACCAGTGTCTATACCGATTACTTCGGCTCCGTTCATGGCGTTTTCCCATGCTGTGTCGAACAGCTTTGAACGTGCAGAGCCGCCGTCGTTTTCAACATTTCCTCTCCAGAAGTTTGGTGTTGGTCCCTTGTCGATGAGGAGGTCGCCTTTGTATGTGTACTTCTCGATAAGTCCTGTTTTCTTGTTTATGGAGAAGTTGAAGTCGTTGTGCTCATTTGTCGGAACATAAGCATCGGGAGTATCAACAACGGTAACGGAACTGTCGCCGCTGTTATATTTAGCGGAACTGCCTGATGAATCTATATTCAGCTGCTCGTAAGCAACTTCTGTGCCTACGGGGAGGAGGTCTGTAGCCTTCTTTGTGGTAACGGATATATCGAGGATGAACTCATCGCCCGAATAGTATTTCTCAGGAAGCCTGAAAGGAACGGTGAAAGAATTCTTTGAAAGGGGAGCGCACTGTGCGTCATCGATAGTGCCGCTTCCGATTGCAATGCCGTTTTTCAGCAGCTTCCAGTTAACGTTGAATTCACTGAGGTCGAGGAAGTTGTTCTCGTTGTATACTGAAACTGTATTTGCAGCCAGCTGCTGTGAATTTGCGCTGAACCAGAAGCTCTGATACTGATAGCGTACCTCATCGGCTTCGGGCTGAGGAGTTCTGTCAGGGCTGATGATGCCGTTTTCGCAGAAGCTGTTGTCGTTGGGCTTGTCGCCCCAGTCACCGCCGTAACCGAAGAATTTGCCCTTGCTGTCCTCAGCGTAGAGATTCTTGTGAGCGTAGCTTTCGGAGTAGTAGTCCCAGCCGCCGTTTACCTTTGAAAGGGGAACTGCTCTCGACTGGTCTACCCAGTCCCAGATGAAGCCGCCCAGCATATTCTGGTTTGCTCTGATAGCGTCCCAGTATTCCTTGAGAGCGCCCACGGAGTTGCCCATAGCGTGGTCGTATTCGCACATAACATATGGGATCTTTCCGTTGCCGCCGTTGCCGCCTACCCAGTCAGAACCGGGGTACATATTACTGTTCATGTCAACGCCCAGCTTGTCGCCCTGACCTTCACTGTGAACGGGACGGGTATTATCGTGCTTCTTGAAGTACCATATCATGTCACGGAACATACCGCCTGCCGCATTCGGGTCGCCGGTGTATGCCATTTCGTTTCCGATGGACCACGCAACGATAGCAGGATTGTTCTTGAGGCGCTGATATGCGGTCTCGGTTCTGTCCATGGCCAGTTCGTAGAATTTAGCCTTGTTGTCGTTATCGTTCATGAGGGCATGGGACTCCATATTTGTCTCGCCCATCATGTACATACCGTACTTATTGCACAGCCAGTAGAGGTAAGAGTCGTTGCTGTAGTGGGAGGTACGGATAGCATTGATGTTGTTTTTCTGCATGAGGCGGACGTCCTCTTCCATAGTAGCCTGCGGAACAGCCTTGCCGTAGAAGGGGTCTGTGTCGTGGCGGTTGACACCTTTGAGGAGGAGTCGCTTGCCGTTGATGGTGATGGGCTGCCACTGCTTAGTGGTCACCTTGTAGCTGTTGTCTACCTGAGTGGGAGTGAAGCCTACTTCACGGAATCCCAGCTGAGTTGAGACCTTTTCCTGAACGTTGCCCTTGTCGTCCCTGAGGGTAAGAACGAGAGCGTACAGATTCGGATCTTCGGCAGACCAGAGCTTCGGAGACATTACCTTTGTCTTGATATTGAAAGTGCCCTTGTTCCAGCCGTTGACCTTGTCCACAGCAGTTGAAGCGCCGCTGAGGATATTATTTCCGTTTTCGTCGTATGCGTCAGCCTGTAAAGTCCAGCCGCTGACGGTGTTGCCTGTGGTGTTCTTGACATCGATACTGAGCTGTAATTCGGCATTCGTGTAGCTGTCGTCAAGATCGGTGCGGACTGTGTAGTCGCTTATCTGCACAGACGGACTGCTTACCAGGAAAACGTCACGGAAGATGCCGCCGTCATAGATCATATCCTGACCCTCGAACCATGTGCCGTCGCAGAATTTGTGTACCTCAACAGCAAGGAGATTCTCGCCGTCCTTGAGGTAATCGGTGATATCGAAGCGGTGGGGGCTGAATGTGTCCTCGCTGTAGCCAACAGCCTTGCCGTTTACATAAACGTAGTAGGCGGATTCGACACCGTCGAACTGTATGTATATCCTTCTTCCGTTTTCCTTCATGGAGCTGTCGAGGGTGAACTTCTTGCGGTAGAGTCCGACAGGATTGTAGTTGGTTGGTGCTGTAGGGCATGGCACGTACTTGTCGTAGTTGCTCTGCCATGGCATAACAACGTTGTCATAGATAGGGAAGTCGAATCCCAGACAGGTCCAGCTTTTCGGCAGCTGAACGGTTTTCCAGCCGTCGCCGTCCTTGCCCTTATAATCGGCATTCATAAAGCCTCCCCAGCGGTAGGGAGCGGCTTTTTCCTCATTCTGTACAACGTTGAGTTCCCAGTCTTCGTTTTCGCCTGTCAGCATCTGGAGATAGTCTGACTGTTCACGGGCGTTGTAATCCCATACAGCGTTGACAGCAGAAGCGTCGTCGTGGAAGGGGACAGGGTTTACGGATGCGGCTTCACGGTTGACAGCGAAGATGTCCTCAGCGCCTGACTGACCTGTCCATTCCTTATGGGTAAAGCTGATATCAGCGGCATTTGCTTTCTGAGGAGTTATGCCGTTCATGGAGAGGGTCAGCATAAGTGACGCCAGAAATATGGTGAATTTTTTCATATAAACCTCCTTATATTATAAATTGTACGTTTTTACTTGTATTATACTTATATTGTACAGACAAATCTCTGCCTTTGCAACCATAAAAAAAAAGAAAAGGTGGAAAATTTACATGAAATTTTTACTGAAAATGCGTAATATCGGGCAGTTTAAATGTGCTTTGTAGGGAGTGACGAAATTTTGAATGATGTTTTGTGGGTTCTGACAAATATTGTCTGTACAAGTTGAAGACGTGCGTGAATTGTGTTATAATTTATGAATAGTACAATTCTTGGAGGATAACCAAATGGCTAATAATGAATACACAGAAAACGATGCACTCAGACTGCTGGCAGAGAAAACTGAGGGCAGCCGTATTGAAAACGATACAATGATCATTCCCGATGAAGGACTTGCTGTCAGCATAAAGCTGGTAAAATGTCAGGAGCATAACGGGAATTTCTCATCGCAGGTCATCTTCTTCATAGAGCATGAGCTTTTCGATCAGCCTCTGGTCGAGTCATGCGCAGGCATAGGAAAGTCAGCAGATGAGGCTGTCGGAAGAGCAGTGGAGAATTTCTGCGCTTCTGTTATGCTGTCAGTCAGGTCTGCGCTGAAATGTGACGGTGATGAATATATATCAACAACTCTTATGGGCAAGGAGCATATCTTCCATGTTCCGTGCTTTACGGGAACTATGGGAATGGGCGGACAGTTCCTTGGAAATACCAATCTCTGGGGACTTGTCAAGGACGTTATCCCTTCATATCTCGGATGCAAGAGGACCTACTGGGTGAAGCTCTTTGCTGCAATGGTCGGCGATAATATCACCTGCGAGGTAAGGATCAACGGCGTAGTGTACCACGGACTTACCGAGCTTTTCAGGGAGAGACTTCCTCTTAACGGTGAAAAAACCGAATACGGAATATACAAAGCATTCGTTGTGCTGATTCAGAAGGAGGAGACCTATATTCCCTGTCCTTACAAGGCAGAGGAGGTAACCGGACTGACAATTGCTGCAATTGAAAAGCTGAAGACTGTGCATGATCAGGAATCTCACTCAAAGGCATTGCAGGATATATTCAGCAGCGCTCCCGTTGAGTCTCTCGGCTGGGAAATGGTCGGACTTATCCCGGAACTCTACTGCATGATGGTTCTGAACCTCAATGAGAACGACGGCCTCATGTACTTCAAGAGAGAGAGCAAGGAAACAGAGTATATCAAGACTTCACAGCTCAGAAGCTACGATCCGATAGCACGTGGAGTATATACCTATATCACGCAGAGAAAACCTTCAAAGGAGGAAAATCTCGCAGTGCTTGGTTCAAGCTCGCTGTTCAACAGTGTACATAAGGCTATACTTGACGGTGCAAAGCTGGATGACCTCAGATGTACTGATATCATGTACTCTGTCGGAGAGGACTACAAGATATATTGATGACCTTTGTCACCTTATTCAGAAAGAAGGTATTTGTTATGAAGGCAAACAGAATGCTGGCGGCAGCCGTTGCTCTGGCTGCTGCTGTAAATCCCGTGTCAGTGCCTGTATCAGCGGCGGACTACAGTCCCGTCAGTGCTTCCTTTGCTGACAGCTACGGCGACGTTGTAAGCGGTGCTGATTATACCATTATGGTAAGGCTAAGCGGAAAGTACGTCACTGCTTCGCAAAGCGGCAATGTTGAACAGCAGAGCAGACGTGGCGGCGATTCGCAGATATGGCATATCGAAAGCGTGGGCGGAGACAAATGCAGGATAGTTTCGTCTTCCGACCACAGCATGGCGATGACTGTTGAAAACGGCGACAGCACCAACGGAAACAACATTTATCTTTCCGCATACAAGGGAACTTCCGACCAGCATTTCATACTTCACCGCACAGACGATGCCTATTACATAACAGCCGAATGTTCGGGAAATGCAGCTCTTGATGTTTACGATATCAGCTACGATGACGGAGCAAATATCGACCAGTGGGACTACTGGGGAGGCGAGGGTCAGAAATTCTACATTCGTCCTGTTGATAACAAATACCGCTTTATAAAAGGTGACCTTGACGGCGACGGAGAGATATCGTTCAATGACCGTATACTAATGGCCCGTGGAGTGTCCGCAGGCTTTGACGATATAATGACGCAGATAGCTGATATGAACAGTGACGGACGTGCCGACAGCGAGGACTACAGCCAGCTCAGCAAGTTCCTTCTCGGTGAGAAGATAAATGCGGACAGCTATTGCGAGATATCCTGCGAGAAGCCTGATGTTGCGTATCTTTTTGCGTACTTCCTGGGCAACGCTCCCGAACAGGAAAGGCTTTCCTATGCGGTAAGCACCGACGGCTACCACTTCAAGGCACTCAACGGCGGTAAGGCCGTATGGAATTCAAGTGTAGGCACCAAATGTCTCCGTGACCCTTACATTTTCAAAGGCGAGGACGGACTTTACCATCTCCTTGCAACGGATATGAAGTCATCTCTCGGCTGGAACAGCAACCGTGACATCCTCAGCGCCAAGTCTACTGACCTTGTACACTGGTTCGATGAGACAAGTATACCTATCGCAAACAAGTACCCGAATATGATGAGTGCTGACCGTGCATGGGCACCGCAGGCGATATACGATCCCGAAAAGGATTCCTACATGATCTACTTTGCGGCAAGAGTTCCCGATATCGATAACAGGACCATCATGTACTACGCATACAGCAAGGATCTGAAAAAGCTTGATACCGCACCTCAGCTGCTGTTCGCACCGAAAAACGGCAACGACGCTATCGACTCGGATATCATATTCGAGAACGGCAGATACTATATGTACTACAAGAACGAGACAAACAAGCGTATCTATCTTGCGGAATCAGACCATGCCAGCGGCCCGTATAGCGAGATAAAGCAGGTGTCGGAGGGCAGTCTCGGCGTGGAAGGTCCGAATATTTACAAGAAGATAGGCTCGGATAAGTGGCTGATGATGTCGGACGCTTACGGTGACGGATATTACGTGATGCAGGAGACCTCCGACCTTGAGAATTTCACATCTGTCAGCCGCAACAGCTACAGCTTTGATTTCACTCCCCGTCACGGCTACGTTATACCGATAAATGCGGATCAGTATACCGCTCTTGTTAACGCCTATCCCTCAGCCGGTCTGCCTGCACTGAACACGGGACTCAAGCCCCTGACTGTGGAGATAAAGGCAGGTCAGGAACTGAAGCTTCCCGACAAGGTAACGGCTAAGTACAGCAACGGCGCATCGGCACAGTTTCCTGTGAAATGGTCGGGACTTTCGGCAGTCGATACTTCCCGTGCAGGCGTATACACAGTCAAGGGAACAGCTGTCTCCACATCCGATACCTATGCAGACCCGTTCATAACCGAAAGAGCCGACCCATATGTGGTTGACGGCGGCGACGGCTACTATTACTTTACAGCTTCCTATCCCGCATACGGAAGCGTGGATAAGGGCTACGACAGGATAATCCTCAGAAGGAGCAGGACTGTTTCGGGACTGGCGGCAGCAGAGGAAAAGACCATCTGGAAAGCACACAGCAGCGGCATTCTCTCAAAGCATATCTGGGCTCCCGAAATGCATAAGATAGGCGGTGCGTGGTATATGTTCTTCGCTGCGGGAGCTTCCGACAACATATGGGCGATACGCCCCTATGTGCTGAAATGCGACGGTGACCCGTATACGGGAAGCTGGACGGAATGCGGACAGATGCAGGCTTCAAACGGTGATACAAGCTCATTTGCAGGCTTTTCACTGGATATGACCTATTTCGAGAACAACGGAAAGCATTATGTGATCTGGGCTGAAATAAAGGGCGATTCATCGCTGTTCATGGCTGAGATCGACCCGAAAGAACCGTGGAAGCTGACATCAAAGCCTATAATGCTGACAAAGCCCGAATACAGCTGGGAACTGGTCAATAACCGTGTAAACGAGGGTGCGGCAGTGCTGAAAACAAAGGACAAGGTATACGTGTTCTTCTCGGCATCGGGTACAGGTTCCGAGTATTGCGTGGGACGTCTGGAAGCGGATATCAACGCTGATCTTATGAATATCAGCAGCTGGAAAAAGCTGGATAAGCCTGTACTTCAGACAGCTGATCTGACAGAAGGAGCAGGCCCCGGACATAACAGCTTTGTTACCGATGAGAACGGCGATCTCCTTATCGTTTATCATGCGAGACCGTCATCGCATTCATCGGGAAAATGCGGCACTTACAACAAGGATCCGCTGTATGACCCGTGCAGACATACGAGAATAGGCCGTGTGATGTTCACGGCAGGCGGAGAACCTGTCATCAATATCTGCGGTGATGCCGAGTTTGCTTCGGGCAGCAAGGAAGTAACTGCAACCGTAATAGTAAAATAATGTGATAGGAACAGTCATAGAGAAAAACAAACTTCTCTATGGCTGTTTTTACGTATCCGATGGCTGTTAAAAACAGGTTGTGATATTTTTCCTTTTTTATACATTTTGCTATTTATTTTCTCTTTCACTTGAAATAAGATGAAAAACGCTGTATAATAGTTAGGATTGTTGAGAAAAAGCTTGTTATGAGGTAATAAATATGGAAAATATGAGATACGGCGGTCAGTCGGCCGCAAGCGGTTCGGGTAATTCATCCTCAGGCGGAGGAAGTTCTCGTTCCTTTATGGATGATCTTATTATCGGAGTTCCACGTAATAGCATGAAAAATGTCGGTCAGGGGATGAGCGGCAGAGATGTGGGAGCTCCTTCACAGGAAATCGGCGGCCCTCCGCAGGGGGCAGGTGAAAGACCGATGGGAGGCCCTCCACAGGGGATGGACGGCAGGCCCATGGGTGGTCCGCCTCCCGGAGTCGGAGGCTCTCCGCAGGGAATGGACGGCAGATCCATGGGTGGTCCGCCTCCCGGAGTCGGAGGCCCTCCGCAGGGAATGAGCGGCAGACCGATGGGCGGTCCGCCTCCCGGGGCAGGTGCTATGGGAGGCCCTCCCGGCGGTGCAATGGGAAATCCGCTTGGTTCAGCTCCTGTCGGCGCTCTTATGAAAAAGTTCGCTATCCCCAGTATTATCGGTATGCTGGTAGGCGCTCTTTACAATATGGTCGATCAGCTGTTCATCGGACATTCAGTCGGCCCTCTCGGAAATGCGGCTACTTCCATCGCTTTTCCGTTCACCACTATTTGTATGTCAGTCGCTCTCCTTTTCGGTATTGGCGGAGCGTCATGCTTCAACCTCAGCCTTGGCAGAGGAGACAAGGAGAAAGCTCCATACTTCATAGGAAATTCGCTTTCTGTACTGACTATATTCGGTGTTGTCATCAGCGTTCTTACGCTGATTTTCATGAATCCGCTGCTGAAGGCATTTGGTGCATCGGAGGCTATAATGCCTTACGCCAAGGACTATGTATCCGTTACGGCTGTGGGATTCCCTCTGCTGATACTCAGTACAGCAGGCGGACATATACTTCGTGCTGACGGAAGTCCGCATATGACTATGATAAGCAGTATTACCGGTGCGGTAGTCAACACCGTTCTCGATGCGGTTTTCGTTTTCGGCCTTCAGTGGGGCATGAAGGGTGCTGCTGCTGCTACAGTTATCGGACAGGGCGTGTCAACTGCTATCGTTATCATCTACTGTCTGAATTACAAAACTGTTCCGCTTGGCAGGGAACACCTTGCTCCTTCTTTATCGGTTGTACAGCGCATAGCATCCATCGGTATGGCATCCTGCTTCAATCAGCTGGCAATTGCCATCGTTCAGATAGTTATGAACAATTCACTGAGACATTACGGTACGCTTTCACAGTACGGACCTGACGAACCTATCGCTTGTGCAGGTATCATCATGAAGGTGAATATGATAGTATTCTCCATCATCATCGGTCTGTCGCAGGGCACACAGCCTATCGAAAGCTTCAACTACGGTGCAAAGAACTACGACCGTGTAAAGACTGCGTACTTCATGGCAATAAAGATAGGCGCAGTTATATCCATTACCGCATTCATTCTCTTCCAGCTGTTCCCGAGACAGATACTCTCATTCTTCGGAAAGGGAAGCGAAAGCTATTATGAATTCGGTGTGCTGTTCTTCAGGGTATTCATGTTCTTCACATGGTTCAACTGCTTACAGCCTATTACATCCACATTCTTCACATCCATAGGAAAGTCGGTCAAGGGTATGTTCCTGTCACTGACCAGACAGATAATATTCTTCATACCGCTTCTGATAATTCTTCCTCTGGCATTCGGAATAAACGGCATTGTCATCGCAGGTCCGGTTGCCGATCTGCTTGCAGGTATTATTGCTGTGGCAATGGCCAAGGGTGAATTCAATCAGATGGATCAGCTTGAAGTCGAGAAATATCTTGGCTCACTGGTGAAATACGATTAAATAAACTCCTGTTACTCAAATCTGTTTCCCAAGACTAATAATTTTGCCCCATAGAGGGCGCTCCCGGTGAAAACACTATTTTCACATTTTATATGGAGCACCCTCTATGGGGCAAATTCTATTAAAAGTCTTTGGAAAAGGAATTCGGGTAAAGAATCTTTCATCAAAAAGGTTCTTTACCCGATAATATGTATAAAGCTTCTATATAAGTACCGGGGGCAACTCCTCCGGAATTTATTATTAATAGAATGTAGCTACAGGCTGTGCAGGGGGTTCGGTCTTCTCTATCCCTGTTACGAAAAGAACAGGACCTTTTCCCTTGTAAAGCTTATGTTTCTGCACCTTGATCTTGCCTGTTATGTTTACCCAATCCTGATTCTTCGGCCTGTCCGCACCCTCATACTGCGCCACCATCCAGCAATACTGGATATCCTCAACACAGCAGGTCATGATGTGACGTCCTATAGCGTAGCAATTAGGCGGGAACTTTCCGTTATCCGCAACGATACCCTTGAAATGCATTACCTTTGCATCGTACTTCTCAGGCTCGTCCATAAGGTCACGATACCAGAGAGCGAAATCCTTATCCTCTATGGTGATCTCGTCAGCCTCTACATCGAATGGCAGCGGATCCTCGATATCATCATAGGCGACTCTACCGTCTGTGTATTCGTACACTATCTCGGAGCGGCGTGAAACTCCTCTTACAATCTTATGAAATTCCTGCGGGTCATAGCTTTCTGTAAAGCGGTTGAATACTGTCATTTCCGCAACATTGAGCTTATCCACAACAAGGCTTCTCATATTTGAGTTGTAGTTCATGAAAGTTGAAGCATCCACGAAGAACATTACCTGAGCGATGGTGGTATCCTCAGGCATAGCGCCGAAGAAATCGTCCATAGTCCACATACCGTTGTACTCAACAACAACACGCTCAGCGCCGCTTTCCCTGAGTATCTTAGTGAAGTTCTCCTCTGTGAAGTCTTCCTTGTCTTCGATGGTGTGGAAAACTATATTCTTCTTGGGCATTTTCGACAGGTCATACTCCTCGACGCCCTCCTCGCATATCAGCACAAGGGTCTTTTCGCCGTTATTGAAGCGCTTGTCTTCGAGAGTTTCCTGTATAAACTTTGTCTTTCCCGATTCAAGAAATCCCAGAAACAGGTAAATCGGGATGTATTCTTCCTGATTGTTAGGCATTATATGCTCCTTTCTCAGGCTTTGAAGAGCTCAGCTATAGCTTCTTCGTTTATCTTTGAGCCGATAACGCAGAGACGGCCGATAGTGCTTGCGCTGCCTGTACGTACATCAGGCATACCCGGAACATAATCGAAGTGGATCCACTGTCCGTCACTGCCTGCAACGATACCCTTTGCACGGAGTATCATGCCGTACTTTTCTTCATTTGTAAGAGCTTCCAGAGCGGACTGTATATCCTCTGAAGTGTAGGTTCTTGCAGTCTCTCTGCCCCAGCTTGTGAATACTTCATCAGCATGGTGGTGGTGGTGGTGATCGTGGTCGTGACAGCCGCAGGTGCAGTCTTCACCGTGTTCATGGTGATGATGATGCTCATGCTCGTCCTCATCGTGGTCATGATGATGCTCATGCTCGTCCTCATCGTGGTCATGATGATGATGCTCATGCTCGTCTTCATCGTCGTCATCATGGTGATGATGATGCTCATGCTCCTCTGCCTCAGCAAGGAGAGCCTTCAGTTCGTCGTCAAGTGTGTTCTTCTGTGTCATAGCATCAACAAGCTGCTGACCTGTAAGCTGATCCCAGTCGGTGGTAACGATAGGAGCAGCCGGATTTTTCTCTCTGAGGCTCTTTACGCAATCGTCAAGCTTATCCTGCGAAAGTCCCTGAGTGTGGCTGAGGATAAGGCAGCTTGCGTATGTTATCTGGTTGTCGAAGAACTCGCCGAAGTTCTTCATGTACATCTTGTACTTCTTGGCATCAACAACAGTTGTGAATCCGTCAAGCTCAACATCATGAGCATTGATATTCTGTACAGCACGGATAACGTCGCTGAGCTTGCCGACACCTGATGGCTCGATAAGGATACGGTCGGGAGCGTAGTCCTCCAGCACCTTTTCCAGAGCTTTGCCGAAATCTCCGACCAGACTGCAGCAGATACAGCCTGAGTTCATCTCTGTGATCTCAACGCCTGCATCCTGAAGGAAGCCGCCGTCAATGCCGATCTGACCGAATTCGTTTTCGATAAGCACCAGCTTTTCGCCCTTGTAGCCCTCCTGAATGAGTTTCTTTATAAGAGTAGTCTTGCCTGCACCGAGGAAGCCTGAGAAAATAGTTATTTTTGTCATGATAGAATAACACTTCTTTCTTAAAATATATCAACTCTTATTATAACACGTTTGCTGAAATAAATCAAGCACTAAATTGCTCTTGCGCAGGGCAACAGCGTTTACTTTTTTGGGGCGATTCATAATTCTTGTAAACCATCCGTAAAGCATCGCTACTCTTGCTTACTTACTTTGTCAGCAGGGTACCTTCTCCTCTCTCACAACCGGCGACCGTCTCACGCTGCATAAGTTCCCTCAAAACGACTTTCTGCAGGTCGCGCCGCATAGCATACTGACTACCCTAGCACCTCCATACAACAATAG
>ACOK01000057.1 GCA_000174895.1 Ruminococcus flavefaciens FD-1
AAAAGCGGCAGCTTCCATGGCAGATGAGCAAACACGGATTGATTTGAAAGAAAAAATATGGTATAATGTGTTATATTATTATTTCAATTCAGGAGACTACCATGAGTAAAATATTTATTGTCGAAGATGATACAGCTATCCGCTCAGAGCTTGCGGAATTGCTGAAAAATGCCGGATATGAAACCGATACCACCGAGGATTTCTCCGCTACTGCCGAGGCTGTGCTGAATTCCGCTCCCGATCTTGTGCTCCTTGACATCAACATCCCTCACGCCAACGGACAGCAGGTGCTGAGAGATATCAGAAGCAAAAGCAGTGTGCCCGTTATTATGGTCACAAGCCATACCTCCGAGATCGATGAGGTCCTCTCCATGAGCTGCGGAGCTGACGACTACGTGACAAAGCCCTATAATCCCACCATCCTTCTGCTCAGAATATCGGCGGTGCTGAAAAGAAGCGCCGCAAAGCCCGAGAACAACACCTACAACGGCCTTGAACTCAATACGGCAAAGGGTATCCTCGGAAACGGCGAAAAAGAGGTATCCCTTACCAAGAATGAACTGCTTATCTTTCAGCAGCTGCTTGACAGAAAAGGCGAGATCGTTACCCGTGACGACCTGATGACTGTGCTGTGGGACAACGAGGAATACATCAATGACAACGCTCTTACCGTGAATATCAGCCGTCTCAGGGCGAAACTTGCGGATATCGGCTGTGATAATGCTATAGAGACAAGAAAGAAACAGGGGTACGTGCTGGTATGAGATTCAGGGACTACATCAGGGACCGTTTCGGCGCTATCCTTATAACGCTGGTGTCGTGGTTCATACTTATGCTGTTTTTCAGAGCGTTCCGTGTGAGGATGTACATTTCCTCAGCCGCAACCTGTGTGCTCTTCATTGCAGGTATGATCCGTCTGCTGTGGGATTACTTCCGCAGGAAAAGCTTCTACGACTCAATAAAGAATTCCTGCGACGGGCTGGATAAGAAGTATCTGCTCCACGAAATGATAGAGCAGCCTGATTTTGCTGAGGGAAGGATCGTATACGACGCTCTTTGCGAGGCTAACAAGTCGATGTGTGAGAATGTGGCTGAGCACCGCAGAAGCTCCGAGGATTTCCGTGAATATATCGAACTGTGGGTGCACGAGATAAAGCTTCCCGTGGCGAGCCTGCTCCTCATGAGCCATAATGACGGCGAAAGCGGAAACAAGTATTCCGAACAGCTGAAACGCATCGACGACTACATTGAAAACGTCCTTTACTATGCAAGAAGCGAGAATGCGGAAAAGGACTACATCATAAAAGAGGTGTCACTGAAGCGTACATTCGGCAATATCGCCGTAAAAAACAGGGAAGAGCTCTTACAGCGCAATGTGAACATATCCACAGAGGGGCTTGACAGAACTGTCATGACCGACGCAAAATGGCTGGAGTACATACTGGGACAGCTTCTCGGAAACAGTATGAAGTACATAGCTGAGGGACGTGAACCGGAGATCCATATATCTGCCGAGGAAAAGGACGGCAGAACAGTTCTGCATTTCCGTGACAACGGCATAGGTATCCCTGCATCCGACCTGCCGTATATATTTGAAAAAAGCTACACAGGCGAAAACGGCCGCACACGTTCACGCTCTACGGGAATGGGCCTTTACATAGTAAAAAGCCTCTGTGAAAGGCTGGGACACACAGTTTCAGCGGATTCCGTACAGGACGAGTACACAGATATAATGATATCATTCGGAAAAAATGAATTCATCACAATGCAGGAGTAACATTACAAAAATGTAATGTTGAGTAATGTTCGGCGAGGGACAATGGTAAATCTTCGTAGTATAATAATATCATAGTCAATACATGAAAGGAACAATTCGCTATGGAACTTCTGAAAATACAGAATATTGAAAAATACTACGGAGGAAAGCTGAATCTTACAAAAGCAGTTGATGACATCTCCTTCAGAGTGGACGAGGGAGAATTCGTGGCTATAATGGGCGCTTCGGGAAGCGGCAAGACCACTCTCCTCAACTGCATTTCCACCATTGACCGTGTAACAGCAGGCCATATCTTTCTGGGGGATATGGATATCACAAAGTTGAAAGGCAAAGCACTTACAAATTTCCGCCGGGACAGGCTGGAATTCATTTTTCAGGATTTCAACCTCCTTGACACACTTACTGCCTATGAGAATATCGCCCTTGCCCTTTCCATACAGAATCGCCCTGCAAAGGAGATAGATGAAGCTGTAAAGCTTGCGGCAAAGCAGCTGGGCATCACGGAAGTGCTTGAGAAGTATCCCTACCAGATGTCAGGCGGACAGAAGCAGAGAGTTGCATCAGCAAGAGCTATAATCACACATCCCAGCCTCATACTTGCTGATGAGCCTACAGGTGCCCTTGATTCAAAGTCTGCAAAACTGCTGCTGGAGCGCTTTAACTACCTTAACAGCGAGAATAACGCAACTATCATCATGGTAACTCATGACTCATTTACAGCAAGCTATGCGTCAAGAGTTCTTTTCATCAAGGACGGTAGGCTGTTCAATGAGATAAGCCGTGGAGACAGCTCACGCAAAGAATTCTTCAATAAGATAATAGATGTGGTTACTCTTCTGGGAGGTGACGTAAGCGATGCTCTTTAAGCTTTCACTGAACAATATCAGGAGAAGTATCAGGGACTACGCCGTTTACTTCTTCACACTCATCATAGGCGTATCCATATTCTACTCATTCAATTCGCTGTCAACACAGGCTGCGTATCTGAGGATAGAAAATGACGAACACGATATGATAGAGCTTCTGAAAGATTTTATCTCGGGTGTAAGCGTGTTTGTAGCGGTAGTGCTGGGACTTCTCATCGTTTACGCTAACCGCTTCCTCATGAAGCGCAGAAACAAGGAATTCGCCCTTTATCTGATGATGGGAATGAGCAAAAGAAGGATATCAAGGATACTCCTTACCGAGACCGTCATCATCGGCATAAGTTCGCTTTTAGCAGGACTCCTTCTTGGGATCGGCCTTTCACAGCTTATGGCGGCGCTAACAGCTAATCTGTTTGACGCAGATATGTCGGCTTACAAATTTACTGTATCATCATCAGCCGTAGTGAAAACGGTGATATGCTTCGGTATAATGTATCTGGTGGTTATGATACTGAATGTAGCCGTAATTGGGAAGTGCAGGCTTATAGAACTGCTTCAGTCGGGAAAGCGTTCTGAGATAATCAAGCAGAAGAAAATGTGGATATGCGTGCCTGTATTCCTCATATCCGCAGCAGTGCTTGCCTATGAGTATTTCGTTGTGGGCTGGCACATGGAGAAGCTTTCAAGGGAAAGATTCGCACTCATCATCGCAGGCGGCGCTGTATGCACATTCCTGCTTTTCTGGTCGGTTTCGGGAATGATACTGCGTGTCGTAATGTCAATGAAGGGCGTGTACTTCCGCAGCCTCAACAGCTTCACATTCCGTCAGATAAGCAGCAAGATAAATACAAACGTAATGTCAATGACTGTCATATGCCTCATGCTTTTCCTTACAATATGTCTGCTTTCATCAGCATTCACAGTCAGGAACTCCATGAGGTCAAACATAGAAGAATACTGCCCTGCTGACTTTGAAGTGACTTACTCGGAGAAAGAAGGCGGCGAAACAGGATTTGACGGCAGCCCTGTATTTGTGGATATAGAGGAGATGTACCGCCAGGCAGGCTTTGAGCTTTCAGACAATATGAAGGAATACGTTCACTTCCATAGATACACCGACACAGATCTCACCCTTGAAAGCTTCTGCGGAGAAAAGGCGGAAGAGCTGAAAATCAAGTATCCGTTCATCGCATGGAACAGAGCTGAAGAAATAGTAAAGCTCAGCGATTACAACAAGGTAATGGAACTCTACGGCAGAGAGAAGCTGGAACTTGCAGATAATGAGTTTGTTATCACCTGTAATTTTGAAAATGCTCTGAATCTGAGAAATTCTGCACTTAGCAAAGGTCTCGTTATAAATGTGTTCGGCAGGGAACTGGTCTCAAAGACGGATGAATGTGTTGACAGCTTTATCGATCTCAGCGCACAGCACGTAAATGACGGAATAATAATCATCCCCGACAGTGCGGCAGACGAGAGTTTTGCCTCGGTCGATGCGTTCATCGGCAACTATAAAGCCTCTGACAAAGAAGAGAAAAATGCGATAGAAAAGATAAAACGTGAAGAATACGAGAAAGTCTGCGATACATACATCGATCCCTACTCCGAAAACAGCGGCAATGACATTTTCTGTGACATTGATACAAAGGCTGCCATAAACAATAATGCTGTTGGGCTTGGGGCGATCGTCACATTCGTATGCCTTTACATCGGACTTATCTTCCTCATCTCCTGTGCGGCGATACTTGCGCTGAAGCATCTTTCAGACTGCACTGACAGCTCAGAGAGATATGAAATGCTGAGGAAGATCGGAGCAGGCGAAAAGGAGATAAACTCATCTCTGTTCAGGCAGACGGGGATTTTCTTCATGGTACCGCTTATCCTTGCAGGAGTACATTCGGTATTCGGCATGAAGTTTGCATCTGATGTTCTCGGATCGATAGGCACAGAGGGGATCATGGGTTCGGTTTGCATTACGGTGCTCATGATACTGACTGTCTACGGCGGATACTTCCTCATCACCTACCTGTGCAGCAGATACATCATCAAGAGCAGAAAAACATAAGGCAACACCGTACAAAACTTGTGCTGAATATGCGCCGACAGATTTTTCGTCAGATTGTATAGAAATTTCGCAGGCATACTGACGTATGTCAAGGAATTTCTGTGCAAGATGACGGAAAATATGTAAGCAGATTCAGTGCAAAGCCGTCAGGCGGGCTTTGTGCGGTGTTGCCTTAATACTACATAAATTGCCCCTGACAGGAAATACTGTCAGGGGCAAAAATAATACTGAAAGATAAAATGAGTATGTGAAGAAAGGTATCCTTGCGAAATGCTCCTATACTATCATTTGATAGGTTCGATTACAGGAGCATCAACGGAATTCCTTCTTACGCTTTCGATTCCGTTTTTACAGCTGTCCTTTTTGACGTAGCCTTCACTTACAGCGATGACCTCGCCGTTTCTTGCCTTGAGGCGGAAACGGAATTCCCCGGCTTTGTCCTTGTAGATCTCAAACTTGGGATTCGTTTTTGTCTCATAAGCGGATACAGTCTGATCTTCGACAGCAGCTTCGGGAGCATTTTTAGCAACGCTTGCGATGCCGCCCTTTACAGAGCTGATAGTGTTGTAGATCTCGCCTCCTGTCGCAATTATCTGTCCGTTAACAGCTTTCAGACTGAAGGTAAAACCTGTGCTTGTTGTTTTGATAATAAATTTTCCCATGATCTTCATCACCTTTCAGCGGCCGCATGATGTGCGGGAAATGACCACAGATGATGCGGCTATAATATGACCCTCTTATCCACCCCCTCAGGTAATTATCGGAGGGTTCTGATATAATTATAACCTAAAAATTACTGTTTGTCAATAGATTTTATGCAAATTAACGAATTATTTACAGACTGTTATAGCACTTGAAAAATGTAATATTTTATGCTAAAATAAAAAAGAACACCACAAGGTGTCCTTTTTAGTATAATTATTCACAGGCTTCATTCGGTTATCTCATATCCCAGATAATCGGCGAATATCTGATAAACTTCGGGATAGCTGTGCTTGGTGCGGACAGGCTTCATATCCATATCCGTAAAGCAGTGGGATGATGTTCCCTCAGCGCACAGTTCGCCGCTTTTTCTGCTGATTATGCGGTATTCCATATGCAGGGTAGCACCGTTGAATTTCACTATTTTGGCGTACACGGCGAAGGGTTCATCGAATACAAGGGGGCGCTTGTATCTGCATTCGACCGAAAGCACTGGCATCATAAGTCCTTTTGCTTCGATATCCTCAAAGGGCATCCCTGCCTGCTGAAGATAGGAAACACGGGTCTCCTCGAATATCCTGATATAGTTTGAGTGGTGCATTACGCTCATTTTATCGGTCTCGTAGTAGTAGACTTTTCTTTCGTATGGGTGTATCTCGTTCATATGGGTATATCCTTTCATATTCTTGATGTGCCAATTAAATCCTGAATCTGATACTTGACAAAAATGGAATTTCTCTGCGTTGCAAAAGCTTGCAATACGTCAGTATTCCTTCACTTTTGCGCCTTGATAAATTCCATTTTTGCCTTCGTCTGACCTTCAGGATTTAATTGCCCCATCAATACATTAGAATTATTATAACATTTTTTTATCAATAAGTCAAAGGAGTTGATAGCATAAAACTGAAAAAAATTATAAGCCGTCTTTTAAGCCGTAATGCGGCGGTCATCATACTTATACTGCTTCAGGTGGGATTTATCTTCCTGTCTGTCACATCTATAGGTGAGAAATACTACATCGTCTATCTTCTGCTTGTGGTACTCGACATAGTGCTGGCTGTATTCATCACCAACAAAAGCGAGCCCTCGTCATACAAGCTGACGTGGCTGGTAACTATCAGTATATTCCCGCTTCTCGGCGGCATATCTTATCTTTTCGTCAAGCTTTCACAGCGTCAGCCAAAGCTGGCGGACAGTCATTACCGTACAAAGGCAAGGCCTATGCTGGTGCAGGATGATGATACGGCAAAGGCACTGGCTGAGACCTGCCCCGATGCGTATAACATTTCACGGTATGTCTCGGATTACGGCCTTTATCCCGTATACAGGAACAATGCCTCTGAGTATTATCCCCTTGGCGAGATACAGTTCGAGCATCTGCTGGCTGAGATGGAAAAGGCTGAGAAGTTCATATTCCTGGAATTTTTCATCATCACAAAGGGCTATATGTTCGACACGATATCAGAACTGCTTATCCGCAAGGCAGGCGAAGGCGTTGATGTGCGTCTGATGTATGACGGGATAGGCACGGGAATGCTCAACTCCAAGAAGATATTCCGCAGACTTGAGGAAAACGGAGTGCAATGCAAGGAATTCAACCCCTTCCGTCCCATGCTTTCATCTGTGCAGAATAACCGTGACCACCGCAAAATAGTGGTCATCGACGGCAAGACCGCATTCAGCGGCGGCACGAATCTGGCTGACGAATACATCAACCGCATTCAGCGTTTCGGACACTGGAAGGACACGGGCTTCATGATACGTGGCAGGGCTGTCAGAAACTATACCATCATGTTCCTTTCTCTTTGGGAACCTCTCGGAGATCCCGAAAACTATGAGCAGTTTCTTCCCGAGGTGGAGGATGATGAAGACGCAGAAGGCTTTATACAGCCGTTTTCCGATTCTCCGCTGGACGATGAACCTGTGGGGAAAAGCGTGTATATGGAGCTGATAAACAATGCCCGTGAGTACGTTTACATCACAACGCCCTATCTTATCCTTGATGAGGAGATGACCAATGCGCTGTGCTTTGCGGCAAAAAAAGGCGTCGAGGTCAGCATAATAACTCCGCATATCCCAGATAAGTGGTATGTCTACATGATCGCATGGAACAACTATCCCGACCTGCTGAAAAGGGGAGTGAAGATATATGAGTACACTCCCGGCTTCATTCACGCAAAGACCGTCATAGCTGACGGAAAGACTGCGGCTATCGGCACTATCAATTTCGACTACAGAAGCTTCTATCTCCATTTTGAGTCGGCGGCACTGCTTTATGACTGCCCGATTATAAAGGATATGAAGCGTGACTTCGAGGAGACAAGAAAAAAGTCGCAGCTGATAACCGAAGAGGAATGCAAAAAGCAGCCGTTTTTCAGGAAAATCGCAGGCAGTATCCTGAATATGTTTGCTCCGCTTCTGTAAACTAAAAGATTTTAAGTGGAACGGTAAGTACGCCGTTCCATTATTTTTTATCTGTGTTATTGCAAGGACTGCCAAAGGCAGCCTCTACAAATTAATACATATAATCAGCATAATTGATTTCCGTGATACAGGTGCACGGCAACAGCATTTACTTTTGGGGGCGATTCATAATTCTTGCAAACCATCCGTAAAGCATCGCTACTCTTGCTTTACTACTTTGTCAGGGGGACGCTGTCCCCCCCTTTCATTCACCCCCTGCAAGGGAGATAACATCCCCCCTTGACCCCGGAATGCCGCCTTCGGCGGTTTTTTATTATTTATTTAAAAGTAAACGCTGTTGCCCTGTATACATGGGGGGATTTCGGTTGACATCCGGCATGATATGTAGTATAATAAAAATGAATATGAATTCGTGATAACGGTCGGCTGCATACCGTGAATGCAGTGCCGCACAGATCATGCTGTTCCCGCAGCAGGGGACGGCTGACAGGTGCAGAAACGGAGGGACAATGAGTATTTTCGATTTTTCCGTCAATCCTCCTGAATTAAGCAGGGACTGGAAAGCTTTTCAGCAATTTGTTGGCAACATCGGCGCTTTCACCTACATAGCAAAAGACAAAGCAGCTTACTTTGATTCGGCTTCATGCCGTATGCTTGGATGTTCCGGCGAGAAGCTCAACGAGTTTGAGTTTTTTGACCTCCTTGAAAGAATATCCAAAAGTCCTGTAGAAGGCCAGAAGCATATCTACCGCTTCTCCGACAACAATACCACAAGGTATATCAAAATGAACATCTACGAAAGCAGTGACGAATGGCTGGGATTCGTTCAGGACTTCACCCGTCAGATGTCGGATGTTTATGAGCATCTCAGCTTCGTGGAGTACGACCCGGTCACCAGACTGCCTTCATTCCCGTCATTCTCGCAGAAGATAAAGAGCATTCTTCCCGAAACTCAGCACGGATGTCTTGCTACGGTGTACATAAACGGCATAGACAAGCTTGGCTCTTATCTCACAGTTGACAATACCAACAGCTGTATAACTTCCGTTGCAGAGGCACTGAAAAGCTTCGCTTCGGACAATATCATCATCGGTTCAAAGTCAAATTATGAGATATGCGCATTCTTCAAGGACTGCGACAAGATGAGCATATACAACACTCTTAACAGCATGGACGAGGCTGTGCAGAACTGCATTCTCACAGACGATTTCGGTGAGATAATCGATATCTCCGACAAGAGCAGCCTTTCCCTTTCCATCGGATGTTCGTCATTCCCCGAGGAAGCTTCCGACTTCAATATGCTCATCAACTATTCTGAATTCGCTCTCTATGAGGCAAGGACAGACCGCAGAAGCGTTATAAACTGGTTCTCGGAGGAGAATTACATCCGTGACAAGGATGCTTATAAGGATGCTCAGCTGTTTTCGAGAATAGTACAGGAGAATCTCCTGACCTACTATCTCCAGCCTATCGTTGAAACTCATACAGGCGAGATAGTGGCATATGAAGCTCTTATGCGTACAACAGGAGATATACGCATGACTCCGTCGCAGATACTGAAAATAGCCGCAAGCCAGAATAATCTCTACGCTATCGAGAGACTGACATTCTTCAACACTATGAAGATGCTCAGCGATAATCAGCAGGTATTCGAGAATAAGAAGCTGTTCATCAACTGCCTGGCAGGTTCACTGCTCACAGAGGATGACTTCAACGAGCTTTACCTGACATACGGTGAACTCCTTGAAAAGACGGTCATCGAGATAGTGGAGGAAAGCACAGCTACTCCCGAGGGCATCGAAAAGCTGAAGGAAAGATGCAGATTCACTCATACCACCCTTGCCATTGACGATTACGGCACAGGCTATTCCAACAGCTCGAATCTGCTGAACTATTCCCCTGATTATATCAAGATAGACCGTTCACTTATCAGCGATATCCAGAACGATCTGAAGAAACAGCAGCTTGTAACATCCGTTATAGAGTTCTGTCATGAGAATCAGCTGAAATCACTGGCTGAGGGCGTTGAGACCGTTCACGAACTGAAAACGGTCATCAGGCTTGGTGTTGACCTTATTCAGGGATATTACACCTCAAAGCCGAAGCCGCTCTTCCTCAACAGCATAGCCAAGGATGTCAAGGACGAGATCATCAAGACCAATCTTGAAACACGTCCTAACGGCGTCAAGAAGATATATGCGGCACAGAACGATACGGAACTTGATCTTCTTAAACTTGCTCTTGAGAAATACACAGATATCCATGTGTACCAGAGCAAGCTGACAATTGTAGGAGATCCCGATAAACAGGTGAAAATGAACATCACCATCATGGAGAACCACAGCTGTGAGCTGACGCTGAAGAATGTGAATATGGTCAGCGGCAACAGCAAGCCTACTATCATTGTCGGCGAATATGCAAGACTTGTGCTCCATGTTTCACGCAATAACAAGCTTAGCTATGCGGGCATCTACGTTCCTATGGGCTCACAGTTCGAGCTGACGGGCAAGGGCAATCTCACTATCGACTGCTACGCTTCCGAGGGTATCGGCATAGGAAACGACTTCGACCACGGCTACGGCGATATCACACTGGGCGGCACAGGCACTCTTGAGATAATCTCAAACAGCGTCGATTCCGTCTGCATCGGCGGCGGATACAATGACGACGGCTCGGAGATCAAGCTTCTCTCGGGCAAGCTGAAGATCAATGCTTACTGCCATAACGGTCTCGGTATCGGAAGCTTCAACGGTGACGCCGAGATAGAGATATCCGAGGATTGTTCGCTGGATATGACCCTTTCGGGCATCAGAGTGAACGGTATCGGAAGCTGTAAGGGAATCTCCACTATTACCTCAGGCGCTGATATCACTATGTCATGTACAGGCGCAAATGCCGTAGGTATCGGTGTTCTTGACGACGGCGAGGGAAGCGTTTATATCAAGCAGGGCAAGATCAATATCAAGATGCGTTCCGGACACCACACCTGTATCGGTGCAATGAACGGAAGCGTCAACACCAAGATAAAGAACGCTGAGATCACCATCGACTCTGAGGGCGATGAAATGACAGGTATCGGCGATGCTTCGGGCTCAGGAAATGTATCAATCATCGATTCATCCGTAAATATGAGAGTATTTGCAGGAAATCCCAAGGATATCGGCACTTCGGGCGGAGATGTACAGATACAGAATTCCATTGTTAATTCCATTATCAACAATAAGCCTGTGGCTCATTCAAATAACTAATATTATTTTCCCCGTCATAATGACGGGGAAATCAATGTAATAAAGGCAACACCGCACAAAGCTTGTGCTGAAGATGCGCCGACAGATTTTTCGTCAGATTGTATAGAAATTCCGCAGGCATACTGACGTATGTCAAGGAATTTCTGTGCAAGATGACGGAAAATATGTCCGCAGATTCAGTACAAAGCCGTCAGGTGGGCTTTGCGCAGTGTTGCCTAAAGAAAGGTAAGAATAAATATGAAACTCGGTATGGTTGGACTGCCTAATGTAGGCAAAAGCACACTTTTTAACGCACTTACAAATGCAGGCGCAGAATCTGCAAACTATCCGTTCTGCACCATCGAAAAGAACGTGGGCATAGTTTCAGTGCCCGATGAGAGACTGGACAAGCTGGCTGAAATGTACGAGCCTGACAAGTTCACTCCCGCAACTCTCGAATTCGTGGACATCGCAGGCCTCGTTAAGGGCGCTTCCAAGGGCGAAGGTCTGGGTAACAAGTTCCTGGCTGATATCCGTGAGGTGGACGCTATCGTTCACGTTGTACGCTGCTTCGAGGACCCTAACATCATCCACGTTGACGGAAGCATCAATCCTCTCCGTGATATCGAAACTATCAATCTGGAGCTTATTTTCTCCGATATCGAAATGGTTGACAGACGTATCGACCGTGCAAAGAAGGCTGCAAAGGGCGACAAGAAGTACCTTGCTGAGATAGACTTCCTCGAAAGACTGAAAACTCACCTCGAAAACGGCAAGTCAGCCCGTGGATTCGACTTCACAGACGAGGAGCGTGAGCTTATAAAGTCCACACCTCTCCTCTCCGCAAAGCCTGTTATCTATGCGGCTAACCTGAGCGAGGAGGACTTCACAAACAACATCGACACCAACGAGAATTACAAGGCTGTATGCGGACTTGCCGCAGAGGAAAATTCCGCTGTACTGCCTATCTGCGCTCAGATAGAAGCTGAGATATCCGACATGGCTGACGAGGACAAGAAGGAATTCCTCGCTGAGCTTGGACTGGAAGTATCAGGCCTTAACCGTATCATCAAGGAGGGTTACTCACTTCTCGGACTTATCTCATATCTGACAGCAGGCAAGCAGGAGGTACGTGCATGGACTATCACCGACGGCACAAAGGCTCCGCAGGCGGCAGGTAAGATTCACACCGACTTCGAGAAAGGCTTCATCCGTGCAGAGGTTATTTCCTACGATGACCTTATGGCCTGCGGCTCAATGGCTGCTGCAAAGGAAAAGGGACTTGTTCGTCTTGAGGGCAAGGAATACGTTATGAAGGACGGAGATATCGTTCTGTTCAGATTTAATGTATAAGCCGCTGAGCGAGCGGCGGCGCAATCACGATTCGCTTGCTTCGCTCGCTTACTCTTATTAAAGCGATGAGTTTCAGGTCGCTCGACGGCTTGTTAATGCGGAATGTATTGTCAATTGTAACTTTATAGGGGCGGATATCATCCGCCCGTTTAAAGAGGTATATATATGCTGTTTGAAAAAGCAACTGCAAATGATATAAACTCACTTGTTGAACTGAGAACAGAATACTTGCTGGAGGATTACGGTGAAATACCGCAGGATAAATTATCGCTGATATCTCACAATCTTCCGCCCTATTTCAATTCCCATCTCAATAATGACCTGTTTGCTTTTGTTTGCAGAGATGATGATATAATTGCAGGCTGCTGCTTTTTATATGTTTCGGAAAAGCCTTCAAATCCGTCTTTTATTAATGGCAAAACGGGAACTGTTCTGAATGTATATACCCGACCGCAGTACAGAAGAAAAGGCATAGCAGTCAGACTTATGAAAATGCTGCTTGCCGAAGCGGAAAAAATGTGTCTTGATTTCGTTGAACTTAAATCCACCGAAGACGGATACAGCTTGTATAGATCTGTCGGATTTGAAGATGTGGTGTCAAAGTACCACAATATGAAATATATAATTGATTACGAAAAAGCTGAGTGAGTCAGGAAAATGCAGGCGGATGATATCCGCTGACCAACAGCTTCCGGAACGCCGAGGGCGGCGTTCCCTACACAATAATAATGGAGGTATTTCAATGAGTTTCTCTCCAAAGGAAATACTTAACTTCATAGAGGAAAATGACGTAAAATTCATAAGGCTCACGTTCTGTGATATGTTCGGCAATCTCAAGAATATAGCCATAATGCCCGACGAACTGCCCAGGGCTTTCGAGTACGGCATACCTTTCGATTCCTCGACTATAGCAAGCGGCACATCCGATCTTCTGCTTGTGCCCGATATATCAACTCTTTCGGTACTGCCGTGGAGACCTAAGTCGGGACGAGTTGTCCGCTTCTTCTGTTCACTTAAAAATATGGACGGCAGCGACTATGTAGGCGATACCCGTACCGACCTTACCAACTACATCAATCAGCTCCGTCTTGACGGTTACACCTGCGAGATGGGTACAAAATGCGAGTTCTATCTCTTTGAACTGGACGAAAAAGGCGCTCCCACACGTATCCCTCACGATAATGGCGGCTATCTCGATGTTGCACCGCTTGACAGATGTGAAAACGCAAGGCGAGAGATATGCCTCTCGCTGGAGGAAATGGGCATGAAGCCAAAGGGCTCATGTCACAAGCACGGCCCTGCGCAGAACGAGATAGAGTTCAGGGAAAATGAACCTGTCACCGCCGCAGACAACATGGTCCACTACAAGACCGTGGTAAAATCAATAGCGGCACAGTCGGGACTTTTCGCATCATTCATGCCTAAGCCCCTTCCAAACGAACACGGCAGCGCACTGTGCATATCGCTCAGCATCAAGAAAAGGGGAGAGAATATCTTCGGCTCTGACCTGAGTGAGATGTCCCACGAGGGCAAATGCTTTATTTCGGGAGTTCTCAGCAGGATACGTGAGATGACAGCTTTCATCAACTGCACTACCAACTCCTACAAGCGCTTCGGCATGGGATACGCTCCCAAGTACGTTGACTGGTCATTCGAGAACTGCTCACAGCTCATCCGTATACCGAAAGCTGTGGGGATAACTCCGAGAATAGAGATACGCTCCGCCGATGCCTGCTGTAACCCCTATGCGGCATTCAAGCTTATACTTGCCGCAGGTATCGAAGGCATAAAGCATGACGACTGTTCGCTCCTCGACAGCACCATGAAGGACGGCTCGGGCAATGATCTTCAGCTTCTCCCCGAGACTCTTGAGGAGGCTGTAAAGATCGCCAAGCAGAGCGATTTCGTCAGAGAGCATCTTTCTGAGGAGATATGCGCCGATATATTCGAGCAGATAGACCGTCAGGTCAGCAGATACAACGCCGCTGACGACAAGGACGAGTTCGAGTACCGCACATACTTCAAATACATCTGAGGTAAACGATGGAAAGAGCAGTAATAGTTTCATCAAATGCCGAAATTACGCAGAAAACCGAAGCTCTGCTCACAGCTGAGGGCTTCGGCAAGATAGCGGCGGCGTCCAGCGGAAACGAGGCGAGAAGGCTTGTTTCAGGCGAAACAGAGCCTGATCTCGTTGTGATAAATACTCCGCTTTCCGATGAATTCGGTCAGGAGCTTGCGGAGATGATAGCCGAGAATACAGCCGCAGGGATAATACTCATATGCTCGGGGGATATCGCCGACGAGATAGCCTACAGCGTCTCTGACCACGGAATAAATGTGGTATCACGTCCTGTTGACCGTGAAGAAATGGTCAGGACGGTAAGGCTTGTGACCTATGCCCGTTCAAGAATGATGGGCATGAAAAAGGAGACTCCCGAAGTGCTGAGCCGAATTGAGGAGATGAGGCTCATAAACCGAGCCAAGTCTGCGCTCATGAAATATCTTAAATTCACCGAACCCCAGGCTCACCGTTACATAGCCAAGCAGGCCATGAACAACCGTCAGACCAGGCGTGAGGTGGCAGAAAAGATAATATCACAATACGAAAAATAACAACATTTCTTCACCGCACAAATATAAGATCATCGTATAACTGCTGTACTCTTACAGAAGTTTTTACGTATTATTGAGGTAGACTTTTTGAAGAAGATTTTTCTCAAACTCTCCCCAAGACTATTAATTTTGCCCCTGATAGGGCGCTCCAAGTAAAACTACTGGGTTTCACTT
>ACOK01000056.1 GCA_000174895.1 Ruminococcus flavefaciens FD-1
GAATTTGGCGGACTATTTTCTATATGTAATCACCATTGTTTGTGCAATTCTCTTTCCGATTTGATATATAAGCCAACCTATAACTCGTTTAAATGGCGTCATTGGTATACCCGGTGCATATCTCATGCCTTTGTATTTCGGCCAAAAGTTATTATCCTCAGTCGGAAATTCTTTTTCACCCTTATTACCGACGCACATAGCTTGAAACAAATTAAACGGTATCAGCACGCCCACTCCCGGAACATGTGCTTTCTTTGATTTCACATCAAGATAAAATCTCTTCGCAATATCATATGTACTTCGCAAATCCTTTTCAGTTGGCCTGTAGTCATTCCAACTCAGAGCAGTTATCGGAAGCTGGTAACATTTGTTAAAGCCCCACCCAGGTAGCGTTGCTGCCAAAGCTTTTGTTGTACTCTCAGCGGATACCCCTCCGGTTGTACTGATTATAAGAGCCTTCTTTTTGAAATATCTCGGCCTATGCAGCATAAATGCCATATGATCCGTAAAATTTTTCATAATGCCGGGCAAATGCCCCTGAAAACACGGAACAGAGAAAACAACTGCATCACATTCTTCTATCATGTCTATGACCGGCTGCATTTTATTATGATGCGGACAGGTTTTATGCCCTTTGCGAAAACAATTACTGCATCCTGTGCAGAACGGAAGAGCTATTTCCGACAAGTGTATTTCATTAAACTCAAGCGTATTATCGAATTTCTGCAAATATTTTTTTACAACCTGCGTCAACTTCCATGTATTTCCTTTGTGGGGTCCACCATTAAAGATCAGTATTTTCATACACTCTTACCTCATTCAATACCATCTTTACAAATTTCGATTTACACGAGCAAGCCGAGTGCTTACTCCTACCTCTAAATTATATCATACCTTCCCCAAAAAAGCAATCCCATTTCCGAGAAATCCACCCTCTGAAATCCCCGTCATCATCAACAGAAATCCCGTGTTGAAACTATGCAAGAGGGAGAATCGTCATGAACAAACTGTAAACTTTTCAGAAAATCATGCCCGAAACCTCAAATTTCACGGTAGATAACAGAAGGGTATTTTCATGGGCGGTCAGGCGGGGCAGAAATTTGAATGTAACGATAAGCATATCGACATTCAAAATCGGCTCAGGGAGAGCCGAACGGAAGGTTTCACCAGACTGCCGCCCACCCAGCATCATTACTGCGCCGAGCCCCGGTAAAATACTCTCAGAGCTGTGCGGAACAGAGAGAAAGTCGCATAGCTCCAAACACGCAGGAGCGTGAAAAATCGCCGTAGAACGGCGAAAAACAGGTGAGGGCGTGAAACGCCCGATCAATTTTCACAAGCACGGTATGTCGTATTACGATTATGGAAAATCGTAAACCACATACGGCTTGTCAGGGGAAAATTCCCCTAAGACCCCTGAGAGGTCGGCACAGCCGACCGAGATACAGAAAGGAGACACAATGTCAATATTCAAAAAGCCCGAAAAGGGTTTCCTTGCAAAGCTGTTCAAACACAAGCAAGTCGAGGAACTTGCGGAAGAACTTGCCCACACCTATGCGGACGAAATGCAGGAAGAATTGCAGTCCGAAATTGACGAGCCGACCACCGCCGAAGACACCGCTGCCGAGCCTGTTCCAATGTTGGAAGTTACGGAATCGGGCGAGGTAGATTTCACAGAACCGCCCGAAACCACCGAGGGTGAATCTCCACCGCAGGACACCGAGCCGAGTGAGGTACGCAAGCACTTGATAACATTCAGAGTGAACGACATGGAGCTTGAAGCAATCAACCGCCGATATGCTGAAACATCGTTCAAAAGCAGGGGCGATTTTTGCAGATATTCTGCACTCACTGTGATGAATGTCGAGGAAGATACCGAGGACATCAAGCAGATAGCAAGGTACATATCTTCAATATCCAATTCGTTCAATCAGGTAGCCCATAGAGTGAATAAAGGCGGCAAGCTCTACGATGAAGATATTGCCGATATGAAAGAGAGGTTAGAGGAAGTTTGGCGATTACTCGTATCCATACGATCCACACGGGAACATACGGTGCAATTGCTTATATCTGCAACCCAGACAAAACCGCAGACGGCAAATATGTTGTTAGCAACTTGTGCGTATCTACTCCATGTGGAGCATCAGAACAGTTTAGGAACATCAGGCAGACAGTCGGCACAGGACGAAGCCGAAGTGAATGCCAGCACATAATACAATCATTCGCCCCCGGCGAGGTCACTCCCGAACGTGCTTTGCTTATCGGACAGGAGCTTTGCAAGGCTCTTTTTAATGACGAGTATCAGTATGTTTTAGCCGTTCATGTAGACCACTCCCATGTGCATAATCACATCATCGTGAACAATGTAAACTTCTACACGGGCAAGACCTTTGAAACCGAGCATAATCAGGGTAAGATACCCGACCGAGCGTGGAGCAAACTCCGCACCATTTCGGACGAACTTTGCAGAAAGCACGGACTTTCTATCATCGAAAATCCGCATCTCTCAAAGGGCAAGAGCCATTGGGAATGGGAGCTTGACAAGCAGAATCTTTCATGGAAAGAACAGCTTAAAAGAGCCATTGACGAGGTTATCAAGGTCAGTGAGGACTTTGAGGATTTCCTTGCGAAGTGCGCTGATTTCGGCATACTTGTTGATTACAATCCCGACCACAAGATCGACCTGAAATTTATGCTTGCCGAGCAGAAGGAGTGCAATCCGAGGGCGAAGATGACGAGAGCCAAAACGCTGGGTTACTTCTACGAGAGCCAGCAGATCAGAAAGCGTATCGAGAGCTACAAGTACCAAATGTCGCACCGTCCAACAGCGAGAATTATTCGCACCACAGCCGAGAAATTTCAGCAGTCTCAGGGCTTACAGAACTGGGCAGACCGTGAGAATATGAAGGCGGCAAGCAAGGCACTCAACGAGATGAACGCAAGCAACTCCACCCTCGAAGAATTGGAAAGTGCAGCTCATAAGGCTCTTGCGAAGTTCACCGTTATGTCAACTCCGCAAATGACCATGAGCCGTCGTATTCATGAATTGGAGGAGCAAATTCCGGCTATCGAGAAGTATCATGAATTTGTGGAGTATCACAAGAAATATACCTCTCTGGAGGGCAAGGCAAAAACCAAGTACAAGAGCGATTTTTGCTATGAACTTGACGAGTACCACAAGGCTTACAAGAAGCTGATAGAGCTATTTCCCGACGCTCATATACCGAAACTCAGCAAGCTGAAAACGGAGCTTGAAAAAGCCCGAACAGATTACGCACAGCAGAGTGCGGAACGTAAAGCCCTGAAGAAAGAAGCGGACAGGCTTTCAAGACTTGCACAGCAGAAGCGTGACAGTCAGAGAACGCTTGCTCGATATATGCAGAACGAACAGGCTGCCAAGAGAAAGAAAAGTCAGCTTGAATAAAAAACGGCAGGGTGTTGCCCTGCCGTTATATACCATAGTATTGCATTCATCTGCGGAAATAGATGCTGATTGCTACAAAGGCAATAAATAAGGCAACAACAAAAGAAAAAACTGCTAAAACCTTATTTTTACGCCATTCTCTAATACCTTGTGTAATCATGGCTATACCCATACCTATTTCTGCTACATAATTATTATCGACCACATCGGCTATAAACAATATGGCGTAAACAATTACAAATACAGAAACAATTATTTGCACGATTATTGAACATTTTTCGATTTTATTATACTGATTCCAATTATTAAGAATGGTTTTCATAATAACCTCCATGAAGATAGGACTTATGCTAAATATAGGAAAATTCTGCAAAACTTATCTTGATTATAATTATACACCCTCATCGCCAATATGTCAATATAAAACCCAAAAAAGAAAGGAAACAACAACTATGAGCAAAATAGGTTATATCCGTGTTTCCACGGAGCATCAGGAGACAGCGAGACAGCAGGAGATCATGTACGACTATCAGGTTGACCGCATCTTCTCCGAGAAGATTTCGGGAGCGAACGCAGACCACCCTCAGCTAAAAGCTATGCTGGACTATGTGCGTGAGGGTGACACCCTCTACATCGATAGTATCAGCCGTTTAGGTCGCTCCACAAAGGATTTGCTGAACATCATTGACACTCTCACCGAAAAGGGTGTCACTCTCATCAGCCACAAGGAAAACATCGACACCGACACGCCTACGGGCAAATTCATGTTGACCGTGTTCGCTGCACTCTCTCAGCTTGAAAGAGAGCAGCTCAAACAGCGACAGCGTGAGGGCATCGAGATCGCTAAGGCTCAGGGCAAGTACACGGGCAGAAAGCCCATTGAGATCGACTGGACGAGGTTCGGTCAGCTTTATGGGGAATGGAAGTCGAAGAACATCACGGGCAGAGATTTTATGCGGAGAATGGGATTGTCGGCTAACACTTTCTATCGCCGTGTCAGGGAGTATGAAGTGGAACACGGAATAGCAGAGCCGACCTCCGCTTGACAGCACCCTCAGACGAACGGAAACGCCCCTCAGAGCCGTCCAAGCCTGCGGAGCGGAAAACTTAACCGCCTGAAAAGAAAAAGCTCAGAGGGTGTTCTATGAGCTTTCTTTAGGTGGAGTATAAATTGTTTCACTTCTAATGTACCTTATCAAGCGTGACCGTAACAGTCAGCAAGCCATTTTCCAGAGAAGCGTAGATCATTCCGTCCATTGCCGTGACAAACTGCTTGCATACATAAAGCCCGATCCCGGCACCATTAGCTGTCCTTGCCTTGCTTGACTGATAAAATTTATCAAATATCTTTTCTACATCTATATCATAGTCAGATATTGGATTTGTAAGTGATATTTTCACTGCATTTTTAGTCTCTTCCAAAGATATTTCAAGACGATCACTACTGTATTTGATGCCGTTAGAGATAAGGTTCTGGATAACTCTCGTAAGCATTTTTTTGTCAGCCTTGGCGTATACGGGGGTGCCGCTGTCCTCAAAGCGTGGTGTTATTCCCTTAGCTTCAAAATTCGGGAAATTAGCCAGTATCAACTCACAGAGAAGATCGTTCACATCTACACTTTCCATCACAGGCTCGATACCCTTTGAGTCGATAACTGACAACTCAAAAAAGTCGTTAACAAGGGTACTGCAATATTTCGCACGTTCAAGGGCTATCTCTATATCAGCCCGCTGTTCTTCATTTTCAGCATTCTTCTCTGCAAGCTGGAGATACCCGACCACCGAGGTAAGCGGTGTGCGTATATCGTGAGAAATATCGGCTATCGCCTGTTTCAAAGCTGCTTGCTCTTTGCTTATTTCAACCTTTGCCTTATGCTCGTTATCCTTCATAAGATTTATCTTTCTCACAACATCTTCAAGCTCATCGCCGTTAAGCTGTGTTGTGATAAGGGCATTTTTCTTATCATCGAGCTGCCTTGATACCGAGCCTATCCTGCGCTTTAACGAAAACAGCTTTACTGCAAGAATGCATACAGCGGCAGAAAGCACTATTATTATAAATATTTCCACCGCTGTATCAACTCCTTATTTAATTTCTGCTTTTCTGAAAATAATATGTGTTGCTGCTAAAGACAAGACTATGACAGCTACTGCAAAAATCGCTGATAAAGTGAGTGTTCTGCTGTCATTTGTCTGTGCAAGACTGAACGGTGTCAGCCTGAAAATACTTTCTCTAACAAAATTTCTCAGGATATTGCAGGATACAAAGCTGAATATTACCGTTACCGCAATTCCCGATGTTACCTTTTTCAAAGCAAATACTATAAACATTACTATACATATATTTGCGCATATTTGCAGTATGACCACAAAAAGCCAAGCAAGATCAGTCAACGAAAATACGCTGCTGTCAAAATGATACTTGACACTGAAGCCAAGAATTGTGGATATAATATAAACAAGATGAAGGAATATAGCCATTACAACAGTTGTAACAGTTCTTACTAAGAAGACAGAAAAACGGCTGTAGCCTATCTTTATTTCATTGTGAATCGTCCTGTTCATAAAATCATTGCCCGTGAACCAGGCGGCAACAAGAGATATTATGAACATGAACGAGGTGTCGCATACCGAGAATGAAAAGACCTTTGCAGTATCCAGATCTTCGGGAAGTTTTAATAAACCGAGGAAAAAGCCTGCCGCCGCAAGTACAACAGCAGCTATGTACATTATATGAAATCTTATTACCTTATACCTTTCGATCATCATTTGATTACGCATTGCTGTCACCTCCTGTAATGTTAAGGAAGTATTCTTCGAGGCTCTGTTCGGAAACAGAAAACTCCTTAGTTACGATATGGTTTTCCATGAGCAGCTTTGCTACATTGTCACTGACCTCTGTATGAGAGAACAGGTGCAGAGTATCTTCGCGTGATTACTTTATATTCCACATCTTTAAATGCATTTTCTATAACGGTTATACACCTCGGTAATTCATTTGTTCGTATCTTTATATACTGTCTGCATTTCTCATCGAGTTCATCGTGCGTAAGTGATTCAATGATCCTGCCCTTGTGAATTATGTAATAATCTGTTGCCAGAAGCATAGCCAAACATCACATCGTTAATATCCCTGTCTCCGACAAAGTGACTTACGACCTTATGTTTAACACCGTCCACCTCATAGGTGTTGGTGTGTGTCGGACAATCTTTGTAAAGCTCGTCCATCTCCTGCATAGTTCTTACGCCTGCCTTTTCTCTCTCTACGGCATTTGTAGTATTATTCGTTCTACACTATCCTTTCCGACAGCTCGTTCCATTTTCAAACTTCCTGCTGTCTTTGTCCTTAAAAATCATTCCCGAATGGTTACGGGGAAACGCTTACTTCGCTGTAAGCACATCATTCATTATCATAGAATGACATCTGATCCTCATCGGCATCGCTCTCAGAGCTTTTGCCGTTCTCTGAGCTTTTCTTGTCGCAGAGATCAAACAGATCGTTCTCCGACACACCGCTTGCCCTGAGCATCTCAGCCTGGTCATGTTCACGCATGATGATGTCGAGCAGTTCCTGCGTACCGCAGTTGTAACGTTCGCAGAGAGCGTTGTAGCTCAGCATACGATTATCCTCCAAGAGCTTCTTGCGCTTTTCGGTATCACGCTTGATGTTCTTTTCAAGCTGAGCGATCTTTCTGTTGTTCTCCTCGATCTTTTCAAGATAGATAGCCATACGATTTTCACCTCTCTTTCTCTCGGAAAATTGTATCAGCACCTCTATGTTAGAGCCGAAGCTCCATTCCTCCTAAGTTCTACACTAATTGTACTGGATATTTTCAAAAAAAGCTATTCGCATACCAGACAAACTTTTCTCAACAGCACCCGAAATCGGAGCAACCGAATTTTCAGAAACGTGCAGTCATGAGGGGGTTACGATACCCTAAGAGCATAGAAACCCCCAACTGTCATTTTGACGAATACCCGAAATCCGATTTATTGACTTTTCGAGTTTTTTCCAGTATAGTTATCATAAGGACGGCGGCAGAGCGATCGGACACAGAGAAATATAGTCGCTGACGCTCCAATTCCTCACCCGAATGTGAGGAAACTAAGCAGAGCCGCAGGCTCAAATGTAAAATAGCCCCACAGGGGGCTAACACAAATCGCAAGCTCGGCATAGCTGCACTACAAATCACAGATTTGAGTACACCAATGCACCGCTTGGCAGAGGGCTGCCGCCCCTACAACCCCGCAATTAGAAATAGAAAGGAAAACAGAAAACATGAGCAACAAAACCAAGCGAACACACAGTATTCAGGTCAGGTTAAGTGACGAGGAATACGAAGCGTTCAACCGCAAGTTCACGGCAAGCGGTATGAAGTCACGAAGCGACTTCTTCCGCCACATGATCTTCAAAGGCTACATCGTGAAGTTCAACGATGATGAGCTGAAAGAGCTGCTGAAACTTGCGAGAAGCATATCCAACAGCTTCAATCAGGTGGCAGTCAGAGCCAACAGCGGCGGAAAAGTTTACCCCGAAGATATTTCCGCATTGAGGGAGGAGGTGGAGAAGCTCTGGCAACCACTAAGATTTTTTCAGTCTCAGTTGATGAGCTTGCATCACTGAAATACATAGCCGACCCCGAAAAGACGGATAACGGCAGACTGATTTTCACGCAAGGGTGCAGCACTGATCCCGAACAAGCTCACCGTGACTACGAAGAAATACGGGCGAACGGAACAGGCAGAAGTTCCGTTCTCGCCCAGCACTTCATTGTGAGTTTCAAGCCCGGTGAGATCACTCCCGAACGAGCATTGCAGCTCGGTCAGGAGATATGTGAGCAATTCCTCAAAGGCGAGTATCAGTATTTTATGGCTTGCCATATCGACAAGGAGCATACGCACCTTCATGTGGTTTTTAATAATACCAACTGCATCGACGGCAGGACTTTTGAAACCCATGAGAACCGCAGGACTACAAAGCAGGACAGGTCTTTTCAGAAACTCATAAACATCACCGATGAGGTATGTAAGCGGCATCATCTCTATGTTATCGAGCGCCCTGAAATGGGCAAGGGTAAGAGCCATTGGGAATGGGATATGAGCCGTCAGGGATTATCATGGAAAGCAAAGCTGAAATATGCCATAGATCAGGTTATAAAAGAGAGCGAGAATTTCGAGGACTTTCTATCCAAGTGTGCAGCTCACGGCATACTCTATGAGTACAATCCTGACCACAAGATCGACCTGAAATTTATGCTTGCCGAACAGAAGGAACGCAATCCGAGAGCGAAGTTCACACGTAGTCGGACGCTGGGCTGGTTTTATGAAACCGATCAGATAAAATCCCGTATCGCACAATATCAAGGGTGTATGGTTTATGTGCCGAGGTCGAAGATCAGAGTAGTTACTCCGAAAGCCGTGGAGAACAAATTTGTTCAGGACGCTATCGACCGTGGCAATATGAAGGTGGCAAGTATCGCCAAGAACATTATAGCTGAATATGGAGTTGAGCCGGAGGAGATACGCAATGCAGCGATCTCCGCTTAAGATACAGTAAAGGGCGTTGAGATATACAAGCGTCCGAAGTGGAAGATATTCGCAAGCATTGCCGCCTGTGCAGCCATAGTTGCAGGTATCGGCGGAGGCGGATATATGCTGAAAAATATGAACAACAGCAAACCTGCTTTGACTTCATCAGCATCCGAAACCGAACCTCAGTCAACAGCGGAAGCTGAAAAAACTATCGCACCATTCGGCGATTTCTCAGAGTTAGAATACTATACCCCGAATAGTGATTTATCATCGATGCAGGAGATACGTATAGCTGATTCTACGAGCAGTGATGCTGTTTTCAAACTTCCGGCAGGAACAGAGATAGACTCTGAAAAACGCAGCAAACTTGCTGATTTCTTCAATAGCTATACGTGGGAAGAATATACTGAACCGATAGAGTATTCTCAGCAAGATGCTATGTTATTCCTTTACAATAACGGTTCGGAAGTAAGACTTGTACAGATAACAACAGATAATGTCCTCAACTATCTCCATTTCAACTATATTAATAAAGACGGTCAGCTTTACAAAGAGCCCCTTGATGAACCTATACCACAGCAAAAATACAAAGTTGATTCTGAATTATTTATAAAAAACATTAAAGAGATATTAGCTGATGAGGAAACACAGCCTGATACGGAAAATATGAACGAGGATAATGCAGGCGTGGAAAATGAGAATTACGAGACTATCGTTCAGACCTTTGAGAAGTATGACTTCAACCTTCAGAACATTACTTCAGATGCGGATTACCTGACAAAGCGTGACATAAAAATGGTAATACCTGATTCTGACGGTGAACAGATCAGTATGGTTTGCGGAACTGCGCTTTCCGCTGACAAGAAGGAAAGGATCGACAGTGTAATAAAGAATACAGAATGGACGGATCATATTACATCGGATGACTTTGAAGAATATGCGGAAAAGAACACCGCAGTCGATGAATACTTCACAAATAATTTCGGTTTCATCAATGTAACAGGCGGCGACATAATCACAATGGATATCAGCATGAACCGTGTTGATATGTGTTTCTATGAGTGCGACTATGATGAAGAAAACGACCTTTACTACATCAAGAATCAGTGTTCATATGAGATGTACACACAATCTCCCACACTCATGAAAGACATTTACGATATCCTGAACAGTGAGGAGGCAACTAATGCCGGCGATGGGGATACAAGAAATTATATTGAGTATACTGTTGATGTTCCCGAAGGATTCAGCGGAAGATATGTGATAGACCTTTATATCAAGTGTGCCTATGAGGAGGTGGTAATTTCAAGTCCTGTATTCCTTGTACCCGAAAACGATAAGATAAGCATTAAGGTTCATAATCCTGTAAAGCCATCTGTCGGACCTTATCCGGTAACAGCGGTTCTTACAAATCTCGGTAACGATAAAAGAGCAGATATAGGTGAGTATCAGTTCGATTTTGACAATCACACAGTTACCGCCGATAACTCCGGCGATAATGAAGTTCAGGCAGCTTTTGAAGCTGTGCAGTAATACAGAAAGATCCCGTAAATTCACGGGATCTTTTCTTTATATGGAAAATGTATCAGAGAGAATGGAATGAATAATGCGGGATAGTCATGCTAAGCCTAACTGTATACGGATGGAGTTATTTATTTTCTGCATAGTGTCGTCGTCAAGTTTTCCGATAAGGAATTGCAAGTCCGCTTTTGAAATAGTCGTCAGCTGTTCGGTAAGGGCGATCGATTTCTTGATAAGTCCGTTTCCGTGTATTGGGACGTGTACAGGAAGATATTTTTTCTTCTGTGATGTGAGCGGAATTACCTGAACATTGGGAGAGTGGATGTTTCCGATATCGTTCTGAACGATTATAACAGGGCGGCATCCTCCCTGAACTGAATTATCCTGTATCGGATGAAGCTGTGCCATATAAATATTACCTCTTAACATGATCTTTTCCTCCTTGAAAAATTACGAAAATAAGCTTATGTCTGGATGTGAGGATGTCATATGAGACATCCTCTGAAATGCGGTTCTTCGCAGTAATAGTTTTCTTCATCGTCATAATATCTGCGAAAATCGATTTTCCTTACAAGGTCGGAATTGTTGACAGAAAAGGACATACACCATAAGAATATTGGTACGTGTCCCATATTTCTGTTTTTGCGAACAGACACCACATAACCGAAATTCCACTTATCCCTTGGCAGATCACCGAATCTGAATCCCTCAGTTTCCGCCGCAGAGGTGAATTTCTCCCATGTTTCGGGGGTGTCAAGGTAGAGCCATACCTTTTCGTCATTTCCGATAAGATCTCTGATGTTACGCATGATTCATGCACTCCTTAATAAAAATTCCATAAGAGAGCACGAAAAAGCGATCCCATCGTCACGACGGGATCGCTTCCATAGAAACAAATACACAATAAAACCCATCGTTCAAGCTTTAGCACCTTACTTACATATTGCAGGTTGCTGTACGGTCATAGGGCTTGTCCCTCACGTACTCTTTATGGTAATTACATGATAACACATCTTTTGATAGATGTCAAGTGTTTTCTGAAAAAATTATTTCAGCGGACGAATAATCCTTCCGAAGCGGCGATCTTTTCTGTAAGCTTCAACACACAGTCAGATGGCGCATATACGGTCATATAGATATCATCATTTGACAGAGTGATAAGAGAATTTTCGCCTTCGATATAAATGAGAATGTCACGTGGAGCGTCCACTATCCATTCTTCAAGCTTTTCGGGATCGGGAGAATTTATCTCCGTATCTGAATCCGCATCGATTACGGTAACAGGGAAGTAGCAGTAAAGCTTCAGTATCACATTAAGGAAACGCCTGTGAAGCTGAGTTATCTGCGGCTCAGACAGATAGTATTGCTCAATTGCGAAAAATCTGCCTTTACTGTCAGCAGGGACTTGCACGGGGAGGCTATCCACAACAATGTGATCCTGTGCGAGAAGCTCATCTATTCGTTTGCTGTCCATATCTCACCCCAGAAGCTTTCCTTCATATCGGCCGTTTTCGATCTTGAAAAAGAACTCGCTGAAGCTGTCGGTCTCAAATATCTGCATGAGTTCCTTCATATTCCAGATAAGATTTGCACTGCCTATCTCGCTTCTGTCAAGCCAGAAAACACGGCCTTCCTCGGAACTTTTCAGCTCGCCTTCAAACTGATCGGTCTTGTAGAGAAGAACGATATACCTTGTGCCGTCTTCCAGTATCCAGTCCTTGAAACCGCAGGGCTGAGGGTTATATATCGTCAGTCCCGTTTCCTCTTTCATCTCACGTATAACCGAATCCAGCAGTGATTCATCAGCTTCAACGTGACCGCCCGGGAATACCAGTCCACCCTTGTATTTCTCTTTAAGCCCCCTGTTTTTCCTGTACAAGTACACGTTTATCGTCGTAGATAAGGCACATATTCGTAAGCTCGATTTTTGATGATCTGTCCATTATTGATCCCCCGTCTTTATATAATAATACTATTATACAACAGCTTTCCGCAAAAAACAAGTGGGGATGTGATTTTATTGACAAACCGTACCTGCAATGATACAATATAAATATTATAGATTCTTTTACGAGGGGGAGCGTATGAAATTTTTCAAAAATAAGGTATTACCTCCGGGAGAAACAGATGATATCCCGGAAAAGGTGCATAAAAATCTGCACGCTGCATATTTCTTCATTAAAGGTGTTTTATTTGTTGTTTTGATTATTTATATTATATGGATTCCTATACAGCTATTAGCAATAAGAAACATAGAAAGTCAGAATACTGACTCTTTTTACGATCATGGTCACTCGGGAACTTTTTTTATAGAAAAGACCTATGAGGAATGCTATGGTTCAAAGGAAGCATATGAAGCGATACAACAAGCAGAGACAGAACAAGGCATGGCGCTGACAGGTCATGAAAAGCTGTTGATATTGGTAATGTCACTTGTCGGAACAGGTATCCTTGTGACGCTTTTTGTACTTCATAAAAAGAAGAAACTGCCGCACCAAATTGACAACAGGTATGCAATATCGCTTATCACAGCAGTGGGACTTGTATGTATGACAGGTTCTGTAGATATGGCATTGATAATTGTTATTCTTGGATGCCTCTATCTGGGATTGCGATGCGGTGAAAGAAAGCGTATATTCATTGATCGTTCCTCCGATTTCTTCATTATCGGCGGACTTGCCTGGCTTATTGTGAATCTTTATAATAACACTGACTACATTATAAATATGGACAGTAAAGTTGAAGGAATGATCGGTATATTCAGCCGTCCTGTTTATTATTGTCAGGTATACAGGATATTCGTTATACCGCTGCTTCTGATATGCGGAGGACTTATGCTGCGCCGCCATGAACTCGAAATGAAAAAAGCCGAAACATTGGTTAATTCAAAGATACTGAAAGCTATTGCAGTAATTACACTTGCAGGTGCAGGAATATTTGTTGCATACAGACTTGGAGTGCGTATCTACGAACTTGCAAGAGTTATGGCAGGGGACGAGTTTACGGTAAAAGTACCGTTTACCCGTTTGATGGATAAGAATACGGATCTGATAGATATTCCGTATGAGGCAGCAAAAACTCCTCAGGACTACAAGGATCTTGTTCTTTTCAGATTTGTGAGAGATCTTCCCGTATTTATAATTTCATCGGTTGCAGTAGTTCTGGTTGTGAAGATAATTCTCAACATTGCAAAGGGCGAGATCAACACACGCAAAAACCGCAAATATCTGAAAATCTCGATGGCTGTTCTTTTTGCGGCATCGCTTATCGTTAATCTTATGGGACTGAAAGAAGTCGATCTTTTCAGAAGCGGATTTACGGGTATTTACGGCGAGGCAGGATATACAATGGCTGTACGTACACTTACAGATCCGTTAGTTTATGTTGTTATGCTTTTGTTATTTGAGACTTATCTTCAGGCCGTTCCTGAGAAAATGGAAAATAAATGATTTGAATCTGTAACCTCGGTACTCATATAGAAGCTTTATATGTATTTATCG
>ACOK01000055.1 GCA_000174895.1 Ruminococcus flavefaciens FD-1
GATAAATGCGTATAAAGCTTCTATATGAGTACCACGGTTACAGTGCGGTGCTTTTAGTTTTTCGGTAAAGCTTTTTTGATCCGGTCGGCGAGGATGATGGCGAGGATCATTTTGATGATATCGAAAGGCACGAACGGCAGGACGCACCATTTCATGGCTTGTGCAAGAGTGACTTCGCCGACGTTTCGTCCGTATGCGAACATGAACCATGCGGTACCGAATGTATAGCAGACAGCCAGTCCGATGAGGAAGGCAGCTATCTTCACTGTTATGTTGTCGCCGAACATTTTCTCAGCGGCAAGGAAGATCAGCGGAATGAGGATAAATCCCACGATATAGCCGCCGGTATTGCTGAGAAGAGCGGAGACTCCTCCCTTGAAATGGGCGAAAACAGGAAGTCCCACAGCGCCGAGGAGAATGTACACGAGGATAGAAAAGAATCCGTTTCTGCCGCCTATGACCGAAACAGTAAGGAATACCGCAAAGGTCTGAAGCGTAAATTCTATCGGACCGAATGGGATTGATATCCATGCGCATACCGCTGTAAGAGCCGAAAACATAGCGATAAGGACAAGTTCCCTTGTGGTAAAAGCTTTTTTGCTATTAGCTGTTAATTCTGACATTTTCTCACCTCCCGAATTATCATAGCACAATTCAGAAGAAATGTCAACCTTTTATGATATACAAGTTGACTATTAAACTGTGCGTTTTCATCAGATTTTCATATGGCGTCATTGTAAAAAGGCGAAAAAAGTGGTATAATATTTTAGCAGTAATAATATCCGGATAATCATATCCCGGTATTAGCTGGTATTACACATGATAAAGGGAGATAGCATGAAAAAGAATATTACCATCGAGCCTGTGAAGGATCCGGAGCGATTTTTCGCCGAGCCCGAAACAGGTCTTACTTCACAGCAGGTGAAGCAGCGATTCGATGAGGGACTGGACAACCGCCCTGTGGAATCGCCTTCAAAATCCGTCAGGGATATCATCGCAGATAACGTATTTACATACTTCAATCTGCTTTTTGTTGTCATAGCGTCACTTCTTATTTTTGTAGGCTCTTACCGTGACCTGACATTCCTGCCAATCATCATTTCCAATACCCTAATCGGTATCTTTCAGGAAATGCGTTCAAAGTCGGTGCTGGACAAGCTGAATATGCTCAATGCGCCCGTATCCACCGTCATAAGGGACGGCGAGGAAAAGGAAGTTCCTTCCCGTGAACTGGTGCTGGACGACATAGCTGTTTTCAAGGCAGGCGACCAGATAAGCGCAGATGCGGAGGTCATCAGCGGCTATGTATCGGTGAATGAGTCACTGCTGACAGGCGAATCCGATGAGATCGCAAAAAACGGCGGAGACAAGCTTATGTCGGGCAGTTACGTTGTGTCGGGTTCATGCCGTGCGAGACTGGAAAAAGTCGGCCGTGAATCATATATCTCACAGCTGACGATACAGGCGAAAAAGACCCGGAAAGGGGAGCAGTCCGAGATGATACGTGACCTTAACCGTATCGTCAAGATAGCGGGAATCGTCCTCATCCCCATCGGCATACTGCTGTTCTATCAGTCCTACTACGTCAACCATATGACCATAAAAGCCAGTGTACAGGCAATGGTAGCGGCTGTGCTGGGAATGATACCCGAGGGACTTTACCTTGTCGCAAGCGCAACTCTTGCGGTAAGTGCCATGAGGCTTGCACTGAACAAGGTCCTCGTCCATGATATGAAGTGCATCGAAACTCTTGCCCGTGTGGACGTTCTATGCGTGGACAAGACCGGAACCATTACCGAAAACTGTATGTCTGTGTCAAAGGTAGTGCCTGCGGAGGAGGGCGTGACCGAAGATGTGTTAAACGGACTTATCAGCGATTTTGCGGCGGCTCAGGATGCCGACAATGAGACCATGTCCGCTATAAAGGGGCATTTCTGTGAGCCGACGGGGGAGCTTCCCGTGAATATCACAGGCTTCTCATCGGAGTTCAAATACAGCAGTGTCACTTTCAAAAATGGCGCATATGTTATGGGAGCGCCCGAGTTTGTACTGAAAAAGAGCTACGAAAACTACCGTGCAGTCATTGAGTCCTACAGCAGAAAGGGCTATCGTGTGCTGGTATTCGGCAGATATAGTGGGATTCCCGACGGCAAAGCGCTTGAAACAGCCGTTGAGCCTGTCTGCTTCATCATGCTGTCGAATCCCATACGTGAGAACGCTCCCGAAACTTTCAGATATTTCGCTGAACAGGGCGTTGAGATAAAGGTCATATCGGGCGACAATCCCGTGACAGTTTCAGAAGTGGCAAAGCAGGCAGGAATTCAGAATGCAGGCAGCTATATAGACGCTTCAACCCTTACCACCGAAAATGCCATAAACGACGCTGTCAAGCGGTATACGGTGTTCGGACGTGTAACTCCCGAGCAGAAGCGTATGTTTGTCAAGGCATTGAAACGTGCAGGCAGGACAGTTGCAATGACGGGCGACGGCGTAAACGATGTGCTGGCGCTGAAAGATGCTGATTGTTCCGTTGCTATGGCTTCGGGAAGTGATGCGGCGGCACAGGCGGCACAGCTTGTACTCCTTGAATCCGACTTCGCAAAGATGCCCGAGGTAGTGGCAGAGGGACGAAAAGTGGTCAACAACCTTGAACGCTCGGGAAGTCTGTTCCTTGTCAAGAATATATTCTCGCTGATACTTTCCATACTGACCATCTGCTTCGGCATCAGCTATCCGCTTTTCCCGGCGCAGATAAGCCTTATCAGTATGTTCACCATAGGCATACCTGCATTTTTCCTGTCGCAGATGCCTAACCGTGACCTTATCAAGGGCAAGTTCATGTCGAATATACTGCTGAAAGCTCTGCCTGCCGGAATCACCGATACTCTTGTAGTTGCGGCGATGATATACTTCGGCAACATTTTCAGCGTAGAGCGTTCGGACATAGCAACTGCATCTACCATACTACTCAGTATTGTGGGACTAATGATAGTTTTCGAGATATGCAAGCCGATGGACGTTTACAAGATGTGGCTGTGGATAGGCTGTACCGTGGGACTTATCTTCTGTATGCTTTTCGTCAGCGATTTCTTCAGCATTTCGTCCATGTCAAACAGATGCATACTGCTGTGTATCAACTTCTCGATAATCGCCGAGCCGACACTGAGATACCTGACAAAGTTCCTGAGATGGTTCAAGGAATGGCTTCTCAAGGGCGGCGAATCTGCTCAGAGCGCAGAGAGCAGAAAGTAGAAATCAGAAAGCAGTGTAGGGGCGCACAGTGTGCGCCCTTTCTTGTATGAATAAACCGCCATTTTTCCCAATTCCACAGAAAAAAGAAAGCGTACCGCAAATGGTACGCTTTTCCTTTTACTTCTTGAAAAGACCTGCAAGGCCCTTTTTTTCATAGGGCTCGGATGTGATGCCGAGGACCTTGTAGCCGTCCTTTTCAACGACTTCCCTGAGCTTTGCCTCGTCGAGAGCATCCTCGGAGATTATTTCAGTTTCGCCCTTGCTGTGTGAGGACTCAACTTTCTTTACCTTGACTGCATTGCGGATAGCATCGTTAACGTGGCTTTCGCACATATTGCACATCATGCCGTCTATCTTCATAATTGTCTTTACCATAGTAAGGCACTCCTTTGTTTTGAACTTGTTAACTGAGGAACAAGTTCTTAGTATATTCTAACACTATTGTACCCCATTTTTGAAGATTTGTCAAGGCAGATATTCTCCCCATTTATCCTGTGCGGCTTTCATGAGGCCTTCGACTTCCTCACGGTGCTGTTCAAGGAGTTCACGGCATTTCTCGTTCATCTCATCGGTAAGTTGGTCTGAGGGGATGTAGTTCACATCCTTGTCAACGTACAACTGGTAGCCTGTGTACGTGCTCTTCCCGTTTTTTTCAACGATATTGATACCGTATTTTGTTTCCTTATTTGATACCCATACGAACATAGAGGGTGGATTGTAAGTCGGGTCGCTGACAAAATCACTGCGCAGATTAACAGCGGCATAACCACCGTGAAAATTGAGATAGTTCGGCATTGCGATGTGTAACCAGTAGCGTTCCTGCATACCTGAGTAATCGGAAAAAAGGTGGCCGAAACTATTGTCCGGAGAGAGATTCTTGGCAAGGCGCTTGTAGGGAAGGTAGGAAGTATAATACCACGCACCAGTGAGAACAGTCAGTCCCACAAGAAAAACGCACAGAACCGTCGATATCAGCTTGGAGTATCTGCTCTTTTTCAGCTTGCGGCTTATTTTTCTGAAAGTTTCGGATTCGCTTGGTTTGGGGGATTCCTCCTTTACGGGGATGGGGATATTGCCGCAGAGTTCACGGCAGTTCTCGCAGTTTTGCAGATGTTCCTCCACTATCTGACGGCTTTCCTCGCTGCATCCGCCCTCATTGTAAAGCGGCAGAAGATCGACGATAACATTGCAAGGCAGATCATATTTTTTCATAAAAGCCCCTCCTTTTTCATAAGTTCGATGAGTTTCTGCTTCCCACGATAGTACGTCACGCCTGCCCAGTTTTCGCTTTTTCCGAAGACACTGCCGATGTCGGAGAATTTCAGCTCTGCGAATATCCTCAGCAGAAGCACTTCACGGTAAGGCTCGTCCAGTTCGTGGAGAAGATGGTGTATGCGTATGGCGGTGTCGGAATCGGTCAGACTTTGCTCGAAGCTGTCCACGGCGGCATTTTCAGCGGTATCAAGGGAAGTATTGCGGCTTTCCGACTTCCGCAGGTGGTCGAAGTAGACGTTCTTAGCGATAGTACAGAGCCATGTTTTGATATTGCACCTGCCGTTGTACTGATCGAAATGCGTGAAAGCCCTCAGCATGGTGTCCTGCATGATATCCTTGGCAAGCTGTTCATTGCCGCATAGTTTAATGATGAACGAGTACAGGTCGGTGCTGTATTTTTCATATATTTCGTGAAATCCCTTTTCCATCTTCTCACCCCTTTCATATTATTAGACGTACAGGAAAGCAGAATCTTACAGCTTTTCAGAAAAAAATCAGAATAAAAAAGGGACGTCGAGGACGCCGTCCCCTACATTTCCGACCTTGATGAAAAGGTGATATTGTAGGGGCTGGCGTCCCGACAGCCCGATCGCTTGTGATATTATGTAAAAATCTATTGATTTTTTATATATAATGTAGTATAATGTATATTACTGAATTACTTTGAGATCAGTTCGAGAGTATCTCTTGCGATGAGAAGTTCCTCGTTTGTAGGAACGATCCAAACCTCGATCTTTGAATCAGGAGTTGAGATCTTTGTGAGCTTGCCTCTGATAGATCTGTTGAGCTCCTTGTCGATCTTGATTCCGAAGTAATCCATGTTCTCACATACAGCTTCTCTTACTTCCCATGAGTTCTCACCGATACCGCCTGTGAAGAGAACAGCGTCAACGCCGTTCATAGCAGCAGCGTATGAACCGATGTACTTCTGGATCTCGTAAGCCAGCATATCAGAAACGAGCTGAGCTCTTTCGTTGCCGTTGTTAGCAGCTTCCTGGATGTCACGGTTATCTGAACCAACACCTGAAACGCCGAGGAATCCTGACTTCTTGTTCATGTATTCGCTCATCTGTGAAGGTGTGAAGCCGTGCTTGTCAGCTACGAAAGTAACAGCTGATGGGTCAACAGAACCTGTTCTTGTACCCATTACAACGCCGTCGAGAGGTGTGAAGCCCATTGATGTATCGATAGACTTGCCGCCCTTTACAGCTGTGATGGATGAACCGTTGCCCAGGTGGCATGAAACGATCTTGAGATCCTCAACGTTCTTGCCCATAGCTTCAGCAAGTGCCTTTGAAACGAATCTGTGTGATGTGCCGTGGAAGCCGTACTTTCTTACGTGGTACTTCTCGTAGTCCTCATAAGGAAGACCGAACATGAAAGCCTTTGCAGGCATTGTCTGATGGAAAGCTGTATCGAATACAACTACCTGCGGAACGTTTGCAGGGATAACGCTCTTACAAGCTCTCAGAGCAAGTGCGTGAGCGTGGTTGTGAACAGGAGCGAGTTCACGGAGATCATCGATCTGGTCGATAACTTCGTCTGTAACGAGAACTGACTTGTCGAATACATCAGCACCCTGCACGATACGGTGACCTACAGCTGAGATCTCGTCCATGCTGTCGATAACCTTTGCATCGCCTGTAGTAAGAGCTTCAACAAGCTTCATGAAAGCTTCTGTATGTGTAGGGAAGTCGCAGTCAACATCGAGAACTCTGCCGTCGCTTGTCTTGTGGTTGAGGTGGCCGTCGATGCCGATACGGTCGCAGTTGCCCTTAGCGATCACGCTCTCATCTTCCATGTTGATGAGCTGATACTTCAGTGATGAGCTTCCTGCGTTAACTACTAAAATAATCATATATGCATTTTCCTTTCAGATTTTGATTTGCATATATTATTATATACTATTTTTGGCAAATTGCAAGTGTTTTTCTTAAATTTGTCTCAATACGCATTAAAATATCCGTAAAATCGGACAAAACATATCCGATTCTCACAAATAATTTGTAAGGATAATAAAATATTGTCAAAAAGCATTGAAATTTCAGGAAAGAGGTAGTAAAATGAAAATCAGCGGTATAATCTGTGAGTATAACCCATTTCATAACGGGCATCTTTATCATATAAACGAAACAAGAAAAAACGGAGCTACACATATAGTTGCTGTTATGAGCGGTAATTTCGTCCAGAGGGGCGATGTTGCCGTTATGGATAAACTGGAAAGAGCTCGCCTCGCCGTCCGTTCAGGCGCAGATCTGGTGATCGAGCTTCCCGTCCAGTACTGCCTTTCTTCCGCAGAAAACTTCGCCTCGGGAGCTGTCTACCTTCTCGATTCGCTGGGCGCAGTCGATGAGATATCTTTCGGCAGCGAGTGCGGCGATACGGACATTCTCCAGGATGCCATGGACACGGTGGAGGCCATCGCTATGGTCCACGGCGAAGAGATACGTGGTATAATGGAAAAAGGCTATACCTACCCGAGAGCCCTTACATCGGTGGTCAAAGGCAAAGACCCCGCTGTGGCCGAAATAATATCCGAACCCAATAATCTTCTCGCTATAGAGTATATGCGTGCCCTGAAGAGATTTTCCTCAGTAATGGCACCTTTTACCGTCAAGCGCATAAATGCGGAACACGACAGCGATGTGGCAGAAAACGGATTCGCCAGCGCTTCACTGCTCCGTGAGATGCTTGAGACCGAGAACGATATCATGGGAATAAGCGAATATACCACGCAGCTGTGGAGAGACGCCATCTCATCAGCTGTGAGCAAGGGTGAGATCGCTTCGCTCAGCAGGCTTGAAAGAGTCCTCCTCTATAAACTGAGAAGCTGCAGCGTTGAGGAGATAAAGGATATCGACGATGTCGCTCAGGGGCTGGAACACAGGATATTCGGTGCAAGAATGGCAGGTTCACTGGATGAACTGCTGTTTACCGTAAAGACAAAGAGATATACAATGGCACGTATCCGACGCATCATGCTCAAGCTCCTTATAGGCATTACAAAGGATGATATGAGCAATCTGCCACCATACGGCAGGATCCTCGCTTTCAATGAAAGAGGAAGAGAGATACTGGCAAAGGCAAAGAGCCATGCGACTATCCCTTATGCAGCGTCGATAGCCAAGCTTTCTCAGCTCAGCGATACAGCAGAAAGATTTGCGGAGCTGGAGATAAAAGCATCTGATATCTACGGTCTTGCTCTTGAGACCGTGACCTCAGCCCAGAAGGATTACAGGGCAAAAATTATGATAGATATGGAGTAGAATCAAATGACAGGCAGATTACTGAAATTTGCGGCTGCATCTGCGGCTGTGCTTATTTGTCTAACATCATGCGGAGAGAAGGTTTCTCTCATGGGAGCTGATTCGTCAGGTCCCAGTTCTGACAGAGCTGCCAACAATGGAACGGAGATACTTACGACTTCGGTTCACGTAGAACCGGAGACAGAAGAAGAGACCGAGTCTTTCTCGGTGGATGTGGCTAAACCAAGAGATCACAAGATAGCAAAAAGGAGCGTTATCAGGAATTTCGAGACTGTTCTCCAGAACCCGGAACTCCCCACAGGCTGCGAAGTTACTTCGCTCTGCCAGACCCTTAACTATCTCGGATTCGACATAGACAAGGTCACTCTCGCTGACGAGTTCATGCCTATGGATATGGACGGCTCAACGACTATGGACCACGCTTATATCGGCGACCCGAAGCTGAATGATGGCTTCGGTTGTTTTCCGCCTGCACTTATACAGACTGCGGATTCTTACTTTGAATCCATCGATTCTCCCTGCTATGCGGAGAATATGAGCGATATAGATCTTCAGAAGCTCTTTTACCAGATAGAGGAGGGGAGACCAGTTATCGCATGGGTCACCATCGACCTTGTGGAGCTTGCCCCCGAACACAGATGGACCACTCTCGACGGCGAGGAAATGTGGTTCAGCGGTATGCAGCACTGCGTTACTATCTACGGCTACGATCTTGACAAGAAGATCGTATATGTTGCCGATCCGCTGAAGGGCAATACCGAGTATGACCTTGAGAGATTCGAGAGAATGTTCGATCTCCTCGGAAAGAAAGCCATCATCATCTGCGGCGATGCCGAGACTGAGGGCTCATACGACCCGAATAAGGATTACAAGAAGTCGAAATACCTGAGCAGAAATGCACAGGAAGCCAAGAAGGCAGAGGAAGAAGAAGCTGCCCGCAAACAGGCTGAAGAAGAAGCTAAGAAGGCCGAAGAAGAGGCACGTAAAGCTGAGGAAGAAGCTAAAAAAGCCGAGGAAGAGGCAAGGGCTGCCGAAGAGGAAGCTGCAAGAGCTGCCGAGGAAGAGGCAAGAAGAGCTGAGGAAGAAGCTGCAAAGGCCGCAGAAGAAGCTGCAACTGAGCCGCCTGCAACTACAGCAAGAGTCACTTCCACAAAGACAAGAACTACTTCCGTAAAGACTTCATCAAAGAATGCTACAACTACTTCCAGATAAGGAACAGATTTGATAAAAGGAATTATTTTCGATCTTGACGGCACTCTCATCGACTCCATGAAGATATGGTACGACGTTGACAGGAATTTCCTGAGAGAGAACGGAGTTACCGATCCTCCTGCGGATATTTCCGAGAGAGTCAAGAAAATGACCGTCGATCAGTCATCACAGTACTTCATTGACCTTTTCCACCTCAGTGTTACCAAGGAATACGTCATAAAGCGCATCGAGGATATGGTCAGGGAGGAGTATGAACACCACATACCGCTGAAACCCTATGTTGAGGAAACTCTCGATATGTTGGACGGTATGGGTATCCCATACGGTGTGGCTACGGCTACTTACAAAGCACTTGCCGAGGCTGTGCTGAAAAGATGCGGTATCTATGACAGATTCAGATTCGTGCTGACAGATATCGACTATCCGAGAGGGAAGAAATTCCCCGATATTTTCCTGGGAGGCGCTCAGCGTCTGGGATGCAGTCCCGATGAAGCGCTGGTCATAGAGGATTCCCTCCACTGTATCCAGACCGCAAAAAAAGCAGGTCTGATAACGGCAGGCATTTACGAGGAGACCTGCGAACCCGACAGGAAAGAAATAATGGAGACTGCGGACTATTACCTTATGTCTCTGGCAGAATTAAAAAGTATCATCTGAGGCGAACATTGTTCGCCTATTGTTTTTGAAAGGAGCAAATATATGAAAAAGGTCATGGTTGGTATGAGCGGAGGCGTTGACAGTTCCGTTGCGGCTATGCTCCTGAGAGAGCAGGGCTACGATGTCATGGGCGTTACTCTGAAACTTTTCTCCGACGAGGACATCGATCAGGCTCAGAAAGAGGGAAAGACCTGCTGTGCCCTTTCCGATGTGGAGGACGCAAGAAGCGTGGCAAGAAGGCTGGGTTTCGAGCATCTGGTGTTCAACTTCAAGGATAATTTCCGTGAACACGTCATGAAGCAGTTCTCCGACAGCTACCTCTGCGGACGCACTCCCAACCCGTGCATAGAGTGCAACAGGCACGTAAAATTCGACAAAATGCTCCGCCGTGCCCTTGAACTGGAGTACGACTACATCGCCACGGGACATTATGCTGTATGCGAGTATGACGAGGAAAGGGGACGCTGGCTGCTGAAGCGTTCAGCCGACAGAAGCAAGGATCAGACCTACGTGCTGTATTCTCTCACACAGGAACAGCTTTCACATACACTTTTCCCACTCGGCAGTCTCGATAAAACTCAGGTGCGTGAGCTTGCGGAAAAGGCAGGACTTGTCAACTCCAACAAGCCCGACAGTCAGGACATATGCTTCGTGCCCGATGGCGATTATGCAGGATTCATCAGGCGTTTCACGGGGACGGACGTTCCTCACGGCAATTTCGTGGACATGGAGGGAAAAGTCCTCGGCGAGCATAAGGGTATCATCAATTACACAGTGGGACAGCGCAAGGGACTGGGCATCTCACTGGGAAAGCCTGCGTATGTGGTGAAAAAGGACGTTGACACAAATACCGTCACTCTCGGTGATGAGTCCGACCTGTACACGAAAACGCTTATCGCTGACGATTTCAATCTTATCTCGGTAGCTGAACTGACCGAGCCGATGCGTGTTACCGCAAAGACACGCTACAGCCAGAATGAACAGCCGGCAACTGTTTCATATCTCGGAAACGGCGAGTATATGGTGGAATTTGATCAGCCTCAGCGTGCAGTTACAAGCGGACAGGCTGTGGTGCTTTATGACGGAGATATCGTTGTGGGCGGAGGAACTATCAAATGAACAGGCAGGAATGTGCGGAGATGTTTGCTGAGCGCCTTCCCGACGGAAAAAGCATTTATGCCGACCATATAGAGATATTTGGCGAAGTCCTCATACACATTCTCGTTGGAGAGATGATAAACTATCCGCTTACCGCTTTGCTGAAAGACGATACCGATAAGGCTAAGATAAAGCTTTACTGCGATGTTATCGAGGAGATGTGGCGGAAAGGCGATGTGGATGTGGTAAATGCCATGGAGGTCTCGGTGCTGGAATATCTCACGGATGACCCCGAAATATGGCAGAGATTCGGGAAATACATATCAAAAGAATTCAGATGGCACATCAATGATAAGTCCATTCCCAACAATCTGCACTATCTTAACGCTGCAAAGCTGAAAGGAGAATAACATGGTACTCCTCGTCATTGACGCACAAAGCGGCATAACAAACGAGAAACTGGGATTTTTCAACAGGTTCATAAGCAATGTTGAAAAGCTCATATCTGTGGCACGTCAGAACAATGTTGAGGTAATTTACGTCCGCCATGATGACGGAGATGGTGCGGCTCTGCACAGGGGAAATCCTGAATTTGAGGTGTACAGCGGATTTGCGCCCCGTGAGAATGAGAAGATATTCGACAAGACCGTGAACAGCCCTTTCCGTGACAGCGGACTTCTGCAATATCTCAGAGAAAATGGCGTGAGGACTGTCATTGCCGCAGGACTGCAAACCGATTACTGCATGGATGCGGCGGTAAAATGCGGATTTGAGCATGGTTTCAGAATGATAGTCCCCGAATACTGCAACTCCACTTTTGACAATGAGTTCATGACCGCAGAGGAGACTTACCGCTATTACAACAACTTCATGTGGAAAAACAGGTATGCGGAGTGTGTGACTATGGATGAGGCTCTCGGACTTATCGAAAGGGGATGATATAAATGGATTTAAGCTATGAAGAAACAATGAAGAGAATACAAGAATTTGAAGCTGAAGAAAAAAGAAGGGGTACCAATCATCAATGTTGTAAAGAAGTGAAATATCCTTACCATGTTGATATTTATAAAGGTGAGGGAAAAATAATTATTGTTCCGCTTATTACATCCGCTGGTTGGTACTCAACAGAAATGGCGTGGCATCGCCAAATAACCGATTTAGAAAATGCGGAGTTAATTGGAAAGATTGCATTGGAAGCATTGAAACATATAGGAAACAGCCCTGTAGATGCTCGAACCAAACAAGAACGTGAAGACGATTCAATTTGGAAAAATGCATCAACATATAAGTCGTACAAATCGTTTAACAAAAATTATATATTATGTGGTGTTATCCTTTATGAAGATGGTAAAATAATTATTTCTCCCACTGAGAAATTAGATGGTAATAAAGGCTATGGCGGAAATGATGAAGGACTTGTTTATTTAAGCATCAATAATTCACCCGAAGAAATCGGTAATGCAGTAATAAACTGCTTTAAAATGATGGAAGAAGCGGAAGAAAGCAAAAAAACAGGTAAGAAAAAGAGAACGTCTGTAATCGAAACCTTATCAGATGACAAAATCTCATTTGAACTGCCTGATCTGAACAGATATGAGGATGAACAGGATTTTCATTCTGCTGAAATTTATCAGGGATATTCGTTCTCATACCATAATGCCGACGAGCCGGCTGTAAGATTTTACTTCTCTATCGCCCTCGAATTGGATAATGAGCTGAATAAAGATGCCGTTCTTAATGCTTTCGAGGAGGAATACGAAGAACTATCCGAAGTTAAATTTGAAAAGCTGACAGATAGCTTTTATGAATACTATGCTGATATTATCAGCGACAATTACCGTAAAATAGCATATCTCAGACGAATGGATGAAAACGAACTGTTCTCATGTGAACTTATCATCGAAACAAAAGCACTCAGAGCGGCTACGGTTTCAAAAGTGATAAAGGATTTTACTCATATGGCTGAAAGCTGTAAACTAATATGAATTTTCGGAGAGACTATGGAATACAAATACGAAAAACTGACCGATAAAATTTACGTCTGTGCCAGCACCGACCACCGCTTCGGCACTGACGCTTTCCTGCTTGCGGATTTCTCGCAGTACCGTCACAAGGACAAGGCCTGCGACCTCGGTACGGGCTGCGGTATAATCCCGCTCATCATGCAGAAAAAGCTGCCTCCGCAGATAACCTATGCGGTGGACATCCAGCAGGGGGCGATAGATCAGCTGAAAATGGGCATGGAGAGAAGCGAGACCGAGGGCATTGTCCCCATATGCGCCGACCTGAAAGAATTATGGGAGGGCGCTCCTTTGGGACAGCTTGACCTCGTGACCTGCAATCCGCCCTACAAGGTGAACAACGCAGGCTATCAGAGCGTGATAACTGCCCAGAAGATCGCAAGGCATGAGATAATGTGCAACATCGACGACGTTTGCGGAGCGGCAGAAAAACTGCTGAAATTCGGCGGAAGGCTGTGTGTATGCAACCGCCCCGAACGTCTCAGCGACGTTATATTCGCCATGAAGAACCACAACATCGAGCCGAAGCGTCTGCGTTTCGTGTCGAAGAATCCCGATGAAGCGCCGTGGCTGTTTCTCATCGAGGGAAAGAAAGGCTCGAAGCCATTCATGAAAGTCGAGCCGCAGCTGTACATCCGCAGCGAAAACGGATTCACGGAAGAACTACAGAGGATTTACGCAACGGGAAAGGAGCAGGAATGAGCGGAACACTTTATATAATAGGTACTCCCATCGGCAACATGGAGGATATCACTCTCCGTCAGCTTGATATGCTGGCAGGCGTGGACTTCATCTGCGCCGAGGATACGAGAGTTACACTGAAACTTCTCAACAGATACGACATAAAAAAGCAGCTTGTAAGCTTCCATGAACACAGCTCAAAGGCCGATGCACAGCACATTATCGACAGGCTGATGGCAGGGGAGAACGGCGGTATCGTTACCGATGCAGGTATGCCGTGTATCTCCGATCCGGGCGAGGTACTGGTAAAGCTTTGTGCCGAAAACGGCATCGACGTAAAAGTTGTTCCCGGCCCGAGCGCAGTTGTTTCCGCTGTGGCACTTTCGGGACTCAGCGTCAGACGCTTTACTTTCGAGGGATTCCTTCCCGTGCCGAAAAAGGAACGTGCTGAGAGACTGGAACTCCTACGCAATGAAACGGCGGTCATGGTGTTCTATGAAGCTCCTCACAAGCTGAAGACCACTCTTGCCGACCTGTGCGAATGCTTCGGAGGTGAAAGACGCATTTCCCTTTGCCGTGAGCTGACGAAGATACATGAGGAAGTCCTCCGCATGACTATCGGTGAGGCTGTAGAGTACTACAACAGCAACGAGCCGAGAGGTGAGTTCGTGCTGGTAGTAGAGGGAAAAAATGCCGATGATTCGGATAATATAACCATCGAACAGGCTCTTGCTCAGGTGAATAAGCTGATAGAAATGGGAGAGAAGCCGACCGATGCCTGCAAGGCTGTGGCGAAGGAAACAGGCTTCAAAAAGAGCGAGTTGTATGCCGCTTTACAGAGTGAGTAATATCACAGTAAAGTGTTAAACAGGTGAAAATATTACGCAAATACTTGAATTTCTCTTAAAAATGTGATATAATAGTTACCGTTGTCATAATATAGTTCAGACTTTAATTTTTTTAACTTATCTTATTTTATTTAGGATATATGTTTAACGTATATCTCCGCAGCAACTGCGGTGAAAGAGGTTCTATTATGATTTGCGATCTACACTGTCATACAAAGCTGTCTGATGGTTCACTGGGCATCGAGGATGTCATCGAACAGGCAGCACGTACAGGTATCGACTGGCTTTCGATAACCGATCACGATACTATGGCTTCATTTTCAAGAGCGGATGTTCTCGCTGAACGTGCAGGCATCAAGGTGCTTCACGGCGTTGAACTCTCGGCATGGGACAAGGAAAGAAACAGTAAAGTCCATATCCTCTGCTACGCTCCTTCAAAGCCGAACAGACTTGAAGGCCTTTGTCTGAAATCCTGTGAGATCAGAAAAGAATGCTCAAAGGAAATGATCCTCAAGGTAATGGAGAAATTCCCCATAACTCAGGAAAGCATTCTGAAGCATACCACTGCTTCAAAGAGTATTTTCAAACAGCACATCATGCGTGCCCTCATAGACTACGGCTACGCTCTGGAATTCTACGGCGACCTTGACAGGGAACTGTTCAATCCCGAAGTGGGCTCCTGCTATGTCGAGCGTGAATACCCTGATGTGAACTTCGTTATCGACCTTATCCATACTGCAAAGGGCGTTGCTGTCATGGCTCATCCTGCACAGTATGACAATATGGAACTGCTGGAGGAGCTTGCTAAAAAAGGCAAGATAGACGGCGTTGAAGTGGGACATTACTCCGCTGACGAAAGCTACCGCAAACAGCTCTCGGCTATTGCTGAGAAGTACGGGCTTATCGAAACGGGAGGCTCCGATTTCCACGGCCTTTACAACAGCGTTCCTACTCATCTCGGAAGCGAGACTACTACAAAGGAAAATCTTGACAGAATACTGAAGCTTGCGGCTTCAATGAAATAAAGGAACATATATGGCTATAAGAATAATAGCTGCTTTGCTGTCGGTTGCGCTTTTCTTGCTGTTTGCACTTCCCATACCAATGGGTATCATCAATGCAGGCAATGTGGCAGGGATGCTTGTATCGGCAGTCCTGACAGTGATATTCGTTTTCCACGGACGCTTCACAAGCCTTGTATCTTCCATATGGGAGAAGCCTGTGGGAAAAGTGTTTATCGTTCTGATATCGCTGCTTATGGCAGGAGGCATAGTCCTTGCGTCAGTGCTCAGCGTATCCATGGCAAGGGAAATGAACGACCCTCCGCAGAATGAAGACACCACTCTTGTGGTGCTGGGATGCAAGGTCAAGGACGGCCGTCCGAGCCTTATGCTTTCACGCAGACTCAATGCTGCTTACAAGTATATGTCCGGGCACGAAACTGTCTGCGCTGTTGTGTCAGGCGGACAGGGAAGCGACGAGGTAATGAGTGAGGCTGAATGCATGAAGATTTATCTGACTGAAAAGGGAATCGACCCGCAGCGTATCTTCATGGAGGATAAGTCCACCACCACAAAGGAAAACCTTGAGTTTTCCAAAAAACTTATAGCTGAAAACGGACTTCCGCAGAAGGTGACGCTGGTCACTGACGGTTTCCATCAGCTTCGTGCGGAGATGCTTGCCGAAAAGACGGGCATAAGTTCGCCTTATAACATTTCGGGATATACCTCATGGTATATCGTCCCCACATACTGGGTGAGGGAATGGTTCGGCATTGTCTTCTACAAGCTTTTCGGGTGACGGATATGAGCTGGATTATCAGGCATATCCCCGACGGGATGTACGTTTATTCATCTGATGTCAAAGTACAGGAAAAGGCCTTTGCAAGGCGTTTTTCCTCTGCAAGACAGGCTAAAGCATTCATGAAAACTGCGGATCTTTCAGCGGATTCGTTCAGTATATATGAACTGACAGATGATGAGACATCTCAGCTTCAGCATGAATTGAAGATATTAACAGGGAAGGACACATCTCTTCTCTGATTTTTATGTAAAGGATTGATCATAGTGAAAATAGCTTTTTCCACACTTGCCTGCCCTGACTGGACATGGCCCGACATCTATTCAATGGCAAAGGACTTCAGGTTTGACGGTATCGAGATCAGAGGTCTCGGAAATGAAATATTCTCTGTAAAGGCACAGCCTTTTACCGAAAAGCAGCTGCCTGCGACTGTAGAGAAGCTACGTTCACTAAATCTTGAGATCCCATGTCTTTCATCAGGTGCCTGCCTTAAATTCAAGGATAAGTTCGATGTGGCAGAAAATGAGGTAAAGGAATACGCAAAGCTGGCTCAGAAGCTGGATGCTTCCTATATCCGTATCCTTGCCGACCTTAACCCCGGCCCCGAGGATGAAGTGGATGATGATTATATCATCGAGGCACTGAAGAAGCTTGTTCCTATCGCTGAGGAGTACAACGTTACTCTCCTGGTTGAGACAAACGGCGTTTACAGCGATACTGCACGTCTTGCAAAGGTCCTCGCTAAAGTCGGCAGCCGTAAGGTGGCCGCTCTCTGGGATATGCACCATCCTTACCGTTACGGCGGCGAAGCTCCCGAAACCACTGTTGCTAATCTGGGCGAGTACATCAAGTACATCCAGGTAAAGGACAGCGTTATGCGTGAGGACGGCTCGGTTGAGTACCGCATCATGGGTACAGGCGACATCCCCGTAAAGGAAATGATCGAGGCTCTCGATACTATAAATTACAACGGATACATCTCACTGGAATGGGTAAAGCGCTGGGCAAGAGACCTTAGCGATGCAGGTATCGTTATACCTCAGTTTGCTGAGTATATGTCTCCCTACAGGACCAAGCACAAGCATCCTCTCCAGACAAACCGCAGAGGCGACGGACAGTATCCATGGCCGAAGGAGCGTATCCTCAACTATACATTCCCTGATATCCTCGACCGTATCTGCGACCAGTTCCCGAATCAGTACGCTTTCAGATACACAGAGCTGGACTACACACGTACATACCCCGAATTCCGTGACGATGTTGATACATTCGCTCGTGCACTTCTGGCTATGGGCGTAAAGAAGGGTGACCATGTTGCTATCTGGGCAACAAATGTTCCCCAGTGGTACATAACTTTCTGGGCAACTACAAAGATAGGCGCTGTACTTGTTACAATGAACACAGAGTACCGCATCCACGAGGCTGAGTATCTGCTGAGACAGTCCGATACAAATACTCTCGTTATGATCGACGGTATCAAGAATATAGACTACGTGGGCATCATCAAGGAACTCTGCCCCGAGCTTGAGACCTGCGAGCCGGGCAAGCTCCAGTCTGCAAAGCTTCCTTTCCTCAAGAACGTTATCACTGTTGATTCCAAGAACAAGGGATGCTACACATGGGAAGAAGCAGTTGCACTTTCCAAGAACGTTCCGTACAGCGAGGTGGAGGCAGTCCGCAAGACTATCGACATCCACGATGTCTGCAATATGCAGTACACTTCCGGTACTACAGGATTCCCCAAGGGCGTAATGCTCACACACTACAATGTTGTTAACAACGGTAAGGCTATCGGAGACTGTATGGACCTCTCCACAGCTGACCGTATGATGATACAGGTGCCTATGTTCCACTGCTTCGGCATGGTTCTGGCTATGACAGCTTCCGTTACCCACGGCGTAACAATGTCACCGATCACACGTTTCTCACCGAGAAAGGGTCTGGCTTGCATCAACAAGGAGAAGATCACCTGCTTCCACGGCGTACCGACAATGTTCATCGCTATGCTTGGACATGAGGACTTCGACAAGACCGACTTCTCATACATGAGAACAGGTATCATGGCAGGTTCACCTTGCCCGATCAAGACAATGGAAGAAGTTATCGAGAAGATGCATATGTCCGAGATCTGCATTACCTACGGACAGACCGAGGCTTCACCTGCAACCACAATGAGCAAGACTACAGACAGCATCGAACAGAGAGTCAATACAGTCGGCGGACCTATCTTCGGCGTTGAGTGCAAGATAGTTGATCCCGAGACTAACGAGGAGCTCCCTGACGATACAGACGGCGAGTTCGTTGCAAGAGGCTACAACATCATGAAGGGCTACTACAAGATGCCCGAAGCTACCGCAGCTGCCATCGACAGCGAGGGCTGGCTCCACACAGGCGACCTTGCAAGAAGACGTTCCGAGGACGGCTACTTCAAGATCACAGGCCGTATCAAGGATATGATTATCCGTGGCGGTGAGAATATCTACCCCAAGGAGATCGAGGACTTCCTCTACACATATCCGAAGGTAAAGGACGTTCAGGTAATCGGTGTTCCAAGTGAGGATTACGGCGAGGAGATAATGGCTTGTATCATTCTCCAGCCCGGCGAGACCTGCACCGAGGACGAGATAAAGCAGTTCTGCCTTGAGCGAATGGCTAAGCACAAGTGCCCGAGATACGTTGATTTCGTTGACGGATTCCCGATGAATGCCGCAGGTAAGATACTCAAGTACAAGATGAGAGAACAGGCTGTAGAAAAGCTTGACCTCCACAAGGCTGACAGTATTGTAACAGCATAATAATATAAGCCACAGCATTTCCTGATCCGGAAGTGCTGTAGCTTTTTTGCTTCACGGAAAAGAAACCTCCCCGAACCGTTCAGTTTACGGTTCGGGGAGGTTTGTATATATGTTATCTTTCTTTTGCTTTTTTTATTGATTCACGACATTGAAAATAGCAGGGGAAATCATATGATTATCCACCAACTTCTGAATGAATACTTTAACTTCCGTATCGTTGATATATCCAACCGCATCACCGAATGTAGCAAGTTCAGCGCATACAGGCTTGCCATCGGCAGTTTCACCGATCGAATAAATAGTAGTTGAACCCATATCACAAGCATAGTTCACTGTAAACATCTTTGTCTTGCTGTATTTTTCGGTATTCTTTGAAAAAGCGGCAAAATCACTGATGAGACGGTCGTTGTTAAATCTTCTTTTTACGCAGAATTCAGGCTGTGACTTTACCTGATCTTCGGAATCCTCAACTGCTGTATCCATTATGTTGCGAATTACCTTGTACCAGTTATCATTACGCATATTTACAGTTTTTTCCTGAATTTCATCCCATGAATGTTCCGTGTTGCTTGAGTAGGAGTGTACGTATACTGTACCGTACTGATCGTATACATCAACGACCTGATATGGGAACCATGCGAAATTCTGAGATATCTTCACCATAACAGGCTTTGGAGCTTCTGACATTGAGTTGATGATCTGTTTTTTCAGTGAGATAAGGTCGAATACGTCAACAACACCGTCGCCGTTGATATCGGCAATGCCGTTTTCGGAAATGCCGCCCTTGCCGTGGAGCCAGTTCTGCATTGCTACTGCGTCGGAAATTCCGATAATGCCGTCGCCGTTGCAGTCGCCCTTGACAGTGGTCTTCATGTCGGTAGGTTCAGCTTCGTATATCTTCATATCCTTGTCTATTCTGAAATATGCGGTATCAACGCCGTTTTCGGGGAGAACATCGGTATCGATTCTTGCCTTGTAAAGGTCGAGACGGACAACGCCTTCCTTTGTGGGCTTGAAAAGCTTGATGACGAAATTAGAGCCGCCGTCGAGGACAGTGTTTTCAACAGGTGTGATAGTCTCCTGGTGGAATTCAGCAACTCCGCCTGTGCCGCTCTGTTTTACGTTAAGGTCGTAGCCTGTGCCGATAGGGCATTCGGTGCAGTACATGATATAGCCGTCCTGGATGGAGAAAGCGCCGTGCTTTTCGTAGTAAGCATCGTACTCCTCAACGCAGTCGGGAAGCCATGCGTAAAAGTCCTTCTGAGTGACATTGCCGGTGGCATCCTTCTCGAAAACGAAGGAGTTTAAGGAAGTCCTTTCGGCATAAGTAAGATCATAGTTGATTGTCAGGTCAGTGCCCTTGGGGATATCGTAAACATTTACATCGTAAAGGATGCTTGAATATTCTTCAAAGGGATTTATGGATTTGCTGAAGATAGTGTACTGTTTGATCTTATCGGCAGCCGAACCCCCGAAGCTGTAGGAGTAACGCTCCGACTTATAATCGGTGACAGGGCGGATAGTGCAGATGAGGCCGTCCTGTATCCAGATTTTGCCGTGCTTGTTGTAGAAGTCGATGAGCGATTCGCTGTCCTGCGGAATCCATTCGGGAACATCGTATATCTTGTCTCTGATAGTGAGGTCAGCGTTAACGTGAAGATCGGCAGTCAGCACTGGATCTTTTGTTTCTGCGGGTGCCCACGGGATATTGCTGTCAAAGGAAACGGTAACATCGCCCTCTTCCTCGCCCTCGTAAACCTGTACAAGATGAGAAGTATCGCCGGCTCTCAGCATTACCATTTCATTGTATGTGGAGCTGTTAACGGTGCATTTCAGTTTTCCTTCGCCCTGCTGGTCAACTTTGAGAGTAGCGCCTGTGGAATAGTTGACATCATGGCAGTAGACAAGCTTTCCGTCATGATTTGACAGGTTGCCGTAAATGTCGATGAATATACGGTACTCCACATAGGAATCAGGCAGCCAGCCCCAGATATCGGTCTCGGTGTCGCCGTCAAAAGTATAGACAGCGGCCTTGGACTCATCTAACTCCTCGTCCTCGCCGACAATTCCGGTCATGATGTTGAATTTGCTGTCCTGATTCTCTTTTATCATCAGCGCTTCGTAGTGGTAGTCCACAAAACTTCCGTCAGTGTAGCCGTGGAATTCCATGTAATCCTGAAGTGCGGTTTTTTCACCATTTTCAGGCTGGGTTTCATCAGGGACCTCAAACCCGAATGAGAAGATCTTCGATTCGTACCGTGAATCTGTCCGCTGATCGCCTTCATTTCCGACAGCCTCGATCTTAGCAGCCATGTGCTTTCCGTTTGGGACGTGCTTGACTATGCATATCATTCCGTCTTCGGCATAGGTAGTTCCATGGTGATTCAAGAATTCCATAGCAGAATTGAAATCATCAGGCGTCCAATCCGGTCTGTTGTCCCAGTTATAGGCGGCGGCACTTGCACTCATCGGGAAGAGGCTTCCCATGCTGATGGTCATTGCTGCTGCAAGTACAGCTGATAAAGATTTCTTTGTATGTTTCATATGATTCCCTCCTCATAATTATGTCTCAGGCATTATCTGCCCTTTGTATAAAGCTTAACGAAACAGAAAGCTGAAATGTGCGGATGAAAATGTAAACATTCTGTGAACATAATTATCCGGCAGTAAAGCTGTCCATTTTCAGTTGATACGGCTAACAAAGAAAAATCGGGAAAACTATTGACAACTGTCGGAAAATGATGTATAATAAGTCTCAGTTCATTGCTTTATCATTTTAAAGCTTTACAGGTTTGCCGCTTTACATTAACCTATGGTAACAAATTGTTCTGCGGCTGCCTGAATCATTTTAAGAACGGAGAGATATATATGGGTTCACAGACCGCAACCTTTGTGATACTTTTCATATACGTAGCTGTTATGATAAGTATCGGAGTCTACACCTCACGCAAGACCAACGTCAGCTGAAGATTTCATGCTGGGCGGCAGAAGCGTAGGTTCATGGCTCACAGCATTTTCCTACGGCACTACCTACTTCTCAGCTGTTGTCTTCATCGGTTATGCAGGACAGTTCGGCTGGCTGTACGGTGCATCTGCTTCATGGGTAGGTATCGGAAACGCCATTATCGGCAGCCTTATACCATTCTTCCTCATCGGCAGAAGAACAAGACTTATGTCTAATCACCTCGGCGCAAGAACGATGCCCGAATTCTTCGAGCACCGTTTCGATTCAAAGAAGCTGAAAACAGCCGCAGCTGCTATCGTTTTCATCTTCCTCATCCCTTACACTGCATCCGTTTACAACGGACTTTCCCGTCTTTTCGGCATGGTATTCGACCTCGGCGAGAACGGCGGTACTATCATAATCCTTGCAATGGCTGTGCTTTCCGCAGTATACGTTACTCTCGGCGGATACAAGGCTACAGCGCTCAACGATTTCGTGCAGGGTATCATCATGCTTATCGGTATCGCTACAGTCGTAGGCCTTACGATTCAGAAGAAGGACGGCTTTGCTGCTGCTATCGATGCACTTAATGTTATCCCCGATGACAAGGGAAATACCGGAACTCTTGGTTCGATATTCGGACCTGACCCCATCAACCTGCTTGGCGTTGTTATCCTTACATCACTGGGTACATGGGGACTTCCACAGATGGTTCAGAAGTTCTACGCTATCAAGGATGAGAACGCTATCAGAAAGGGCGCTCTTATCTCCACATTCTTCGCTCTCGTTGTTGCAGGCGGTTCATACTTCATGGGCGGCTTCGTAAGACTTTACTGCACACTTGACCCCGAGGAAAACGCAGGCAAGACACTTATCGAAAAGATCAACGGCAAGCCTGTATACGATACAATGGTACCATCACTGATACAGCAGGCACTTCCTAACATCCTCATCGGACTGGTAGTTGTACTGGTTCTTTCAGCATCCCTTTCAACACTTTCATCACTGGTACTCACATCAAGCTCAACACTTACAAATGACCTTATCAAGCCAAGAGTAAAGAATTTCGATGATAAGAAGCAGATGACATTCATGCGTGTATTCATTGCAGTATTCCTCATCATCTCAGTAATCATTGCCTGCAACAAGAATGCATCCATCTCAACACTTATGTCCTACTCATGGGGCGCACTCTCAGGCGCATTCCTCGGACCATTCTTCTACGGACTCTTCTCCAAGAAGACTTCAAAGGCTGCCTGCTGGGTAAGCTTCTGCACAGGTATCGGAATCAGCGTACTGCACATGGTCCTCTTCAGCCTCGGCATCAGCGCATTCGATGGCATCAGACAGTCAGTTATCGACCTCGGATGTCCTCTGAATCTGCTTTCACCTATAAATGCAGGTGCGATCACAATGATACTTTCACTTATAATAGTACCTATCGTAAGCAAGTTCACATCAGCACCTGAAAAGAAGGTAGTAGATAACGCATTCAGCAGCCTTAAATAAAATTCAGAAAAAGGGGAGGACGCACAACCGCTGTACTCTTACAGAAGTTTTTACACGAGTCTATTGAGGGAAACC
>ACOK01000054.1 GCA_000174895.1 Ruminococcus flavefaciens FD-1
GATCGCCGATTCCCTTTGCATGGCACAGCTGGGCAGCTAAGTGCGGAACGGATAAACGCTGTAAGGCATCTAAGCGTGAAGCCGACCTTAAGATAAGATATCCCTTCGTAAGAGTAAGACCTCTCATAGACTATGAGTTTGATAGGCTCAAAGTGTAAGCGTGGTGACACGTTCAGCTTGCGAGTACTAATCGGTCGAGGGCTTTTCCTTTTTGATTCATGTGAGTTCAAACCTCGCATTACGAAGTTTATTCAGTTTTTAAGAAGTCGGTGCTTATGGCAATGAGGTCACACCCGTTCCCATTCCGAACACGGAAGTTAAGCTCATTCACGTTGACGATACTTGGCTGGCGACGGCCCGGGAAACTAAATCAGTGCCGACACAGAGTAAAGCTCTTTCACTTATGTGAAGGAGCTTTTTTATTTACGCTTTCATTATAATAATGTATAAGATTTATAATTATTCTCATTTTTATATTGCTTTTTTGCTGAAAGTATTGTATAATATATATGATATTTTTTAGATTATCGGGGGGGTGAAGCTATGCTGGAATCATGGGAATTCAAGATCCTTATTGGCAGAATAAGCAAGATTATCGCTTATTCCGATAAGTGTCTCGCCGAGATGCGCAAGAAAGCCGATTCTCCTTTTATCCGTAAATTCGGCACCGATTCCATTGGTCTCGGTCAGCTTTATCCGTCCGTCAGGCGTATGATCTCCAGCGGACATTACGGAAGATGGGTCAATTCTTCTGAAGGCCTCGATGAGTATACAGTTTATGAATTTGACGAGCATTTCGATCCACTTCGTGTGAGGCATATTCACGGCGATACCTGTACAGAGGAGACATATTTTTTCGATTATGAGGGCGTTACCTGTGCTGTTCCTTACGTTAATATAATGAATAAATTCTACAGTATGGGGGAGGTCTACTGCTTCATTTATGATGAAGGCAGACTGATCGAGTTTTCCTACATCACCCGTTTCAGAGTCATTCTTTATTCTTTTGACAATTCCGAGTTTCCTCATGTCAAGCTGGAGAAGTACGATTTTCTCTGCGATCCCGATACTGAACCTGTTCAGAAAACTACTCTTTACGAGTATGATAATGAATTTGGCAATATCACAAATCTTACCATTAAGCTTTAATATAACAGTCATTCCGTCGGAGTGGCTGTTTTTTGTTTAATAGCCCGTTTTTTCTACATACTGTATAAAAAATTATACTCGTACTTCGGAAATCTATTGACAAATCTATATATAAGAGCTATAATTATATTGAATAACTGTCTGTTTATTGACAGTATTGATATGGAGGAAATATGGATATTATTATAGTTGGCTGCGGCAAAGTCGGAAGCGCACTTGCCGAAGTCCTCAGTGACGAGCATAATGTCACTGTCATCGACAAAAATGAAAATCTCATCGAATCTGTCATCAATGATTTCGATGTTATGGGTATTGCCGGCAACTGCCTTCAGACTGATGTTCTCGAGGAGGCTAATGTCGATAAGGCAAATTTGTTTATAGCCGTTACTGCATCGGACGAGGTCAATATTCTCTCTTGCCTTATTGCAAAGAAAATGAAGGCAAGACATTGTATTGCACGTGTCCGCAGCCCCGAATTTGATAAGCAGCTGGTCTTCATGCGTGAGGAACTTGGAATCAGCATGATGGTCAATCCCGACTACAATGCCGCTAATGAAATTGCCAAGGTAATGCGTTATCCTGCGGCTATAAATATTGAATCTTTTGCAAAGGGCCGAGTTGACCTTACTGAGATACGTATTACTTCCGGAAGCATTCTTGACGGCGTGGCACTCAGTCATCTTTCAAGGCGTATGAGACTGGATATCCTCATCTGCGCTGTTCAGCGTGGTGACGAACTTGTTATACCGAACGGAAATTTCGTGCTTCGTGCAGGAGATAAGATACACATGACCGCTTCCCACAGCAATATGGTCAAGTTCTTCAAGAGTATCAGCGCCGCTTACCGTGAGAAACGTGTAAAGAAGGCCGTACTTATCGGAGGCGGACGAGTTGCATATCATCTTGCGCAGCAGCTTATTGAAATGGGCATCAAGGTCAAGATCATAGAGATCGACAAGGATCGCTGCCTCGAACTCAGTGAACGTCTCAACAAGGTCGATATCAGCTGTGCCGACGGTACAGACCACGATATCCTTGAAGAAGAACACGTTTACGATGCTGATGCTGTTGTTACTCTGACGGGAATCGACGAGGAGAACATTCTCCTTTCCCTTCTTGCCAAGAATAACGGAGTTGAAAAGGTAGTTACCAAGGTAAACCGCCCTTCACTGATACAGCTTTCCGATACTCTTGCACTTGACAGTATAATCTCACCTAAGACTATCACCGTCAACCAGATCATACAGTATGTACGTGCAAAGCAGAACTCTCTCGGCAACAGTGTTACCACTCTCTACAGCCTTGTCAACGGACGTCTTGAAGCTATTGAGTTTATCGTCCGTGACAAGAAGGAATATGTTGATGTTCCGCTGAAAAAGCTGAAGATCCGCAGCGGCATCCTCATTGCAAGTATCGTCAGGGGAAATGAACTCATCATCCCTAAGGGTGACGACTGTCTGAAACTGAATGACAGCGTAGTTGTAATAACCACTAACAAGGGATTCAATGACCTCAGCGATATATTTGATTAAGGGAGAGTAACAGCTTTATTATGAATTACAGAATGGTGTCCTACATTATGGGACAGATACTGAAGGTCGTGGGACTTTTCATGCTTCTGCCCATATTAGTCGGATTTATATACAATGAAGAACACGTAGTAACCTCTTTCGGCATACCGTTTATCATTACGATGGCCGTGGGAATAATTTTCACTATCAGGAAACCGAAAGATAACTCCATTTTCTCTATGGAGGGATTCGTAAGCGTTGCGGCATCGTGGATAACGATGTCTGCAATCGGCGCTCTTCCTTTTGTTATATCGGGAGAGATACCAAAGTATACAGACGCTCTTTTCGAGACTGTATCGGGCTTCACCACCACAGGCGCTACTATTCTGAGCGATGTGGAAGCGATGTCGAAATCATGCCTTTTCTGGAGGGCATTCACTCACTGGATGGGCGGTATGGGAGTACTGATGTTCGTGCTTGCCATCATGTCCAGCAACGATTCACGAACAATGCATATGATGAGGGCTGAATGTGCAGGCCCTAAGGTAGGACGTCTGGTATCAAAATCCAGCTTCTCTGCGAGAATACTCTACGGTATATACATTACCCTTACAGTATCGGAAGCGGTATTCCTCATGCTTGGCGGTGTTCCGCTGTATGATGCGATCGTTCACGCCTGTTCGTCAGCAGGTACAGGAGGCTTCTCCCTCTGGGGCGACAGTATAGCCCATTACAACAGCACCTACGTTGAAATGGTTGTGGCGATATTCATCATCCTCTTCGGTGTAAACTTCAACCTTTACTACTACCTCATCATCAAAAAGTTCTCACTGGCATACAAAAACGAAGAGGTGAGGACATACTTCTCGGTAATAATCATCGCAACTGCGCTTATTACAGCAAATGTATATCATATGTACAACGGTCTTGGCGATACCGTGAGACATTCATTCTTCATGGTGGCATCCACCATCACCTCGGCAGGATTCTCCACCACGGATACGGGACAATGGCCTGTATTCTCGCAGACTCTGCTCCTTGTGCTGATGTTTGTCGGTTCATGTGCAGGCTCTACAGGCGGCGGAATGAAGGTTTCGAGAATAATGATCCTCATAAAGACAGGCATCAAGGAACTGAAATATATCGTAAATCCACGAGCTGTCGCATCCGTAAAAATGGACGGCAAGCCCGTAGAAAAGGATGTAGTGAGAGGCGCAAGCAATTACTTCATACTCTTTATGATGCTTCTTGCTATATCGGTGCTGCTGGTCAGCCTCAACGGATTCAGCATAGAGGAATCTGCATCAGCAGTTATAACCTGCATGAACAACATCGGTTTCGGTGTGGGACGTTTCGGTCCTGCGGGAAATCTCGGCGGACTCAATGCATTCTCAAAGATAGTTCTCTGCTTCGATATGCTTCTGGGACGTCTTGAGATATATCCGCTGATAATGCTTTTTGCGGCAAGAAAAAGGGGATAAAAGGCGGATAAGCCATGAATAAAGGAGGAATTTCAGATGAAGAAGATTTTAGCGATCATCACATCAGCAGTGCTGTGCTTTTCGGCAGCTGCTGTGCCGCAGGTCTCTGCTGCGAAGCTGAGCACGCCTACAGGAGTGGTCAGCGAGAATAAGACAGACGCAGAGGGAAAATGCGGAAAGAATGCGACATGGAAACTCAGCGGAGGCACACTCACTATCTCGGGCTCGGGAAAAATGGTAGAGTGGCAGAGCTCCAGCGTTGTGCCGTGGAGCGTATATATCAATGATATACGTACTGTTGTCATTGAATCGGGAATCACCAATATCGGAAGAGCAGCATTCTACAATGCTTCAAACCTTACATCAGTGACTATTCCCTCAACAGTCACAGCTATCTCGGCAAGTGCATTCGAGAGTTCGGGACTATCATCCATAACCATTCCGGCAAGCGTAACCTCCATAGGTCTTGATGCATTTGCAAACTGCGGACGTCTCAGAGAGATAAAGATATACAATTCAAACTGTACTATCGTAGGCGGCAAGACATCAGTAACAAGCAATGCTACGATATATGCTCCATCGGGCTCAGCTGCACAGGCTTACGCCAACGAGACAGGCCACAGCTTTGCAGTCCTCAGCGGCTCACAGCCTACACAGCCGACAACTACCCGTACAACAACTACTTCATCAAGCACAACAGTCACTACGACAACGGTCAAAGTTGACCTTCAGCTTATTGCGGTAACAACAAAGAAGGTCGAGACGGGAGTAACTACCGAATATGTTGCGGCTCAGGGATATATCGGCTATACTAACAGAGTGCTGAACAATGTGGAGTTTGACGTAGAGGTACAGGGTAATATACAGGTATCGAACAAAAAGATGATGTACGATTCGCCTGTAGCTCTCAAAGGCGCATATGTATTTGCTTTCGACCTGTATGTTCCCGAAAACGTGGACGGAAGCTATCCTTATACTCTCAGGGTAACGAGAGCATATGACATGAGCAACAGGGACGTAACATCACAGCTTCCGTGGACTGAATACAAAGGCACGATAAGAGTCGATGCGAAACAGACGGAGACTACAACGACCACTACAACGACAACAACTACAACAACAACAACTACTACAACAACTACAACAACAACTACTACAACAACTACTACAACAACTACAACGACCACATCTGTAACAACTACCCCGCTGATAACATGGACAGCTACACCTGAGTATATTTTTGTGGAAGTCGCTTCTTATCCGACAAAGACTGCCTATTCAGATGGCGAGAAGCTTGACTTCAGCGGACTTAATATAACAGTCTATTCCAGAACATGGCATGAGAGCTATGATTTTGGCGAAATGGTCTATGGCAGCGATTTTGATATGGGGTATGAACCGTCTAAGGATATAGTAACTGTAACATCATCGGACGGAAGGAAATACGAAGGCAGTGAATTCCCGAAACTTCCCGGAGGAAACTATAAAATAAAAATACAGGGAAATGATTATGATACACACCCGAGTATACATGAAGTTAATATTGAATATGATGTTACTAAGCAGGGCGCAGACCCACGCTTCTTAGGCGAATGGGAACTGTACAAGCTGATCGACGCAAACGGCAGTGAAAAATATAACGATGGCTCAATGTACATCAAATTAACATTCAACGATGATAAGACAGGCACCGCTGTCGGATATATGGGCAGCGGCAGGGAAGAAGAAGCGTTTACATGGTATGCCGACGGCAACGGTGTAACAGTGAAGGACAATAGCGGCGGATCCTTCCGTTTAGCTTACAATAACGGTGAGATAGAAGCTTATGTCAACGGCGGAACCATGACAGCATATCTGAAAAAATCGCAGGCTTCAAACGACGAGCTGGGCGATACGAACTTCGACGGCGTGGTTGACGGACGTGACGCTACTATCGTGCTTACGGAATATGCCAGGAGTTCAGTAAACGGAGGCTCTCCCTTTGCTTCATCTCAGAGGACAGCGGCTGCAGCCGATATCGACGAAAACGGAGTCATCGACGGTCGTGATGCCACTGCGATACTCACTTATTACGCTTTCCTTTCAGTTGACGGAACTCCCGAGATCGACATAAAAACATGGTACGATTCAAATAATCGCTGATATAAGCGGCTGAAATCACCTGACGAATGGTGAAAATAACGAAATAGCATTTCAAAGACGGCTTTTTTAGGGGAAACCCTTGACAAGCCGTCTTTTTTCGGGTATAATATATCGGTACGCAAATATCTGCGTATAAACCTATTATCAAGAAAAGGAGGAAAAATATGCCTACATTTAACCAGCTCGTTCGTAAGGGAAGAAAGGACCTCGAGACAAAGTCTACAGCTCCTGCACTTCAGAAGGGCTACAACGCAAAGAAGAAGGCTCAGATCAACCAGAGCTCACCTCAGAAGAGAGGCGTTTGCACAGCTGTAAGAACAGCTACACCTAAGAAGCCTAACTCAGCTATGAGAAAGATCGCAAGAGTTAAGCTCACAAACGGATATGAGGTAACATCCTACATCCCGGGTATCGGCCACAACCTTCAGGAGCACAGCGTTGTTCTCATCAGAGGCGGACGTGTAAAGGATCTCCCTGGTGTGCGTTACCACATCATCAGAGGTACTCTCGATGCTCAGGGCGTTGCTAACCGTAACCAGGCTCGTTCCAAGTACGGTGCAAAGAAGCCTAAGCAGAAGTAAGAGACTTCTCACACCGTAAGCGCAAAACGCAGACGCATCAGCCGGCGGAAGCTTTATATCCGCACATTAATCGAATAGGCTAACTACTACCGCAGGGTAATGCGGAGATCATATAGATACGGTCTCGGGTATCAGGTATGAGCTTTCAGAATAAATCAGGTATTATTGAGCTGCTTTTGAACAGTCTCCTTTTTTCCTACTTCCTGGTCGCTGAAAGCTGATGCCTGACACCTGACACCTGTACGATGGATCCTCTGCATTGGCTCCTGACGTACCGATCGGTGAAGCAATGCCGTATCGGCAGTAACTGATCACGGTACGAGTACCTATGAATTCATCAATCTATATGAAGGAGGGAAGCGAAAATGCCAAGAAGAGGTAAAATCGCAAAGCGTGACGTATTACAGGATCCTGTATACAATTCTAAGCTCGTTACACGTCTTATCAATAACATCATGTTAGACGGTAAGAAGGGTGTTGCTCAGAAGATCGTATACGGCGCATTCGAGATCGTTGCAGAAAAAACAGGCAAGGATGCTCTTGAGGTGTTCGAGCAGGCTATGGAAAACATCATGCCAGAGCTTGAAGTAAAGGCTCGCCGTCTCGGCGGTGCTACTTATCAGGTTCCTATGGAGGTTCGTCCTGAGAGACGTCAGACTCTCGGTCTCCGTTGGATCACTAAGTACTCAAGAGAGAGAAACGAAAAGACTATGAAGGAAAGACTGGCTGGTGAGATCCTCGACGCACTTAACGGCACAGGCGGTGCTTGCAAGAAGCGTGACGATACTCATAAGATGGCTGAGGCTAACAAGGCCTTCGCTCATTACCGCTGGTAATCGTGGACCAAGGAGGATATTATGGCAAGAGATTGTTCACTTGAAAATACCAGAAATATCGGCATCATGGCCCATATCGACGCAGGTAAGACCACTACCACAGAGCGTATCCTTTTCTACACAGGTGTTAACCACAAGATCGGTGAAACACACGAAGGTTCCGCTACTATGGACTGGATGGAGCAGGAGCAGGAGAGAGGTATCACTATCACATCTGCTGCTACAACTTGCTACTGGGCAGGCCACAGACTTAACATCATCGACACCCCCGGCCACGTTGACTTTACTGTTGAAGTTGAGCGTTCACTCCGTGTACTCGACGGCTCAGTAACAGTTCTCTGTGCTAAGGGCGGCGTTGAGCCACAGTCTGAAACAGTTTGGAGACAGGCTGATAACTATAAAGTACCCCGTATGGCTTATGTAAATAAGATGGACATTATGGGTGCTAACTTCTATCGTGTTATCGACATGATGAAGGACAGACTCAAGTGTAATGCCGTTCCGATCCAGCTCCCTATCGGTGCTGAGGACGAGTTCAAGGGAATCATTGACCTCGTTGAGATGAAGGCTTACATCTACACCAACGATATCGGTACAGATATCAAGGTTGAGGATATCCCTGAGGATATGAAGGAGATCGCTCAGAAGTACCACGACGAAATGGTTGAGCACGTTGCTGAACAGGACGACGCTCTCATGGAGAAGTACTTCGAGGGTGAGGAACTCACTCAGGATGAAATAAAGTCTTGTATCAGAAAGGCTACTATAGCTAACCACATGGTACCTGTTACCTGCGGTACTTCATACAAGAACAAGGGCGTTCAGAAGCTTCTCGATGCTATCATCGACTATATGCCTTCACCACTGGACGTTCCTGCTATCAAGGGTGTAAACCCTGATACAGAGGAAGAAGAGGAAAGACCTTCTTCAGATGACGAGCCATTCTCAGCTCTCGCATTCAAGATCGCAACTGACCCATTCGTTGGTAAGCTTGCTTTCTTCCGTGTTTACTCAGGCGTTGTTAACCAGGGCGACTCTGTTCTCAATGCTACAAAGGACACAAAGGAGCGTTTTGGCCGTATCGTGCAGATGCACGCTAACCACAGAAAAGACCTTACAACTGTTTACTCAGGCGATATCGCTGCAGCAGTTGGTCTCAAGAACACCACTACCGGTGATACACTCTGTGATGAAAAGCATCCTATCATTCTCGAATCCATGGAATTCCCGGAGCCTGTTATCCAGCTCGCTATCGAGCCTAAGACAAAGGCTGGTCAGGAAAAGATGGGTATCGCTCTTGCAAAGCTTGCTGAAGAGGATCCTACCTTCAAGACATGGACTGACGAAGAAACTGGTCAGACTATCATCGCAGGTATGGGTGAGCTCCACCTTGACATTATCGTAGACCGTCTCCTCCGTGAGTTCAAGGTTGAAGCTAATGTTGGTGCTCCTCAGGTTGCATACAAGGAAACTATCAAGGGCAGCGCAGACATCGACTACAAGTACAAGAAGCAGTCCGGTGGTTCAGGTCAGTACGGTCACGTTAAGATCCGTGTTGAGCCTAACGAGTCAGGTAAGGGTTACGAATTCAAGAACGCTGTTGTCGGCGGTTCTATCCCGAAGGAGTACATCCCTGCTGTTGACGCAGGTATCCAGGGCGCTATGAAGGCAGGTATACTTGCAGGCTACGAAGTAGTTGACGTTAAGGTAGAACTTTACGATGGATCATATCATGAAGTTGACTCTTCAGAAATGGCATTCAAGATCGCAGGTTCTATCGCTTTCAAGGAAGCTCTCAAGCAGGCTAACGCAGTTCTCATGGAGCCTGTTATGAAGGTTGCAGTTATCGTTCCTGACGAATATCTCGGAACAGTTATCGGTGACCTCAGCTCACGCCGTGGCCAGATCCAGGGTCAGGAGTCAAGATCAGGTTCTATCCAGGTCGATGCTCTCGTACCTCTCTCAGAAATGTTCGGTTACACAAGCGACCTCCGTTCAAATACACAGGGCCGTGGACAGTACACTATGGAGCCTCACAGCTATGAGGAAGTTCCAAAGAGCATTGCTGAAAAGATCATGGCTAACAGAGCTAAGAACTAATTTGCCCTTTAACGAGCAAAAACAACAAAATCATGTGTTCTGGAGAAAGTTTTTTCTCCAAAACACTTGAATTTACCAAAATAATCTGGTATAATATAAATACAGATTTCTGAATTTTCTATTTAAGGAGGAATTTTCCAATGGCTAAGGCTAAATTTGAAAGAACTAAACCCCATGTAAACATTGGTACAATCGGACACGTTGACCATGGTAAGACAACTCTTACTGCTGCTATCACAAAGACTCTTGCTCTTAAGGGGCAGGCTCAGTACGAGGCTTACGATATGATCGATAAGGCTCCTGAAGAGAGAGAGCGTGGTATCACAATTAACACAGCTCACGTTGAGTACGAGACAGACAAGCGTCACTATGCACACGTTGACTGCCCCGGCCACGCTGACTACGTTAAGAACATGATCACAGGTGCTGCTCAGATGGACGGCGCAATCCTCGTTGTTGCTGCTTCTGATGGTCCTATGGCTCAGACAAGAGAGCACATCCTTCTTGCTCGTCAGGTTGGCGTTCCTGCAATCGTTGTATTCATGAACAAGGCTGATCAGGTTGACGACGAAGAGCTCCTCGAGCTCGTTGAGATGGACATCCGTGACCTTCTCACAAGCTATGACTTCCCTGGCGATGATACACCTATCATCAAGGGTTCTGCTCTTAAGGCTCTCGAAGCTCCAGATGACCTCAGCGATCCTGCTTACAAGCCAATCCTCGACCTCATGGACGCTGTAGATGAGTACATCCCAAGCCCTGAGAGAGACGATGCTAAGCCATTCCTTATGCCTATCGAAGATACTATGACTATCTCTGGCCGTGGTACTGTTGTAACAGGTAGAGTAGAGCGTGGTAAGCTCAATGTTAACGAGCCTGTTGAGATCGTTGGTCTTTCTGACGAGAAGCTCAACACAGTTGTTACAGGTCTTGAAATGTTCAGAAAGACTCTTGACTTCTGTGAGGCTGGTGATAACGTTGGTGCACTTCTCCGTGGTATCACAAGAGACCAGGTTGAGCGTGGACAGGTTCTCTGTAAGCCAGGTTCAATCCACCCACATACAAAGTTCTCTGGTCAGGTTTACGTACTGAAGAAGGAAGAGGGCGGCCGTCATACTCCTTTCTTCAACAACTACAGACCTCAGTTCTACTTCAGAACAACTGACGTTACTGGCGTTGTTACACTTCCTGCTGACAAGGAAATGTGTATGCCTGGCGATAACGTAGCTATGGATGTTGAGCTCATCACTCCTATCGCTATCGAAGAAGGCCTCCGTTTCGCTATCCGTGAGGGTGGTAGAACAGTTGGTTCAGGCGTTGTTACAAAGATCAACGAATAATCTTTGATATAAATTTTGTCCAAACGATTAAAGGGCGGTCATGCTTCGGCGTGACCGCTTTTTGTATGTATAAAAAAAGACCTGCATTCCATAACCGCAGTTCACATAAAGAAGTTTTTACACAAGTCTATTGAGGGAAACACTTTTGAAAAAGGGTTCCTCTGACGGAGGCGGTCCCCTCTGTCAGCTGCGCTGACATCTCCCCACACTGTGGGGAGCGCTGCCCTCAAACTCCCTTCCTAAAACTTTCAGTATTAATTTTTGCCCATTATAGGGCGCACTTGAAAGAAATGAAAAATTCTGATTTTTCTTAGGTGCGCCCTATAATGGGCAAAAATTCTATTAAAAGTCTTTGGAAAGGGGTTCGGGGGAGAACCTTTCCTCATAAAGGTTTCCCCCAATAATTGCGTAGAAAGTTTCTATATGAGTACCGAGGTTAACGGAGTACAGGTCTTTATACTGTTTTGATGACCATACAGGTAATGTTGTCACGTCCGCCTTTTTCAAGGGCTTTTTCAACAAGACGCTGAGCACATCCATCTTCGTTTCCTGCCATTGTAACGGCGATCTCTTCGTCGGTGCACATATCAAAAAGTCCGTCTGTGCAGAGGAGGAGAGCTCCCGAGGAAATATCGAAAGGCTCATAGGACTGAGCTTTCAGACCGATCCATCGGTCATCCACGCCGAGGAAAGAGGTGAGACGGTGTGAGTCGGAGCTTTTCTTGGCTTCCGCTTCCGTGAGTATTTTGGCTCTCAGCTTCTGGTTGGCGACGGTATGATCGTAGGTTATCTGCCTGATATTGCCGCCTGAGTAGTAGTAAGCACGGCTGTCACCCAGGTTGAAGATGTAAGCGACGGTGTTATGAAGCACTGCAAGCACCAGCGTACTGCCGCTCATATTGGCTCTTTTGGCATAGACCATACCTGTGATTCGGTTGTTGGCTTCGGTCGTAAGTTCGTTCACGGCGTCGTTAAGCAGTTCAACGGGACTTTCACGCAGTTCAGCGGAGTGACGGGCAATGGTATCAGCGGCGATCGCAGCGGCTTCGTCACCGAATTGTTCGCCGCCCATTCCGTCAAAGACGGCGAAAACATAGCTGTCCGAGGAAAAAAGAGTGCGTTCCCCCGACATATTTTCCTTTGCTCTTGATCCGAGACCGTCGATGTAAAGATCGTCTTCGTTGCGTGTCCGGACGCTGCCTTTGTTAGAGGCGTAGCTTATGTGAATTTTCTGGGGTTTAGGTGCTTTCTTTTTCAGATTGCCGAGAATATCCGAGATCGACATAACTCCGCCTCCCTTCCTTTATTTCTTTATATTATTATATCATATTTTAATAAACAAATCAAGGGACAAAATATTCTTGCAATTAAAGCGAAAATGAGCTATAATTAATAAGTAAGTCTGTGAGGTGATACTATGTCAAAGGTTCATGTTTCGGTAGTCATTCCGGCCCATAATGAAGAAAAATACGTTGCAGGGTGCATACAGTCCATAAGAAAAGCGGCTGAGCGTTTCGGCGGCATTGTGGAAATTATCGTGGTATGCAACAGGTGCACTGACAGGACAGCGGAAATAGCTGAAAGCATGGGAGCGAGAGTCATCTTCAATGAGGACAGATGCATCGCTAAGGTGCGTAATACCGGAATTTTTGCGGCTAAGGGCCACATGGTCATGACTATCGACTGTGATAACCGTATGACTGAGGGAACTATCCGTGAGGCCTGGCGGCTTCTCAGAAGCGGCAGATATATCGGCGGCGGAGCGCCCATCCGCTTTGAAAGGTACTCCCTTGCGCTGTGGCTCAATGATTTGATGTGCCGTGCTGCTTTTGGCATTACAGGGCTTTACTGCGGCATTTTCTGGGCTGAAAAGAAGACATTCGAGGCTATCGGCGGATTCGTGGACAAACGTGCGTTTGAGGACGCCGAAACTGCAAAGAAGCTGAAAAAATACGGAAAGGCTCAGGGGAAGAAGTACACGGTGCTGAGGAAAAATCATCTTATCAATTCTACAAGGAAGTACGATGAGATGGGGGACTGGATGTATTTCAGGCTCATAGTGCAGAATGCGGGGACAATGCTGAAAGCCGCAATGGGTGACAGCAGGGACTATGACAAGCTGATAGACAGGCTTTTTTATGATTATAATAACTGATAGAATTTGACGAAAGAAAGGATAAAACAATGAATAAAAAAGAAACAGCAGAGATCAAAAAGAATTTTTCGGATAAGAGCGGATTCTTCATCATGGAGCGTGTGCTTACCGCTTTCATTGACGCTGAGAAAAGCGTCCGTTACCACAACGTCAACTCATGTCTGACTATGCCCGTAGAGGAGCATGATGTGTATGACGAGACACTGAAAAAGGTGCTCAACACCAACGTGGGAAAGTCATTCAATGAGTATGAATTTCCCAATGAAGCCTATGACGAGGGACAGCCTCAGTACATACTCTACAATCTGCTCAAATCTGAGCTGAAAGATGAGATCGCCTGTGAGGAATTCCTCAATCATATAGCCAACAATATCGCCTATGAGGGACCTTTTGCCGTGCTGACAGCTTACTGCGTGTACACCATCCGCAAAAAGGACAAGAACGATGAATTTGCCGAAGAGGGCGAGGACGAGATATACCGCTATCTGCTGACAGCTATATGCCCCGTGAATACAAGCAGTGACGGCTTTGTTTTCGATTCATTCAACAACGAGATCACCAAGAAGATCAACACCGAACTCATCATCAGCAAAGCCCCCTCTGACGGTTTTCTTTACCCTGTTTTCAGCAACAGAAGCTCGGATATCAACCATGTAATGGTGTACACTAAAAATGTGAAGAACCCAAATATCTCGGTAGTTGAGAATATTCTCGGCTGTACCTTCGTTATGTCGGCCGACAACGAGAAATCCAGCTTCCAGAGCATCCTGAAAAATGTTGTGGGCGATGATCTGGATTATATGGTCATCAAGAGCGTCAATGAGAAGATAAAGGAAGTCGTTGACGAGAACAAGGATGAGACTGACAAGGTAGTTATTGATAACACAACAATCAAGGACATTCTCAGCGATATCGGTGTGCCTGAGGAGAGAGTGCAGATGGTTGAGCCTGTTTATGAGAAAATATGCGGAACAGCGCCCCTTACTGCTGCAAATCTTGTGGAGACAAAGACGGTTCTCACATCTCCCGGAATCACTGTCAACATCAAGCCTGACGCCGCTGACAAGGTGAGAACAAGCGTTGTGGACGGCAGACGCTGCCTCCTTATCGACATAGACGATCCCACCATCGAGATAAACGGTCTCCCTGTTACGCTGAACTGAAAGAAGGCGCACTCTATTGGATAACAAAAAAAGTGCCGACTATAAACTCGGCATACTTTTTATAATAATATCGGCATTCTGTTTTGCGCTGATGAATCTTTTCATCCGCCTTTCGGGGGATGTCCCTACCCTTCAGAAATGCTTTTTCCGTAATTTCTTCGCACTTCTCGTAGCAGCAGGCAGTCTCATCAGGACTAAAACCAAGTTCAGGGTAGGCAAGGGAAATGTGAAGTATCTGCTGGTACGTTCTATCGCAGGCGGAGTTGGAATGATATGCAATTTCTACGCAGTTGACCATATGGCCATATCCGACGCTTCCATCCTGAATAAGCTGTCACCATTTTTTGCCATAGTATTCTCCTATTTCGTGCTTAAAGAGACCGCAGACGGAGTTGAGTGGCTGTCAGTGGTAATTGCTTTTGTAGGCGCTGTATTCGTCGTAAAGCCGTCATTCGGCCTGGAGGTCATACCTGCGGCGGCAGGTGTCATCGGAGGCCTTGGCGCAGGCCTTGCGTACACATTCGTCCGCAAGCTGGGCATGAGAGGTGAGAACAGCATGATAATCGTGGCTTTCTTCTCAGGCTTCACATCGCTGATGTTTCTGCCTTACCTGATACTCAACTACCAGCCCATGACACCGAAGCAGTGGATGTTCCTGATACTTACGGGAATCGCAGCGGCAGGCGGACAGATATTCATAACCAAAGCCTATGCGAAAGCACCTGCAAAGGAAATATCCGTCTATGACTTCTCGATAGTGCTGTTTGCCGCATTCTTTGGTTTCCTTTTCCTCGGACAGATACCAGATATCTACAGCGTTATCGGATACGTCATAATCGTCGGCATCGCCATTTTCAAGTGGCGCTATATGCTTTCAAAGCAGAAAAAGGATGCATCATAACCGTGATACTCATATAGAACTTACCNCCCCCTTTTTTTTCG
>ACOK01000053.1 GCA_000174895.1 Ruminococcus flavefaciens FD-1
CTTGACATTCATTATAAGCTGTGCTATAATTACTTAAACATTAAACCATAGTGAAGTATGTACGATTATAATTGATCAAAAGGAGGCAATTATGATACACGGAAAACTTATTGCATCTGTACTTCCGCTGATGGTCTCAGCAGGAATTACCGGAGATCCATTCGGAGATATCAACAGTGACAGCATGATCGACGGCCGTGATGCATCATTGCTGCTTACCTACTACACAGCATCTTCCACAGGGTACAGCGGCTCTCTTGAGCAATTTGCGGATGAAGCAAACGGCGGCGAAAAAGCTGCTTCTGCATCAGATGCGGCGGATACGAAAAAAGCAGCATCCGATACCGCAGGAAGCGGGGCAGGCAGATTATTCGGAGATATAAGCGGCGACGGGATAATCGACGGACGTGATGCAACATTACTTCTCACCTACTACACAGCCACTTCCACAAGCTATAGCGGAACACTTGAACAATATCTTTACGAAGCCGCCCACGAAGGAGCGGCATCTCCGGGACCGGAAAATCCCGATCAGGGCGAAGGTGATGTTTCACTCAATGACAGCAGATACTTCTTCTGGTTAGATCTTTCCAAGGATAAAAATTTCGTGTTCAACGATCAGTTTATCAAGGTCACTTTCAAAATAAAGGAAGACGCCCCCGACAATGATTATACCATAAAATTAAAGCCCGATCTCTCGGATATAGGCGGCGTTTCTATATCCCCCGACAAAGTGATCGACGGTACTGTAAGAGTAGGCGGCGAAAGCATTGATCCCGCAGACGTTTCGGCAGAGGAAGGATTAACGGTATACGGCGACAATGTTGCCTGCAAGCAGGGCGATACTATCGATTATTACATAAACATCAAGAATAACGATGGACTTGCGGCTGCTCTGGTGTGGTTCTACTTTGACAGCAATGCTATGGAGTTTGAATTCGCAGAAGAGGCAGGCGAATTTGCAGATATGATCACGGACGGCACAGTCAAAGTCGGCGCAAGATCAGGAAAATCGCAAAAATAATAAGGATAAATGGCTGTGTGACCTGAATGTCATGCAGCCGTTTTATTGTGTTTGCACTAAGCCGGAACCGCACAGGAGATATGCCGGATCTGATACGATCTTTCAAAAACAGCAAAAAAAGATCTGCATAGTTACATCCTGTATGATATAATGAATAAAAAGCATGCACATATATTATATTATATTATGTGCGTCTGACAGTAAAGGAGGAATCAGCATGAAGTTCAACAGATTGTTATCCGTATTCACAGCAGCCGTTGTTTCGCTGCCCTGTATGTACATCCCACAGGTATCCGCATTAAGTTCAGACCTGTTTTATAACTTTGAGGAGGATGAACACGACATATACATTCCTGATTTCCCACAGGAAGTCCTTGACGCTTTCGATATAGACTGGACAGGTCTCGGCTTCAACCGCCATGTTGAACCCACAGAATTCACCATCGACGGCGCTCACCATAAATTCACCTACGACGGCGGCTACGCTATGTACAACTATCAGAATGAACTGAGAACTATGTGCGTCTTAGTCAACTGGTACGACTGTAACAGCTTCTCTGCATCCCAGACAAAAGACTACCCCACGCCTGAATTTTTCAGCTACAACCATCCCAAATTATCATGCCGCCTCAACTGCGACATCACCAAAGAAGGCGAACTGACAGCAGGCACTCTCCTGACCCTCAACGGCGGAAAGGATGAACTTTTCATCATCGAGAAGCACACCGATTCCACCGCATTCCCAGAGAAGGAAAAAATAGGCTCATACTCTTCCGAATACAGCGAGTACGACCTTTACAAGGAAGCTTCCGGCGATGATTCCGTTTCACGGTATTATGCTGTGAACTCCGCATCTTACGGCCCGTTTACAGAGTATTGCGTGGATATAAACGACCATCTCTCCGCACTTTCGGGAAACGGCGTCAAAGTCGATACCCTTGACAAATACACCTCTCTTGTCTGCGGAAAAGAGGGCAGAGGCGACATCTTCTTTGAGTCCTACATCAAAACAGACCCCACTCCCCTGCCTTCAGAAAAGCTGGTCACCGATGAAGAAGGCCATCCCTATACTTACCACCACAACATCGTGAAGAATCTGGACGGCACATATTACAGCTTCCGCACATCTGACAGCTCAGCCCCTATCACCGAACTTGAGAACGGACGCTATGAGATAACTCCGCATGAGGATAATTCGTGGTTCACGCCCCATGGAAACGGCGGATTTACCACTCAGGTAACAGACGGTATGACGTCAACTGTTCTGGCAGGCAAGGAGTACGATGACGGAACTTCTTTGACTGACCATAATTTCCGCCTCAACTATGAGTACAGCATATCTGATCCTGATATAATCCCGTCAGCATATGTGTGGCTGACCGACCCATCCCGAAGATACATCTTCTCAGACCGTAAGATACCCGATTATGATTCGCTCAATCAATATCTGGGAACTATCTCTCTGCCCGAAGGTGATTTCGACCTGTACGGAACAGGTGACTCAAATCTTGAGATTTCCCCCGACGGCGAACGCCCCACATTTGAGTACCTCTTTACACGCCATACCGATGACACTGCAAAGCCCGAGCCCGATGCTGTGGTAAAGGGTTCATATCCCATCTATGCACTCATTCAGGCAGCGGTAAAATTCGGCGTAGACTCAGGCAATGTAAAGAGAATAACATTCGGTACGGCCTGCTACAGTAAAGGATATAAGCTGGACGTTATCAAAAATGAGATAGCTGAAGATGCGGTATCTGTCCTTGATCAATACGATCCTGCCAATTCTTATGCAGATGTACCTTTATTCGACACAGTCAATCTCCCCCCCTACAGCTACAGTATGTCGGGAAACCAGGATTCCTGCACCATGACCGCACGTGATAACGGATGCTTCACCGGTAAAGCTATGGGTAAGAAATCCTCATTCATCGCAAACTATAACAATAAAGTCACCTATGACCCGTACCACGATGTTATCATGAAATACAAGGCTGACATAAAAATGAACGGTGAACACAACCTCGTCTACAGCCTTTACATTCCCGACAAAAAGGATTACAACGTTACCAGAAATGTGCATATCATCGAAGAAAACAATGAGCTCCCGATAAGCGAACGTACTTATAATTTCAGCGGTATGGGAAATACTCTGACTGATGACGATTTTGAGCTGATAAAGACCTATGAGGCAAACGGACATAAGTACGATCTTTATTACAACTACTCAAAATATTACGGCTGCTTCAACACAAATATAACCGAAAGCTATATCTGCGTCAGAAAAGACCAGCCCAAGGGAACCGAAACAGAAGGCACAATCAACCTCTCGGAGCACCTGAAACAGATCGATGCCCTTGCAGAAAAAAGTATTGATCTGAACCTGATCGAGCTCACAATAACAGGAACTGACGGCACAGCCGAGCTGCTCATGAACGAAGTTGAAAATCCTGTACGCTCCGAACCCCAGCCTGTTGCAGGCGATATCAACCTCGACGGCTGTATCGATTCACTCGATGTTATCTCCGCAAAGAAAGCCATTATCAACAGCGCTGAACCCGGCAAAAATCTGGATGTCAACAAAAACGGCACCTTTGAAGTCGCCGACGTTGTATTGCTCCAGTCCTATGTCCTCGGCAAAATAACCAGCTTCCCTGCTGAATAACAAAAAATCCCCCTGACTGTATCCGTGATACTCTTACAGCAACTTTATGCGTGTCTATTGAGGGAAACCCTTTTGAAAAAGGGTTCTCCCTCAAACTCCCTTCCTAAAACTTTCAGTATTAATTTTGCCCCCATATAGGGCGCACACCAGAAAAGTTTGAATTTATCATTTTTTTCAGGTGTGCCCTATATGGGGGCAAAAGTCTATTAAAAGTCTTTGGAAGGGGGTTCGGGGCCGACTCCCCACAGTGTGGGGAGATGTCAGCATAGCTGACAGAGGGGACGGCCTCCGTAAGAGGGAACCTTTCCTCAGAAAGGTTTCCCCCGATAAATTCGTATAAAGTTTCTATATGAGTACCACGGATACAGTCGGGGGGATTTCTCTTTATGCAGCCAAATCAGGCGAATTTTCTGAGTACGCTTCCCGATCTGAGGAAGTTGTTATTGCCGAGGGTAGGGTTGGTATAGTCACGGTTTGCATTGAGTGTACCGTCGGAGTTGAGCTCCATATGCACATTTATGACGTCATAGAAAACGCCCTGATCCGAATAGGTAGTGAGCATATGTCCCTTATACGGACAGCACAGCCAGCACTCGTTATTATCGTTAACGGACGGAATTGCGATAGGGTAGATATCAGATGAGAAGCCGAAAACAGTCTGAAGCTGAACAGTGTCCTTGCCCTCCTCATAGGTGAAGCTGACATCAACTCCGCTGTCATTGCCCCAATCGCCGATAAATGTAGTCATAGCCTCATAGGGAGGATGACCCTTCTCAAATGTATATGTGGAAGTATTTCCGTAGCCGTAATCAAGGAATACCGAAATTGAGTTATTATCGTTGATGGCCATGGAAAGCTTTGTGTCCTTGTTGTAGAGGTTCCTTACGTCCTCGTCTTCAGGTGAAGAAGCGAGGATGTATTCAGTATTCTGCGGAGTTCCCGAAAAAGTGCCTATCTGTGATGAGAAGATCTGCATATACTTTCCGAGGACCATAACGGTAAATCCCTCGTCGCCAAATTCGTTATACTCGATATACATATCCTTGTTATCGGTATGCCAGTAGCCGATAAGAGGCGAACCTTCACTGAAAAGCTCATCCATCGGGTAGGTGTTGTATTTATCAGGATCCTTATCGGTATCTGTAGTATCTTCATTGTCTGCGGTATTTTCGTCATCAGTAGTGTCTTCGTTTTCGGATGATTCGTCAGTGCTGTCTTCGCTTTCTGACTGAGAGGAATCAGCCGACGGCTCTGCATCAGGTGCAGTTGCAGATGAACCGCTGCATGAGGTAAGGGAAATCAGCGCCATTGCTGAGAGTAATGCGATTTTCTTCTTCATTTGGAAAGACCTCCGTTGATCTCGTATTATTGCCCTGAAACAGCCTGATAAACAGTGAGAGGAGTCTGAGGGCCGAAAAAACACATAACAGTTATATTGTACCATGAAATGATTTATTTTGCAAGTGGAAAAATGACCATAAGTTTCTGCGTTTCAGGGCTTCACTAATAGTTATTATGTCAGCGGAGGGAAATACAGCTGCAACTGCTGCATAAAACAAAGCGATGCTCCCCGATAAACGGAGAACATCGCTATAAAAACTATATCATTGTTGTCATAAAAACTTATCAGTCTGCACGTTCTGCGCCCGAAACATCATCGATGTAAAAGTCAGTCAGGCTGTCGGTGGATTCGATGTAAAGCTGAAGATTCTCAGCGCCCTCGGGGATAGTATAAGCAAGGTTTTCGAGAGTTATCCATTCGCCGCTGGGAGCTTCTGCAAGAGCGATCTCATCGTACTTTTCGCCGTCAAGGTCATACTGGAGAGTCATTTTCATAGTGGCAGTCTCTCCGCTTTTCTGCATAACGTTTGCACGAAAATGATATGCCTCGCCGGGCTTGTAAGTCTCGGTGCTGAGCATGATAGTAGCGCCGTTCCAGTAATCGGTTCTTCCGCTGACGAAAAGTGACTGTGAGCCATCGCTTGATTCGCTTGCATTGTGGGAATCCGAACGGGCCTCCTCTGGTGAACCAGGCGTCACGACCTTTTTTAAAGTTGGGTCTCTAAAAAGCCCAATTGCTTGCCCGAAAATTCGGCATTTTCCGGAATGAATCCAGCTTCTTTAAAGCTTCCTTCTTCCCCCCCCAACCTTGAATATTCATCAGCTTCGGAATATTCGCCTTCGATCTTCAGTTCATTCTTGTATACTTCAGCCTTGCCGTTGGACTGGTATCCCTCGATGGTGAGAGCGACTTCGTACATTTTGCCCAGCTCAAGACCGCAGGCTTTCCATGCGTCGAAGTGCTTGGATACAGAGATAGTACCCTCCAGCTTTGTGCCGTCGCCCTTTGGTTTTTCCCTGCGGACGCTCCAGTACTGGTCAAATGTCTGGATATCGTCTATAGAAGGCTGTTCGTAGCGTGTGGTCTTGTATATATCGTAAACTGCGCCGTCAACAGTAACATTGCCAATGGCAAAAGGTGCTCCGGGCGGACGCCATGTGCCCCATGATTCCACGATGTAGAATTCGATGAGCGGCTCTCTTGTCCAGCCGTAAACGCACATATAGGAATTGCCTACAGGCTGATAGTCTACGCCGTAATCAACGGATATATTGCCAAGCTCCTCATAGGTCTTGGTGCAGTCGAATTTCTGTCCACGGCGGAACAGAGCGTTATTGATATTTTTCCATTCACATGAGAAGCATCCTCCGCCCGGCTCTACATTGAATACAGTATCGCCCTCGTCCTTCCAGAGCTCGTAGTCGTAGCCATCGGCAGAGCCTGTGATATTCTCGGTGAATTCAAGAGTTTCTGCTTCTGTCTGAGATTCCTGCACTATGCTTTCAGTTGATGATTCGGCTGTACTTGGTTTATCTGCCGAGCTGCATCCCGAGCCCATTGCGGCCAGACACAGAGCAGCAGTAAATAGAGTGAATTTCCTTGCTAATGAGTATTTCATTCAGTGCTTTCCTCGCTTTCACTAAATATTCTATAGCTATTTTACCATATTCTGCGTATTTTTCAAGTTGTTTTTTGCTATTACTTGCCCGATTCTTGCTTTTTTGCATTCAGCCGTGCGGATTTCACCGCAAAAAGAAAAAAGGCCTCGGCGGAGGTCTTTTTTCCATTATCATTATATCAGGGTGCCGTCACCCTTGAGGGGGGATTGCAGGTTTTATTATTTTTCGGGGAGCTCAGTGATAAGTCCGAGGAGCAGCTTCTGGATAGAAAGTGCATCCATGCTTGTTACGCCTGAGCCGGGCTCAAATACGTCTGCAAGATCATTTCTTACGACTTTGAACTTTGAGGGGTTAGCAAGCGACTGCATAATGAGAACTGCGTCTGACATATCTACAGTGCCGTTTCCGTTAGCGTCGCCTGCAAGTCCATCAACAACAGGGAGAGAAGTTGTTGTGGTAGTAGCCGCCTCTGAGGAAGTTATAGAAGTGTTTGGTGATGACTGAGTTGTTGTTGCTTCTGAAGCGCCTGATGCTGCATATTCCATGTAGAACAGGTTGCAGGCATCTGCCTTGGTGATAGTGTGTGCTCCCTGAGCAAGATCAACTGTGATAATGCCGTTTGAAGCTGTTACCTTGTTGCCGTCAACCTTAGCTGTAGCTGCTGCCTCTGCGAATACCAGAGTAAGCTTGCCTGCTGAAGGTGCTGTGAAGCTGATGGATGTAGCTGTCTCCATCTTCAGGCACTGTGTAAGAGTCTTGCCGTTGTATGTAGCTGTTCCCTTTGAAGTTGAAAGATTGCCTGCGATAGTGTAGAATGAGCTTGATGTACCGTTAGCTGTGAAATCGTGTACATAGTTTCCTGCTACAGGAGTCTGCTGCTGACTGCTTGATGTTGTCTGTGCAGGCTGCTGTGAGGATGTAGTCTGAGTTGGCTGTGAAGCTGTTGTCACTACAGGCTGACCCTGCTGAGTTGTAACAGGTGTGCTTGGAGTGAGGCTTGTGAAGTGGTAGCCAAGTGACTTGTATGTACCTATAGTCTCTGCGAAACCGCCTGTGTTGAGAGTACCGTCGCTGTTTCTCCACTTAGTATGGAAGTCTGTACCCATTGCAGGAACGCTGAGAGTGATGAAGTCTGAATCAGCAGGTGTTACAACATCGCCTACCTTTGGCTGTGAACCGTCAGCGTTGAATGAACCTGCGCTGTAGTAGTATTTGCTGTTGTAGTAAAGTGAATTCTTTACAACACCCTTGAACTTGTCGTTAGTCAGTTTTATGCCTGCTGCCTTAGTGGATGATACCTTTGAGGCATTGTAATATGTGATAGTATTCTGGATATCAGCACTTGCTGAGCAGCGGTAAACCATGTAGTTAGCCTTGCCGTTTCCGCCGATGCCGTTGTTGTAGGCTGTTGTATTTTTCAGTACACCAAACTCAGGGTTATTGTTATCTGTGAAGCCGCAGTTGAGGTTCTCGAATGCGAGACAGTTCTCAACAACGTGGCGTGTGCCTACGCCGCCGCCGCCCATCTTGAAGCCGTTACCGTCGCAGTTTCCGTAGCCTCTGCCGTCCTCAGTAAAGCCGTTTCTGAAAGCGATGGAGTTCTTGATAGTTACGACACCTGTTGCGCCTGTTGCTTCCTTAGCATAGAGATCCCAGCCGTCGTCTGAGTTGTTGTAAGCCATACAGCCGTCGAATACGTTGCCCTCGCCGCAAGTCAGCTTAGCAGCAAATCCGTCTGCATTTTCCATAGTTGCATCATCGCAGTTGTTCTTTGATGTACAGTTGAGGATAGTGTTATATGAAGGCCACTCTGAAACCTTTGCGTAGTTTGTATTGTAACGTGAGATCTGGAGACCTGTATCCTGGTTGTTGTTGAATACCATCATCTCGATCTTGTTGTTATCGCCTGAGAGAAGCATACCATTGTCTCCGGCCTTTGTAACTTCAAAGCCGTAGAAGTGCCAGTATGAACCATCGAGAACGAAACCACGGTTAGTATTTGATACGCTCTCGCCTGAGAAGTCGAATACTACCTTTGCGCCGGGGTATGCGGAAATTGTCTTTGGTGAGCCTGACTTACCGCTGTTAGCCTCTTCGATGATGATAGGCTCGCTGAACTTGTAAGTGCCTTCGAGGAGGTAGATAACTCCGCCTGCAGGAACTGACTTGATAGCTGAACGTACATCAGCAGGATCATTCATAGTCTTACCGCTTCCGCTGCCTGTAGGTGAGCAGTATATAACGTTTGCGCCTGTAACAGGTGCGGCAGGTGTCTGAGTAGTAGCTGCCGGTGCCTGTGTTGTATTCTGAACTGTTGTCTGAACAGGTGTATTAGATGTAGGTGCAGCAGTAGTTACAACTACTGGTGAATTAGTTGTAACAGAGGGGGCTGCTGCATTATCTTCCTTAAAACCGCTGCCTATTGCGGTAATAGAGGACTTGTAAGAAGTGAGAGCGCTCTTGAGTGCTGCATTTACAGCATAGCTCTCGTCGTCGACAGCGTTGTCGAACTTCCACTTGAAGTCGCCGCCGTCAACACGTCCTGCCTTTGCAGTAACGATAGTTGGAACATCCTCAGCCTTGTCAGCAGTGTAGCTGTACATTACAGATGATGTGTCGAAGTTGTTATATGAAGTGCCGCCGCTCTTTGTCTTAACGGAAGCAGGAACTTTCTCAGTCTTGGATGATGCCTCATATGCATCGAATTCAGTATTGTTCTTCTGGTATGTAACGTAGTCCTTCTGGCCGCTCATAACGTTGCCGTATGACTTGATGATACCGCCTGCTTCACCTGAGAAGGTACCGCCTGTGCCAACATCGCTGCCCTGCATGGATGAAAGCATAGGATACTTGCAGTTACGGAAATAGTTGTTCTCAACGAAGCATGATGAACCCATTGTTACGCCTACACCGTACTTAGCGTTGCCGTCGAAGTAGTTGTTGTAGCAGTGTACGGAACAGGTACGGATACGTGGATGACGTGAGTCTGAGTGGTCATACCAGTTGTGGTGGTAAGTGATATAGTTTTCAGTGGATTCGCTCTTCATACCCTGGAGATTGCACTTTCCGTTGTCCCAGAAGTGGTTGTAGGAATGTGTGATATAGGTTGAAGTTTTTGTATCGAGAGCGCCGTCGCCCTTAACCTGGTCTGCGTCGGAGCCTGCATCGCCGTAGAAGAAATCGCAGTTATGAACCCAGATATGGTCGTTTCCTGCCGGAAGTGAACAGTCGTCACCCTCTGAACTGTTACAGTTCATGAAGCCGAGATTGCGGACCTCAACGTTTGATGACTTCTTGATAGAAAGGCCGAAACCATTGAGTGTTGCATCAGCACCGATACCCTCGATGGTAACACCGCAGGTAACGGTATCAACATAGAGATCACCGTTTGTAAGGGTAGATGGGTCGGTGATGTTACCGATGAATCTGATACATACAGGGCCTGCCTTTGAGTTGCTCTTGAGGTTTGTGAGGATGTTCTGTACGCCTGTAACTGTTGTTGCTGCGCCCTTCTTGTCAGGGAGAGAAACGCTTACCTTATCCTTGTTATCGTTGGTAACGTACACAACTGTAGCACCTGTTTTAAGTGTGCCGTCCTTGTTGTATGCACCGCTTGAATCGCCGTTTACAAAGCCGAAACCTGATCTGTCGTGTGCATAAGCTGTAGCCTTGGTCTCAGCAGCCTTGGAAGCATCCTCCTTGCCGCCGACAACAGGAACGACCTTCATAGTGTGGCTTCCTGCCTTAAGACCTACAGCATCAGCTCTCATATATCCCGAATACTGTCTGATAAGCATTGAATCGATCTGTGTGCCGTCAACATATACGTTATAACCGCTTGCACCTGATACAGATGACCACATAGCGTACATACCCTCGCCGTAACCGACTGTGGATATGAACTTAACTGAACTTTCGGCAGCAAAGGCAGTGATGGGAGCACCGCCCGTGAGGAATGAGAATGTGCCTGAAAGTGTGCCTGCTGCACATGAAGCTGTCATAACGGCTGCTGCTGCAAGAGAAGCAATGCGTTTTTTCATCATAGTGTTTTTCATTTGAATTCCCTCCGTATTTTTCTTTGTATATATTCTTCCGATCTTCTATTCCCTTAGGAATTATTTTATATCCCCTCGAAATGTTTCATTATCTGTATTATACACCTGTACATGGAATTATTCAATGATATATAGTACTTAAATACTGATTTATCGTGCGATAATCATTTAATCCCGAGCACAATGAATCAATTTCAGTTCAAAAATATGACATATCGTGCAAAATAAGTGATAAATCGTGCTCTGCCCAAAAATTGCGAACACAATAAATCATT
>ACOK01000052.1 GCA_000174895.1 Ruminococcus flavefaciens FD-1
CTGCCTTAATTATAGCACATTTATATCAAAAATAAAAGTATTTTCTATAAATATAATAAAAAATCTGCGTTTCGGGATACCGTGTATGCCGAAATATTGGCTTTACCTGCAAGGAAAGGCGTTTAACAACTGCTGATGACTGGACAAACTGAATGAACTATGCTATAATACTATACAGTAAATTATTTGGAGGTACTATGATAACAGTTAGTAATGTGAGCGTTCAGTTCGGAGGCTCGACACTTTTCAAGAATGTAAACCTGAAATTCACAAACGGCAACTGCTACGGTGTGATCGGTGCAAACGGCGCAGGCAAGTCAACTTTTCTCCGTGTGCTCTGCGGTGAACTGGAGCCTGCTTCGGGCGAAGTAGTAATGCCCAAGGAGGAGCGTCTCAGCGTACTCAAGCAGGATCACTTCGCATACGATGAGTATACCGTTCTCGATACGGTGATTATGGGAAATGCCCGACTTTACGAGATAATGCAGGAAAAAGACGCACTCTACGCAAAGGAGGACTTCACCGAGGAGGACGGCGTAAAGGCTTCGGAGCTTGAAGCTGAATTTGCCGAGCTCAACGGCTGGGAGGCTGAATCAGATGCATCAAAGCTGATTCAGGGCCTTGGACTTTCCGAGGATATCCTCTATACTCAGATGGCACTGCTTTCGGGTAACGAGAAGGTAAAGGTGCTTCTTGCACAGGCACTTTTCGGCAACCCTGATATCATTCTCCTCGACGAGCCTACAAACCACCTTGATATAGATGCTGTAAGATGGCTGGAGGAATTCCTTTCCGAGTATTTTGGTACAGTCATAGTCGTATCCCATGACCGACACTTCCTCAATAATGTCTGCACACACATCGTTGATATCGACTACAACAAGATCAAGATGTACGTCGGAAACTACGAATTCTGGTACGAATCAAGCCAGCTGATACAGCGCATGATAAAACAGCAGAACAAGAAGAACGAGGAAAAGATAAAGGAACTCAAAGACTTTATCGCACGATTCTCTGCTAATAAATCCAAGTCAAACCAGGCAACATCACGCCGTAAGCTTATCGAAAAGCTGACAGTTGAGGAGCTTCCTGCATCCAGCAGACGCTATCCCTTCATCGGCTTTGACATGGACAGAGAGCTGGGCAAGGACGTTTTACAGGTGGACGGTATCTCCAAGACAGTTGACGGAGTTAAACTGCTCAACAATGTCAGCTTCACACTGGGACGTACCGACAAAGTCGCTTTTATTGGTGAAAGCGAACAGGCAATAACAATGCTGTTCAAGATACTCATGGAAGAGGAACAGCCCGACGAGGGAAGCTTCAAGTGGGGCGTATCTGTTACAACTTCCTATATGCCTGTTGACAACGGCGAATACTTCAACGGCTGTGAGCTTTCCATTCTTGACTGGATAAGACAGTATTCCGTAAAGGACGAGACAGAGACCTATCTCCGTGGCTTCCTGGGACGTATGCTGTTCTCTGGCGATGACGTATACAAGCCTGTAAACGTGCTTTCGGGAGGCGAAAAGGTAAGATGTATGTTCTCACGAATGATGCTTTTCGGCTCGAATGTGCTTCTCCTTGACAGACCGACTAACCATCTCGACCTTGAGAGTATCACAGCAGTCAACAACAGCCTTGTGAATTTCAAGGGAGTTGTACTTCTTGCGTCACACGACCATGAGATACTCCAGACTACTGCAAACCGCATAATCGAGATAACACCAGATGGCTGTATCGACAGACAGGGCACATACGAAGAATATCTTGATTTCAAGAAGAATCAGGGCTGATATATTGTAGGGGCGGATATTATCCGCCCTTCAGTTTGCCGAAAAATGATTTGGGGACGTCGAGGACGCCGTCCCCTACAAAACATTCAGGCAGAATAGTTAGATTGTAGGGGCTGGCGTCTTCGACAGCCCATTGTTTTACAATGAAATATGACTTTTGACAAGCTGTAGAGCAGATAATATCCGCCCTTTTTTGCGCAAAAATTTCCTTTGATAAAAAAGACTAAGCGTGTCATAATACTATCACGGCATCAAAAAAAACAACTCAAAGGAGAAAAACAATGAGCAATAACAGCAATAATAACAGCGGAGTAATGACACAGAAGGGCAGAGAGGCTCTTGACAGATTCAAGATGGAGTCAGCTTCTGAGCTTGGCGTAAACCTCAAGGACGGCTATAACGGCGACCTCACATCCCGTGAAGCAGGTTCTATCGGCGGCCGTATGGTCCAGAAGATGATCAACGCATACAAAATGCAGTAGCCGCTGAGCGAGCGGCGGCGCAGTCACGATTCGCTCGTAAACTCGCTTACTTCTGTAAGAACGATGAGTCTCAGGCCGCTCGACGGCAAGCTTTGTAGGGAACGCCGCCCTCGGCGTTCCACACCGAGCGAGCGGCGGCACAGTCACGATTCGCTCGTAAACTCGCTTACTTCTGTAAGAACGATGAGTTTCAGGTCGCTCGACGGCAAGCTTTGTAGGGAACGCCGCCCTCGGCGTTCCACACTGAGCGAGCGGCTTGCGTAGGCTGAAACGGCTTCCATTAACGTGAATGCAGTGGCCGCCTCTGGCGGTCCTCAGATATCACACAAATATGGCTGAAATAATGTAGGGGCGCACATTGTGCGCCCTTGCTTTTCCTTATTTATTCATAAGCCACATAATTCCGAAACTAATGCCAAAACCGACGATACCGCTGACAACTCCGAACATGACTTTCTGGAAAGTGGTATACTTCTTTCGCTCAGCTTCGATCTCGTCAAGGGGCTTGCCGTCCATAAAGGCGGAAATCTCCTTATATGTCTGGATGTTGTAGGACTTTTTCAGCTTTTCTACCTTGACGCATACCGCTAAAGTAACAGCGACGATGGCCGCCCATATCACGATACCGATCGGACCTGCACTGAAAAGCGGCACAGGTGAGATTATCATGATAAGCATAAGCCCTGTCATTACCCATGCCCATGTGTTAAATTCCTTGACTTCATTTTTGTTGATCTCGTTTTTCATTACTTCAACATCTCCTTTAATTAATTCGTCAAGAGAAATGTTAAAGATATTTCCGAGAAGTACCAGACTGTGGATGTCGGGATAGCTTTTATTGTTCTCCCAGTTGGACACTGTCTGACGGCTTACAAAAGCTTTCTCAGCCAGCACCTCCTGCGACCATCCGTTTTTAGTACGATGTTTTTTGATCTGATTTCCGACTTCCATCAGTTGACCTCCTCGTGATGATTGTTTTCTCCTGACTGACACCAGTATACCAGTTCCGGAGCATGAAGTCTATCATTTGTTTTTTACATTGCGGCAATTATTTGCAAAATCTCTTTGATATTCAGTGGAAAACGGATGTAAAAACGCTTTTACATAACGTAAAATAGCCAATCAAGCGTCTTTGACATTCCGAGGGGCTGTATCAGGCAAACGTACACTGAGCATCCGAACGATGTAACAGCGTCGCATTGAACAGATGATACTGTCCGTCTGACGTGGACGATCACCCGCTGTAGCCGATAATTGAGAAAGCAGAGTCACGGCTTATCTCGTCACCGTAATAGCCGTTGCTGTTATGTGTTATGCTGTCGAATCCATATGCTGACAGCGCACTCGAAACAGCATTCTGGCAGTTGTATGATGAAACCCCCACAACATCAACCGGGTCAGTGCCTGAGGAAACTGTGCTGCGTCCGCCCGAGCCGCAGTAGTAGATGCCCCATCTGCACATATTCTGACCATTGTCATTATAGTAGCTGATATCGATGAGGATATACTCGCCTGTATCGGAGCGGTAGTAGCCCTGCTTGCTTATCTGGTCGGTTGGCTCATAGTGATGGCGGACGTAAGTCTCACCTCTGCTTCCCGTGTATCTGTAGAATCTGACACCGTCGGGAGCAATGTAGTTGCTTATATCAGCAGGAAGGCTCTGGACTGCGGTGACACTTGAATGACCGCCTCTATTGCCCGTATCGACTGTCGGACTGCCGTAATGATTGAAAAAGATGATGCCTGCAAAAAACAGTATTATCACCAGGAAAAATCCAAGTGAGCCGTCACCGCCGCCGTTTTCGAGAGCTTCCTGACGGCCTTCTTCCTTGCCTTGCTCGTGAGCTTCTGCAACTTTCATGTCATGATATTCAAGTTCACCCATAGTTAAGCCTCCTTTGCTTTAAAATAATCGTATGTTGGTGTTACTTGTTTTTTCTTCTTACAAGCACAGCCACGATGTCAGCGCCGATATTAGCGGAAACAACAGCGCCTATCTGGCCGTACATCTCAGCTTTTCTGCCTGTTTTCTTGATAAGTTCCTTTTCTATCTCCTTGGCGAGAGTATTGTCTCTGCCGTGGAGCATGAGATAAGGAGTCTGCGGAGTCATATTCTTTTCTACGCATTCTACCAGCTTCGGCACGATATTCTTTTCGCCACGTATCTTGTCAACGGTTTTGGTAGTTCCGTCAGCGAAAAGGATGATGGGCTTGAGACCGAGCAGTTCGCCTGCAAAAGCAGCAGCAGCGGAGATACGTCCCGATTTCTTGGCATATTTCAGGTTATACGGAACTGCGTAGATACCGCATACGTCGAACCAGTCTTCAAGGTAAGCGACTATTTCTTCAGCCTCAGCGCCCTTGCGTATCTTCTTGACAGCCTCGATGATAGGATAGCCGTAGAAAACGGTGTAGCACTTTGAGTCGAGGTTGAAAATGCGTATCTTTCCCTCAGCTTCGGGATTATTCTCGAAGAAATCGTTCTTGCCGATAATGGAGTTGTTGTAAGTGCCCGAGCCCTGTGAATTGATGGAAACGCTTATGATATCGGTGTAGCCCTGTTCGTATATCTCCTTGTAGGTCTCCTCAAAAGTGAGGGGAGTTATCTGGGAATGCTTGGGTATCTCGGGATTTTTCTCCATCATTTCGTAGACCTCCTGAGATGACTTGTCGAATATCTCACGGAAGGTCTCGCCTCCGAAAGTTACGGTAAACGGCAGCACCTTGATGCCGAGTTCCTCGATAGTTTCCTTCGGGAGGTCACAGCAGCTGTCGGTAAGTATCATTATTTTTGACATATTATTCTCCTTTACCAGGTGTATTGGGTGAGCTTTCCTTCACGGGAAAGGTCGGGATAATCCCATTGTCTCAGCACTTCGTATACGGCTATGGCAACGGAATTGGAAAGATTAAGGCTCCTCAGCTCGTTTCTCATGGGTATACGTGCGCAGAAGCCGGGATTGTCGTGGAGGAGAGACTCGGGAAGTCCCTTGTCCTCACGGCCGAAAATAAGGTAGGAGTTGTCGGGATAGTCGATATCGCTGTGGACGTGAAGTCCTTTTGTGGTAAAGTAGTAGAAATGCCCGTCCTTATTTTTATCAAAAAAGTCGCTGAGATCGTCATAATAGGTGATATCCAGCTTGTCCCAGTAATCCAGACCGGCACGTTTCAGGTGCTTGTCGGAGACTTCAAATCCCAGCGGACGGACAAGGTGGAGCCTCGCACCGGTAACAGCGCAGGTACGGGAGATATTGCCTGTATTCTGCGGTATCTGTGGTTCAACGAGGACTATGTTAAGATTATGCATTTTTGCTCCTTGCGAATAAATAATATTTCTTAACAGATAATAATGTGGCGGTGCGTGAATATACGCATTGCAGAAAGGGAAACTCTATGGATATAAAGTCACTTGCAAAGGGAGCGGCAGCAGGTGCGGCAGTGGGCATGGCCTTCTGTGCACTGACAGAAGCAGCTCCCTCAAAGAAGATGAGCATAAAGCGTGACGCCAACAGAACATTCAAGGCGGCAAACAGCCTCTGGGACGATATAAAGTCCCTTATGATGTAGCTTCACCCGTATTTTTTCTGTATTCAAGGTAGCTTTCAAGGATAATGACAGCGGCAACAGCGTCCACCACATTCTTGCGTTTCTTGCCCCTTGTGTTGGTCACATTCAGGTAGTTATGCGCCGAAACAGTGGTACAGCGCTCGTCCCACAGTCTGGTGGGGATACCTGTCATTTCCTCCAGCTTTTCGGCGAAAAGAGTGCATTTCTCGCATCTTTCACCGATAGTGCCGTTCATATTCTTTGGATAGCCTACAACTATCTGTTCCGCCCTTTGCTCTTTAGCGAGGGCGGCAGTTTTTTCGATACATTTATCGAAGTCTTTTTCGGGGATGACTGTAACAGGCGAAGCTATCATTTCGCTTTTTCCGCAGACAGCGATACCTGTCCTTGCGTCACCGAAATCAACAGACATAATTATCATATTATCACACTCTTGTATTATATTCTGACAGGATATATACAGACCATCTCAAAGGGAAGCGAGAAGCTGATGCACTGGCCTTTTTCGATCGGAGGGTCTTCCTTTGAGACATCCAGCATAGCTGTGCCGTCCGCAGATAAGCGAAGGTAGTACACAGTATCGAAATCCACACATTCACAGCAGAAAGAGGTCTTGTCGCCCAGTATCTTTGTGCCGATATCGGAAGTGCTGGGAACGACGGCTTCTCTTTCAACAACGGGAAATTGCAGTTCTATCGGGTATTTCCTGCCGTTTTCGGGCATTTCCTCGTCTTTCCATACGCCTTTGATATATCCGATGGAAGTACTGCCTGTAACGTAGACAGCACCGTTTTCCTTTTCAATATTTATAACAGTAAACAGCATCTGAATCCTCCTTCATCCTTTGACATGGTTTTATTTGCTTCAGTTGGTGTAGAGAGCCTTTATGCAGGCATTTTTCGGGGTAAAGTCTGTTTGCAGCAATTCTTTTGCGTCATTGTCTGCAAGATCTTTCCACTTACCGCCTAAGAGTACATATGACTGTCCCTTTTTAATTACTGATTTGAAAGTGATATCGTTTGTATTCTTGAATCCGAAACTATCTGATTCAAGAGGAGCGGGTCCCGTGTAACGTACTGCCAGCGCATATTTATCAACTTCCAGAGGCTTGTCAAGCTTTATGGTATGATATCCGCTGTATTCAAGAAAAGCATCCTGACTGTACAGAAGTTTGCTGAAATCGTCGGTGTAGACTTCAATTGTTATATTTTCCTCAGGAAGAAGAGAACTTACTCCCACAGCAGATAAAGTTCCGGGCTTATCGAAAACATTTGCCAAGGTGACACCGTCGTCTTCGCCGTAGTATAAAAAGGAATCTATTTCCGTTCCGCAGTCATAGCTCAGAACATCGGAATATTCATCGGTTACGGAAAAAGCGACAGGATCCCTGAAATATGTCTCATAGGAAAGATAGCCGTATCCCTGGGAACCGATATTACTGTTATAGCATATCCACGCACCGTCATTCTGAGCAGGATCGATGAAATACTCCTTGGGGAAGTGATCGTCCCAGCCGACAATGACAACGGCATGATTGGTGTCTTTATTATCGGAGTTTCTCATGATGTAATAATCGTGATACCAGCCTCTGTTTCCTGAGGAATCATAAACGGAAACAGCCACAGCACCTTTTTCCTTTATATACTCTTTCAGATCATCGGGCTTGATACTATACAAGTCGTCCATATTGTCAACAGTCAGACCACCGAAGCCTTTTGAAAGAGCTTCGCCTATAATTTTCATATTTCCGCCTGCTGTTTTATCTCTTACTCCGTCAGTGAGAAAATAGCCTTCTTCCTTATCATTATTATAAACGGCATTAATGATCTCGAGAGGATCAATCTCGACAGCGCTTTTATACCTCATGTAATAAGCAGATTCTATTGCCGCTGCGCCTGCAAATGCCCAGCAAGTGCCCTCATTCTGATAACGCATATTGAACTGATTGCCTTCCTCTGCAAGATTGAAGTAGCCGTCATCGCCGTGAACATAGGGTTCGGAACGTTCTGTTTCAGTCGGTTCTTCGGTAGTTGGTGCAGTTTCGGATATGACTTCGGATGAACTGAGATCATGTTCAGCACAGCCGGCAAGTGCCAATGCACATATAACAGTTAGAATAATTATTTTTTTCATAGTAATATTCCTTTTGGCGGTAATTCGGTAAATGCTGTTATAATAAGTGATAATTATTGTTTTATAAGACGATTATCATTTTTTAGACATCAGCGAGCGAAGCGTGTACGTGGTCAGGCAGACGTTTGCAAAAATCACCGCTTCATATTAGTGCCAGCGAGCGAAAGCAGACTGACCGCTCCGAAGAGAGTAAGCGAGTTTACGAGCGAAACGTGTACGTGGTCAAGCTGACACCAGCTTGTGCTGAAAATACCGCTTCATATCGGTAACAGCGAGCGAAAGCAGACTGACCGCCTCGCAGAGAGTAAGCGAGTTTACGAGCGAAACGTGTACGTGGTCAAGCTGACGCCAGCTTGCGAAAGCAGACTGACCGCCTCGCAGAGAGTAAGCGAGTTTACGGGCGAAGCGTGATATGCGCCGCCGCTCGCTCAGCGGTTACCAGGGCTTTACAGTGCCGATTATATCCTTTACGGACTTGATGCCCTTGCTGTCAAGGAATTCGTTCATCTCGTCTATTATCTTCACGGGAGCGTAAGGGTCTGTGAAAATAGCCGCACCGACCTGAACAGCGCTTGCACCTGCCATCATCAGCTCGATGGCGTCACGTCCGGATGATACACCGCCCATACCGATAACAGGGATGTTTACGGCATTAGCCACCTGCCATACCATGCGGACAGCGATAGGGAATACAGCAGGACCGCTCATTCCGCCAACATTGTTGCGGAGTATAGGTCTGCCTGTGTTTATGTCTATCCTCATGCCGAGGAGAGTATTTATCAGCGAAACAGCGTCAGCTCCTGCGGCTTCAACGGATTTGGCAATGTCGGTGATGCTTGTGACATTGGGGGAAAGCTTCACAACGAGAGGCTTCTTTGTGGCTTCACGTACCTTGCGTGTTACCTCAGCGGCCATGTCACAGCTTGTACCGAAAGCCGCACCGCCCTGTTTTACGTTGGGGCATGAGATATTCAGCTCTATCATGTGAACGTCCGTATCGTCCAGTTTAGCGGCAACTTCCGCACATTCCTCGGGAGTAGCGCCTGCGATATTGGCAAGGATGACAAGATCCTTTGTCAGCAGATTCGGCAGCTCTGTGTCGATGAAGTGGTCGATGCCGGGGTTCTGGAGTCCCACGGAATTGAGCATACCTGACGGAGTTTCAGCGATCCTGGGAGCGAGATTGCCTGTCCTTAGATGGAGAGTAGTACCCTTGGTGGCGATACCGCCCAGCTTGCTCAGGGGGAAGAGTTCCTCATACTCTCTTCCGTAGCCGAAAACGCCGGAAGCAGGGATTATCGGGTTCTTGAAGTCGATACCGCATACATTTACAGAAAGATCAGCCATTACCAGAGCACCTCCTCAGCATTGAAAACAGGGCCGTCCTTGCAGACGTGAGCGAAATATTCCTCGTCATTGCGCTTTGTGCGGCAGGCACATCCGAGACAGGCGCCGATACCGCAGGCCATGCGCTCTTCAAGTGAGATCTCGCAGAAAATGCCGTTCTCCTTGCAGATAGCCGCAACGCCTTTCAGCATTGGCATGGGTCCGCAGGCGTAAACAGCGGAGATGCCGCCTTTTTCAGCAAGCTCCTTCAGCGGCTGGGTAACAAAGCCGTGGATGCCTGCCGAGCCGTCATCGGTGCAGAGTATCACTTCTGCGCCTGCTGCCTTGAAGTCATCCTGAAGGATGGCGGCGGAACTATTTCTGAAACCGCTGATGACAGCGGCTTTTTCGCCGTATATCTTAGCAAGAGGGAGCATGGGCGGAGTACCGATACCGCCGCCGATGAGTATCACCTTTTCGGCGTCGGGCTTTACGGTGAATCCGTGACCGAGGGGAGCGAGCATATCGATAAGGTCGCCCTTGTTCAGTTTAGCGATCTCCTCGGTGCCCTGACCTCTTATCTCGAAAACGATGCGGAGAGTGCCTTTCTCCTTGTCGATGCCGCAGATGGAAATAGGTCTGCGGAGAGTAAAGCCTTTGGCTCTGATATGTACGAACTGTCCGGGAACTGCCGCCTCAGCGACTTCGGGACATGATATGGTGAAGCTATAGATATTGCGGGCTATAGCCATTTTCTCAGTGATGATGTAACTGCCCTGAGTATATTTCATATGAGTCCTCCTTGATATATAGTTATTCTATTATATTATAGCACATTATTTCCGGTTTAGCAAGCGTTTATATTAATAATGTATGGTTTTGAGTTTTTAGTAATCAGTGCTTAGTGATAAGTATATTTTTACGCCATAAACACGCAATCAATTTTCAGAATAAAATGTCATATTACGAATGTTTTTTGTAGGGGCTGCCTTCGGCGGCCCTCCGGACATTCTGTGTTATTCCAAGGACTGCCAAAGGCAGCCCCTACAAATTAATATTTATAATCACCAAAATTGATTTGTGTACATCGTAAATTCATCATCTTGACATATTATATATCATAGTGTATAATAAAATAGTATTTTTACACGAAAAAACG
>ACOK01000051.1 GCA_000174895.1 Ruminococcus flavefaciens FD-1
GTTCATTGATCCCGAACCCAGCTGGTGATAGCGGCGAAAGAACTTGGTATTTGACCGATAAGAGCGACAAATGCCACACAGCCCGGAAGCTTGTACAGCACGATCATATATATTGCAATCCCGATGAATGCAATAAGGGCTGCGAGGAGGATAGCATCAAGTGAACCTTCACCCATTCTAGGTGAGATAGTCTTGAAGCTCTTTGTCTCCATCTTGAAAGGAAGTGCACCTGAGTTGATCTGGTCAGCAAGCTTCTTGGAGGATTCCTGATCGAAGTTACCTGTGATAACAGCGCTTCCGTCAGTGATAGCTGTGTTTACGGAAGGAGCGGAGATCATGGTATTGATAAATACGTATAAAGCTGCTATATGAGTACAGCAGTTAATGCCATGGCGTTTTTTTCACTTCTTAATGAGGAGAAGATCGGGCAGTATTTTTTCCTTCCACTTCTTATTTACCGTGCCGATGTAGATTGAGTTGAACGCATCAACGGATACCTTATCGGACAGAAAACGCTTTTCGGGAAGTGCCTGTATTACGTCTGCAACGTCATAGGCAAGCTCTGAATTGCCGTTAGTCAGCGCAGTGTAAAGCACATTCACTGACTGCACCGCAAAAGCAGTTTCCTCATTGGGAACGGGAGTTCCTACATACCAGCCCTCATAATTCATCTCAGGCAGGTACCTTTTTTCATGCAGCATCTCTATAAGTTCATCGGCTGTTTTAAGGCCGTAGAACGCATCTTTAAGATCGCTGATTATTCTCAAATTGATCTTATTGTCGATGTCCGCACGAAGGATCGCTCCGATTCTTGCAAGAAGTTCCCACATAAACTTATCATTCCTTCACATATTTAATAAGATTTTCTATGCAGAGCTCAAAGCAGGATCCGTACCATGTTTCCTCAAAATGCGGAATTGTCGCCTTTATGCAGTCCAAAGTGTAACCGACTGCGATATCAAGGCATTTCTGAAGCGGCTTTCCGAGAGCGGCCGCACCTGTAAATACGCTTGAAAAAATATCCCCTGTTCCGTGAAAATGCTGATCAACATTCTCACCGAACGAACTGTAGAACTCACCCGTTGCCGAATCATAAGCGACAGCCCCCTGACGTCCATCACCGAAGCATACTCCGGTAAGTACCGGTGTTCTGCATCCAAGCTCAGACAGCTTCCTCAGCACATCATGAACGTAATCCTCGTCATAATCTTCGGTATACGGTATATCAAGCAGAAAAGCAACCTCCGTCATATTCGGGATGATGTAGTCTGCCTTTGCGCACAGTTTTCTCATTTCTGCAACAAATTCCGTTGTAAAGCCTGCATAGAGTTTTCCGCCGTCTCCCAGAACAGGATCGACAACGATAAAATTATTTTCGCTTCTGAAGTCGTCAAAGAAATCCGACACTATACCGACCTGTTCGATGCTTCCGAGATAGCCTGTATAGATGCCGTCAAAGCGGAGATCCATACTTTTCCAGTGTGCAGCAATGGCAGGGATATCCCCTGTCAGGTCACGGAAGGTATAGTTGTCAAAGCCGCTGCCGGTATGGGTGGAGAGAACCGCCGTAGGAATAACAGCAGTTTCGATTCCCATAGCCGAGATTATCGGCAGTGCGACTGTAAGCGAGCATTTTCCGAAACAGGATATATCCTGGATAGAAACTACTTTTTTCATATCATCATTCTTCCTATATTTATTGCCTCCCTGCAGGTTCCGCCTGCATGAAAAGATATGGGAAGCGGCAAAACCAAAATATATTATATCACCAATGATGTTCTTTGTCAATTAAAAGACAATATTTTATGATTTTATCATCTCAGCATAAGCCATCAGGTACGGAGCTATCCCCTTTGCATCATTTTCCACTTTCGGCTCCGATAGGTAATACTCAGCCGAACCGTCTCTGCCTGCCGCACCGCCAAGCCCTGCCATGAGACAGACGTTCCTCAGCACGGGTGTGCCGCTGCCGTTCATGGATATATATTCTTCGTTGACGGCTGCAAAGGCTTTTTCACCGGAGCGGCGTATATCGCTGCCGGTGACACCGAGCCGTGAAGCTTTCAATGCGCTGTACGCATAAAGGAGAGTTCCGCTGGTTTCACAGTAATTGCCGTTCATGTTTTTTCTTACAGGCAGCTGACGGAACATTCCGCTGTCATCCTGCCAGCCCGAAATGGCATCGAGAAGCTGTGAAAGCTGCTGACCGGTTTCGGTATCCGGGCTAAGCTCATAAATATCAGCCAGCGCCGCACACAGCCAGCCCATCGCTCTCATCCAGAATTCATGTGAAAGTCCTGTCTCTCTGTCAGCCCATTTCATGGTGCGGGTTTCGTCATAGCCGTGGTAATAAAGTCCTGTTTTCGGGTCTCGCATGATGTCGCTGACATTTCTCAGCTGTGCCATGACATCATCCATAATTTCGGGATTATCCTCGGCAAGCGAGTATTCAGCCATAAACGGCAGTGCCATATATGTACCGTCCAGCCAGATCTGATACGGATAAATTGACTTATGCCAGAAATTGCCGCAATCAAGCCTTGGCTGAACAGCCAGCTGCTTCTCATAAAGCATCCTGTAAGCCTGTCTGTAGCGCTCATCCCCTGTTTTCTTATAAAGATAAATGAGCACTTTTCCGCCGTTGATATTATCCAGATTATAGTCAGCCGGCGAATAATTGCGAATATTTCCGTTTTCGTCCACAAACGCCTTCATAAAGCTGTCGGCATAGCTGAGAAGACGTTCGTCGCCGGTTATCTCGTATAGCATTGTCACAGCTTTTATCATGCAGCCGTCTATGTAATTCCACTTCATAGGCTTGCTGAAAATCTGACTTTCACGGTTCCAGAGAGGACATTCGGGTGACGAAGGCAGTATCAGCTTATTGATATACCCATTCGCTGTATCGATATGATTCATCCTGTAAGACCTCCCATCGTGATGCCGCCGATGAATTTTTTCTGTGCAAGTGAGAACACAGCTATTGACGGTATTAATCCGATAACTGACATAGCTATAACTGTGCGCTGTTCATAGCCCTGACCTGTACTGTCCACAGACAGGCGCAGCGCAAGTGAAAGCGGATATTTCTCCACCGAGTGGATCATTATCAGCGGTGTCAGGAAATCGTTCATGGTCCACAGGAATGTGAACACGGCTATTGATACTATCGCAGGACGTATACATGGCACAAGTATGTAAAAGAGTGTGCCGAAAGTACCGCATCCGTCGATCTTAGCGGCTTCATCGAATTCCTTCGGTATCCCCCTGAAGAACTGTATCAGGATGAACACGAATGTTCCCTCACAGGCAAACAGCGAAGGAAGAGTCAGCGGAATATAGGTGTTTATCAGTTCCAGTTTGTTCCAAAGCAGATACTGCGGCAGTATGGTGACTATTGCAGGCATGAACATACTTCCCAGCAGAAGTGCAGTAAAAAAGCGCTTCATCGGGAAATCGAACCTTGCAAATCCGTATGCCACCAGCACTGAGGAAAGAACTGCAAAAAGCGTTTTCGGTATAATTATCGTGAATGTATTGAGGAAGTAATGTCCCATTGTATACGGAGTCGCAGTCTGCCATGCGTTTTTGTACACCGAAAGTTCAATATGTTCCGGGGCAAACCAGATCGAGGAGAATATCTCTTCATTGCTTTTGAATGATGCTCCGAGAAGCCATAACACGGGATAAATCATTACAACAGCCGCCATTGTCAGCAGCAGATAAGGGATGATCTTTTTCATTTCGTTTCCTCCCTCAATCTGCCTGTCAGCTTGTACATGACAGCAACAACTGCGGCGATAAGCAAAAACATCACCCATGAAACCGCATTCGCATAGCCTGCGTCATTGAAGCGGAACATCTCGTCATAGATAAGCATACCGAGAGTGTAAGTCTCCTTCATGGGGCCGCCTCCCGTTATCATGTAGGGAGCGTTGAACTCCTGTATCGCCGAAATGGTCTGCAACACAAGGTTTATGAATATCACGTTCTTCAGCATGGGCAGGGTTATATGGAAAAACGCCCTGACTCTGCCGCATCCGTCCGTTCGGGCAGCATCATAAAGCTCTCTGGGGATATCCCTCAGCGCCGAGAGGAATATGACCATAGTAGAGCCGAATTCCCAGAGTCTGAGCAGTACGATTATCATTGTGGCGTGGAAAGGTTCGCCGTACCAGCTTACGTGTGATGCTCCGACAGTGCCGAGAAGCTGATCCACAAGTCCGCCTGATGTGAAGAGATACTGCCACATTATCACGACTGACAGATTTGCGCCGAGGATCGACGGGATGTAAAAAGCTGTCCTGTATACGCCCATGCCTTTAAGTTCCATATTGAGCAGAAGTGCAACTGCCAGTGATACCAGCATTTTCAGAGGCACCAGCATAAACGTGTACCTGAAAGTCACGCCGATGGCTTTGTGCAGTCCGCTGTCGGTGAGCATACGGATATAATTCTCTCCGCCGTTGAAGACAGGAGCGCTTATTCCGTCGCTGTCCGTAAGTCCGAGTATAAAAGAACACACAAAGGGGTACAGCGTGAACAGGAGAAATCCCAGTATAAACGGGGATATCAGAAGTAATCCCGTGAATTTTCCGACTCCCACGGGATTGCTATAGGTTCTTTTTTTCATTTTCTGATCTTTTCCAGATACCTTACTATCGACTCATACATCTCATGTGCTGCCTCGGAAGGGTCAGCAGTATTGTACGATACAGCCTCGATAGCGGTATTATAAAACTCCTTCATTCTGGAAAGCTCCATATACGGGCTGATAGTCACCGTATCAAGTTTGTCAAGCATCTCATTGCTGTCCTGAGCGGGGCCTGTAAGCTTTCCGTTTTTCTCGAGACTTTCCTCCGCATATGAAGATGCAGGGACGCCACGGGTAGTACCGAGTATCTCAGCGCATTCCTCATTATTGAGAAGAAAATCCATAAAAGCAGCGGCTTCGTCGGGATGGTCCGTATTCTTAGAGATGGCGTAGAGAAGGGACGGCTTTATCATCCATCCGCCATTATTCCCTTTGCCGTCACTGAGAAACGGTCCCGCTTCAAGCACGCCCTGCGGCAATACTGACTCATATTTGCCGACAGCACTTCCCCACTCAAGAACACCGGCTATTTTGCCGTCAATGAACTCCGAAGACTGATAAAGAGCGGCATTGCCGTCCTCATCGGTACGTGTTTTCAAAGTACGGATAACGTGTTCATCCTCAAGGTCTTTGTAAAAAACAAGCGCATCTCTGATATCTTCTTCGGTAAAGCCAAGTTGTCCATCCATAGTTATGAATTCCTTGCCTGTTTTCTGCTGAATGTACACTACAGCAAAATACCACGCAGTACCGCCTGACTGAATGTCCAGATCCAGCGGATACAGGTCTTTTTCACCGAAAACGCTTCCGAGGTCGGAGAGTTCGTCCCATGTAGTCGGATACTCTGCTCCTAAATCTGAGAAAACATCCGAATTATAGAAAAGTCCTCTTCCGCTGAGAGATACCGGCACAGCGTTCATGATTCCGCCTACTTTGCCAAAAGAAAGCACTTCTTCATCAAATCCCGAAAGGTCAAGGCCGTCAAGAGTGCCTATGTCATAGAATCCCTTGCCGTCCGAAGACATGGTAATGAGCCAGTCGTAATTTATCTGAAGAATGTCAGGTTCCGAGGCACTGCCTATCTGTGCCGTTACCTTTTCCGTCCAGCCGTCCCAGCCGCCGTATTCGGGGACAATGCTGATATCGGGATGTTTGCTTTCCCAGAGCTCGATAGCATCAAGAGTAGCTTCATGGCGGTCATCGCCGCCCCACCACGAGAATCTCAGCGTACACGGATCAAGTTTTCCGTCAGGCTTTGTGATCTCGGTCTTGTTTTTACTTCCGCAGGATGAGAGCACAGTTACACAGCTGAAAGCAGTTATAATAGAAAAAAGTTTTTTCATACTCTCATTCCCCTAATATAATGATATTTAATTATACACCATTACACAGGAAAAATCAAGACATAATATATGAACAAAAGCCGCCTTCATAACTGTGATGCTCATATAGCAGTTTATATATATTATTGAGGTAGACTTTTTGAAGAAGATTCTTCTCAAATTCGTTTCCCAAGACTATTAATTTTGCCCCCATATAGGGCGCACACCAGATAAGTTTGAATTTATCATTTCTATCAGGTGCGCCCTATATGGGGGCAAAATTAATACTGAAAGTTTTAGGAAGGGAGTTTGAGGGAGAACCCTTTTTCAAAAGGGTTTCCCTCAATAGACACGTGTAAAAACTTCTATATGAGTACCGAGGTTACAGTCGGGGGCATTTTAATTATCCGCAGATCTCGACGATGGCTTCGGCCATTATTTCGGCATTTTTCAGCAGATTCTCAACAGTGATGAATTCGTCGGGGGAATGCATACGGCCGTCCTCATTGGGGAATTCCGCACCGAAAGCAACGCCGCCCTCTATCTCATGGACGTATGTGCCGCCGCCGATGGCTATACAGCGGCCTTTGTCGCCGGTGACACGCTCATAGACACGGAGGAGGGACTGGACGAAATCGCTGTTTTCATCGGTGAGATGGGGCTCCACACCTTCGCATGAGTCGATATCGAAGCCTGCCTCACGGAGTTTTCCGCAGATGATATCGCTTATCTCGTCCTTATTGCGGTCGAGAGGGAAGCGGATGTCGATACCGCCGTGAAGCCTGCCGTTTTTGGTGTTCAGCATTGAAAGCACACAGGTCATTTTTCCCGATAAATCGTCACTGAAGCCAAGTCCGCAGGAAGCGCCGTCAGTCTCGCCGTGAGGGAAAAGCAGGTTCAGTGCTTTCATTTCATCAACTGCCATCATTCCCGATGCGAGAAATTTCGTGATGGCATTATTGCCCTTTTCGGGAGTTGAAGCATGAGCGGACACACCATTGATGATCTCCGCAGATTCGGTGATTTCTGTTATCGGCTCTGTACTTCCGTCCGTATTTATGCTGACGCCGCAGCCTTTTTTCGGGTCAAACACAGACCTGATCTCACAGCTTGACGGAACGGCATTTATAACCGTACCTGCCTTTATTTCCCAAGGATGTTCCCACACTGTTGAAAAGTACACCCTGAGCATTCCCTTTTCGCCGTTGATAACGGGATACTCGCCATCGGGAGTGAACACCATAGGCGGCAGTTTGCGATTTTTGCGGTAATAGGCGAGATCAGCGGAGCCGTTTTCCTCGTTGGTGCCGAATATAAGGCGGACTCCCTTTTTCAGCGGTATACCGAGGTCTTTCACGGCTTTTGCGGCATAGAGAGCTGCAACGGCAGGGCCTTTGTCGTCGATGGCACCACGTCCCACAAGCTTGTCGCCGTCGGCAGTAAGAGTGAACGGCGGTGAAGTCCAGCCCTCGCCAACGGGAACAACATCCAGATGAGAGAGGATGGCAAGTTCGGGGGGAAGGGAGTTTACGTCCGCTGAGCCTGCATAGTTTTCAACATTTTCAACAGTAAAACCTGCGGCTTTGCACTTGTTCAGCATAGCTTCCAGCGCCTGTGCAGGGAATTTGCCGAAGGGCAGACCTTCTTCTGCGTCGCCCTGAACGCTCGGTATAGCCACAAGTTCACGGAGATCGGCGATCATTTCCTCTTTGTGTGATTCGAGATATTTGCGTATATCGGTCATTTCAGCCTCCTGAGAAATAGAATAAACAAATGACCGCAGCTTGAAAAAACTGCGGTCATTTGTGCACGGTTTAGCCGTACTAAGAAAGAAAGGATAAATATGAAAAGAATTTATCAGTTAACAATTGCCTTCTCAGTTTCCTTATCAAAGATATGGATTCTGTTAGGATCGATAGCTACCTTGATATCATCACCAGGTCTTGCTGTAGATCTTGGGCTAACTCTTGCTGTAAGCGGGATACCCTCGCAAACGAGGTAGAGATATGTCTCAGCACCCATCATTTCAGTGATTTCAACGTTAGCATCAATGACACCTGTTGTAGCATTTGAGAGGTACATTTCCTCATCGTGGATAGCCTCAGGACGAACGCCGAGGATGATTTCCTTGTTTACGTAGCTTGCCAGGTTGCCGTTAACCTTTGACTCAGGAACGATGATCTGGTAGATCTGGCCTCTGTTTGAACCGAACTCAACAACATACTGGCCGTACTCTTCTCTGAGAACAGCATCGATGAAGTTCATCTGAGGTGAACCGAGGAATCCTGCAACGAACTTGTTAACAGGGTTCTCGTAAAGGTTCTGAGGAGTATCGACCTGCTGAACGTAACCGTCCTTCATACAAACGATACGGTCACCCATTGTCATAGCCTCAGTCTGGTCATGAGTTACGTAGATGAATGTAGTACCGAGCTTCTTGTGGATCTTGGAGATCTCGGTTCTCATCTGAGCACGGAGCTTAGCATCGAGGTTTGAGAGAGGCTCGTCGAGAAGGAATACCTTAGGGCTGCGGACGATAGCACGGCCGAGAGCAACTCTCTGACGCTGACCGCCTGACATAGCCTTAGGCTTTCTGTCGAGAAGGTGTGAAAGGTCGAGGATCTTAGCAGCCTCGTTAACTTTTCTTTCGATCTCAGGCTTTGGAACCTTGCGGAGCTTGAGGCCGAAAGCCATGTGATCAAATACAGTCATGTGAGGATAGAGAGCGTAGTTCTGGAAAACCATTGCGATATCTCTGTCCTTAGGAGCAATATCGTTTACAAGACGATCACCGATGTAGAGTTCGCCCTCTGAGATCTCTTCGAGACCTGCGATCATACGGAGAGTAGTTGACTTACCACAACCTGATGGGCCAACGAGTACGATGAACTCCTTATCTCTTATCTCTAAATTTACATCTGTTACGGCAACGACGCCGCCTGGATATTTCTTATAAATGCCTTTAAGTGTTAAACCTGCCATTTAAATCCAACCTCCGAGTTTTATTTTTTCGCCGATAATATTTCTATACCAGTATCAGCTCTATTACTATGATACCAAATTCTGATTGATATTTCAAGTGGTCAAATAGCCAAAATTACTCTGCATACTTTATTTAGTTTGCCGAGAAAAAATTGTGCCCGATTGTTAAAATAGCGTCAAAGTCAATTTTGGTAAACATTTGCTCTATATCTTTAGGCAATAAGTACATACATTTTCCGAGAGGCAGATCTTTCGGGAGGATCAGGCCGCCTATGGATATTCTTTTCAGATTTTCAACGTGATTTCCCACAGCCGCAAACATTCTTTTCACCTGATGGTACATTCCCTCATGAAGCTCCACAAATGCCAGATTATCGGCGTTTTCAGCCTTTTGCACCTTGCAGGGCGAACAAGCCTCACCGTTGGCAAGAACGATGCCCTTTGCGAACTTTTCAACATATTCTTGTTCAAAAGGCCTTGAAAGTTCGGCAGCATAAATTTTGGATATATGATTATTCGGCGAACATATACGATGTGCCAGCGCTCCGTCATCGGTGATGAGAAGGGCGCCTGTTGAGTCCTTGTCAAGACGGCCGGCCGGGAAGAGACCCTTGCTTCTCATTTCGGGAGGCACAAGCTTTATAACGGTTTCGCCGTCCTTGTCATCCGTGGAAGACACATATCCCTTGGGCTTGTTGAGGAGGATGTATCTGAATCTCTCGCTTGAAATGGCATTGCCGCAGACGGTCACATCATCCGCACCGGTATCTATTTTAGTATCCGATCTCTTCACGGGGCTGCCGTTTACAGTGACAGAGCCTTTTGCGCAGAGTGATTTTATCTGGCTGCGTGTGTATTCCGTTCTTTCGGATATGAATTTGTCAAGTCGGATGAGTGGCATGGCGGCCGTCCTTTCGTGTGTTCTTATTTATATGATATCTGCATACTTATTTATGTACATTATCATAAGGAGCATCAGATATGAAAAAGCTTACTTTATTATTAATAGGGACAGCTCTTGCATCAGGGGCTGAACATGCTTCTGAGAACGGTTCCACGTTACGACGAGGAACCCGATGAACTATTCGTCCCTACATCCACCACAGCCGACAGAATGCATTATTTCGCATCTCACGGATGGGAGACCGAGGAAATAGCCGAAAAGCCTGTGACCATCCCTGCGGTATTCTCTCAGGAATACGAGGAGTACGCACGGATACAGGATAAACAGGGGCTGCCTCTGCGAAGATTTGCAGGAAAAAGCGGTGAGCTGTACATATTCAAGGTGAAGAATTACAGTCCCGGCAACGTGAAAATGCTGGCGGAACTGATAGTCTGTGACGATATAGCCGTCGCTTCAATGGTCTACAGTGAGGACGGCGAAACAGTGAGAATGCCGGTTCACTGAGACTTTTCCATCTCCGCACGGTGCTCTATCTCGCTTATTTTTGCGACGAAGCTGGCGGTATCGGTAAAGTCCTCATATACTGAAGCGAAGCGGATGTATGCGATAGGGTCAAGATCACGAAGCTTATTCAGCACAAGCTCGCCTATCTCCTTTGATTTCGCAATGGTCTTGAGGGCGTTGGCGTAGTGGTTTTCCACATAGTCGGCTATCTCCGAGACCTGATCGATGGTAACTGGACGCTTCTTTATAGCCGAGAAAATTCCTGTGATAAGCTTATTGCGGTCGAAAGGCTGGAAGCTTCCGTCACGCTTTTCCACCATGAGAAGCGGCATTTCCACAACTTCATATGTGGTGAATCTCCCATGACATTTGATACATTCTCTGCGGCGGCGTATCCTGTCATCGGATGGACGTGAATCTATAACTTTGAAATCGTTGAATCCACAGAACGGACAATTCATATATCTTTCCCCTTTCCGTATTGTTCTGCCATTTTTGTGAGGGTGCTGCAGCTGGTGACGAGGTCGCTTATGCCCTTGAATCCGCTGCGGTAAAGTTCGAGGATAACAGCACAGTCAGGGGAATAGCCGCCCAGCTTTTCAAAGAACTGCCTGAAATTGAATCTTCCTCTGCCTATGAGGAGGCAATCGCCCATTTCTCCCGAATCGCTGATGTGCACATGGCAGGTCTTGTCACCTGCGGCATCGAGAAAACTCATGGGATTCTCGCCTGCACGGATAGCCTGTTTCGTATCGAGAACGAAGGCGAATTCATTTCCAAGCATATTTTTTATCTCTTTTATAAAAGAAGACGAGGCGCTTTTGCATCTTGACACATTTTCCACCGCCACAGTCACACCGTTTTCTTTTCCGAGGCGGAAAAGGCGGGAGTATCTCTCACAGTAGCGTTCGGCGGTAAGTGAAGACGATGGCTTTCCGCCGTGGAATACCAGAATATCGGCACCGACTATGTTCATGAAGCGGAAGTACAGCTTGTAGTATTCGAGGATATCGTCTATCCTGCGTTCATAATCGGAGAAGAACATCATTGCTTCCATTTCGCTGGTGAAGGGATGCACCGAGGTACAGCCCACATCAAAGCGTTTCAGCAGATTAGCTGCGCCGTGAGCGAAGCCCTTTTTCAGTTCGGAGTGGGTATTGATGAATATTTCCACATTGGGGATGCCGTTAACAGCCAGATCATACAGGCTTTCTTCCAGCGGTTTAGGGTATAGACAAGCCGTAGATACGCCTGCGATCATCCATCATTCCTCCTCATTATAAATATATATTAAATTATACATTCAAACGGAACTTATGTCAAGT
>ACOK01000050.1 GCA_000174895.1 Ruminococcus flavefaciens FD-1
GCCGTTAGGCGGGCTTTGTGCGGTGATGCCTTAATATGCTGTGTTTTCACAGAGATACATGATATAGCGGAGGATATGCAGCTCTTTTGCAAGAAAAAGCAGCTGTCATGCCTTCAAAAAGGATTATCAGGAGGAGTAAAGAAATGAAGAAGAAAACGAGAAAAAAGTTTGCCGAGCGTTCAATGGCAATATCCGCAGCATCAGCTATCATGGTGTCGTCAATGTATGCGCCTCTTTCCGGTGCCGGAGCAGGCGAGTGGTTTGCCTCCGTTACTGCAAGGGCAGAGGGAGCTGTTGTTCAGCCTGAAGGCTTCAGCGTGGAAAATGATCTGAATCAGGCTGATCCCCTTACTGACGGCGATTATACTTACATCGTCAGAAGCGATGATACAGCAGAGATCAAATCCTACACAGGCAGTGAGAAGGACATTGTTATCCCCGATACTCTCGGAGATAAAACAGTTACTGTAATCGGCGAGGCTGCTTTCAAGGGAAACACAGAGATCACATCGGTAAAATTCCCCGAAACCATTATACAAATACGTGATGCCGCATTCCGTGGAGCGTCTTCTCTTGCATCGATAGACCTGCCGGAGGGTCTGCAAACGCTCAGTCCTTACTGTTTTGCCGAGACTGCGCTTACATACGTAAAGCTGCCGACAACTTTAACAAATGCATCCTGCCCGTTCTCAAAATGCCTTTCACTTGAAAAGGTAGAGATCGCAGAAGGTGCTACAGCAGTACCTCACGGCAGCATGAACCTTGATACATACGGCGATACATCATACGGCTGTTTCGAGAACTGTACCGCTCTTAAAGAAGTTATCCTCCCTGAGGGTATTGTACAGATCGGAAGTTACGCATTTTACAGGTGTTCATCTCTTGAGGATATCAAATTGCCTTCAACATTGAAGACCATCGGCGAAAAGGCATTTGCAGACTGTTCGTCAATGAAAAATATAGATATGCCCGAAGGAGTGGAGACTCTTAATTTCGGTGTATTTTCAGGCACTGCTATCGAATCTGTCACAATTCCGTCGGGGCTGAAAAAGGCTTCACGTCCGTTTGCGGGCTGTGAAACTCTCAAAAAGGTAACATTCGGCCCGGACATGGTGAAGATCCCCAGCGGTACAACACATCTCCTTGAGGATATCGGCATATTCGAGGGCTGTGAAAATCTTGAAGAGGCTGTTCTGCCTGAGGGAATCGAAGAGATCGGCTACGGCGCTTTCAGCCATTGCCCGTCACTTAAAAAGATAAACTTCCCGTCAACTCTTAAATCCATCGATGCTTTAGCATTTGAAGATACTCCGTCACTTACGTCTGTTGAGCTCAATGAGGGACTTAAAAGTCTCAACGGAAGCTGTTTCAAGAATTCGGGACTGACCTACGTCAAGATACCTTCAACCGTTACATACGCAAGGAGACCGTTCACTCAGTCACAGAATCTGAAAAAAGTTGAGTTTGCCGAGGGAATGGTAACTACACCATCCGAGCATGATATCAAATCATTTGCTTACACATCCGAACACGGCATCTTTGAGGACTGTCCTGTTCTTGAGGAGATAGTATTCCCGTCAACTCTTGAATATATCGGACATTATGCTTTCGCCGACTGCCCGTCACTGAAAGAGGTGAAGATCCCCGATACTGTCAAGGGGATCGGTTCATATGCATTCAATAACGATCTTGGCATCACATCGATCGAGATCCCCGAAAACCTTGAATCACTGTATATAGGCTCATTCGGAAATACAGGCATTGAATCTGTTACTATCCCGTCTACTCTGAAATTTGCGGCTGCACCTTTCACTCACTGTGAAAAGCTGAAGAAAGTTGTATTTGAGGGTGATGTGACAGAGGTGATATCGGGTACAAAGGGCAGCGATACATTCGGCATTATGCAGAGCTGCTACGGCCTTGAAGAAGTTGTGATCCCTGAGGGCGTTGAGAAGATCGGCACTTATGCATTTTACGAATGTTCAAGTCTCAGGAAGGTGACTCTCCCTGATTCTGTGAAAACCATCAGTCAGGATGGATTCAGCAGTTGTCCTATGCTTGAGGAGATAAATATCCCGTCATCCGTCACCGAGATCGGTAACAGAGCTTTTGCAAACGATAAGGCTCTGAAGAATATCGCACTTCCCGAAGGACTTGAAACTATGGGAACAGAGGTATTTGACGGCGCAGGGATCAGAACAATTACCATCCCGTCAACAGTAAAGAAGGCTGACCGTCCGTTCTCAGGCTGTACCGCCCTTGAAAAGGCTGTTTTTGCTGATGGAACCGAAGTGATTCCCGAAGGAACGGTACTCTCCGGAAAAGGATTCAGTGCATATGATGTGCCTGTCGGTATCCTCGAGAACTGCGCTTCACTGAAAGAAGTTGTACTTCCCGAAGGCGTTACTGAGATCGGAAGATGTGCATTCAGCAGCTGTCCTAAGCTGAATAAGGTAAACTTCCCTTCAACTCTGAAAAAGATAGGCGAGTGCGCATTCAAGGGCGACAGCAGACTTACATCCGTAGAACTTCCCGAGGGACTTGAAGATATAGGTGTAAGATCATTTGCTGAATCAGGACTTACAAGCGTAAAGATACCGTCAACTGTTACAAGCGGTTCAAGATCATTTGAAAAGTGCCCCGGTCTTAAAGAAGCAGAAATAGCTGACGGCATGACAAGCATTCCTTCAACAGAAGTTGCGGTTGGAGCAAGCAGGTTAAGTGTCGGCGGTAAATACGGACTTTTCTATGAATGCCCCGAACTGACCGAGGTGAAGATCCCTGACAGCCTTGAAGTCATCAATGAGAGCGGATTCGCAGAATGCCCGAAGCTTGAAAGATTAGTGGGCGGAAAGGACGACATAACATTCCACCAGTATGCTTTCGACGGCTGTACCTCACTTCAGGACGAGCGTTTTCTTATCCTCGACAAGTCAAGAAGCTACATTACAGCCAATTCAATAATCACATCAATTGACGGCACTACCAACTTCACATTAAGATACAGAGTAGCAGACAGATTTGCAGGAAGAGTGTCAGACGGTCATATATATGTAGATATACCGGATGGTATGGAACTGATAGATGATTCGCTCCGGTGTTCTGACAGCAACTCAAGGATCAGCAACAGCGGCTATGGTTACTTTACTGTTTATCCTGAGTCTGATGAGCTGACTGTATCGTTTTCATGCAGGATCAAGAGTAAAAAAGATATCAATATTGATCCGACTGTTACCGTTACTATGGACAACGAGCACCATACTCCCATTATGGGCAGTGTTGAGCTTCAGGCATCAGCTATCTCTCTTGGCGGACCGAGATATGTTTCCGAGCTGTCAGCTGAGGTATACGGAATAGCTGAAAAGGGACAGGAGGTAACTATCCTTGTAAACGGAAAGGCTGCCGACACTGTCACAACAAGCGATAAGACAGGTAAATACAGAAAGGTCATCACACTTCCTGACGGTAATGCAGGAGACGAATATACCATTGCTGCAAAGTGCGGTAAAAATACATCAGCAGACATCAAAACCACATACATCAAGGATTCCCCCGTACTTAAATCGGCAGATTTCAGTGATTCCCACTTCCGTACATCACATGATATAACCACAGTTTTCACTGAGGGAAAATCTCCTGTTATCGTCACTTATATCGGAAGCAGTTTTTCATTCAGGATGAAGATGGCAAATTCCGATAAGATCAAGCATCTCTACCTTACAAGCACAAAGGGCGGAGAGATGAAGTATATTGAAGCTGAATACGACAAGGCTAAGGATGAATGGACAGCAAGCGGACGTTTTGACGAGTCAAACCGCTACTACATTCCGGGATATCTCAATATTGCCGTTGTTACAGAAAATGATTACCCGACAATTGATATTGATAACGATGAACCTGCTGATTCATTCAGGATAAATAATTATACAGACGATATTTCTAAAAACAGTTCTGCTGAAACCCTGTTTGCGGATGACAATAAGCTTCTTGCAAAAACTACCATCAGCAACGGAAAACTCAGCATTGATTACGGCTATTTCTCTGCATCAGCTGACAGTATCAAGATCGGCGGCAAGGCAGTTTCGGCAAAGGATGCAGCTGCTGCACCTGACAAGAACGGCTTTACAAAGCTTCCTCTCAATGTTATTGAGGAAGGGGAGCAGAGTGAGTGCTACTATCGCATAATGGGAGCAGATGACAGCAAAACTCTGGTTGAGGGGCTTTTCGATAAGAAGGACATTTCACAGTTCAGCAGTCATAAGAGCCTTGTTCTCATAAAGAAGGGAAGCACCGAGCCATCATTCATGATACATGGTGTATCCGATCTTTCGACCGATGATACAGATCTATTCTCATTCCCGATGATCGGCGATATGGGTACGGAACTGGCTATGTACGCAGGCGATACAGCTGCATTCAGCAAGTTATTAGCAGAATCCGGACAGGATGGGCTTCTTGATGTTATGACTATGCTTTACGGCTCAAAGTTTGTAAGCATTCTTGCCGGCAGTGAACTTAAAACATCTGTCAATACGGTCGGCGGTCTGACAGGTCCGTGGACTCTGGCTGTTGATGCGGCAATACTTCTTGGCGAAGCTGAAAACTATAACTGCTACGGCAGGGTAATGTCAGAAAAATATCCATTGTTCACAAATCCGGGCTGCATCCGACTGATCGTCGATCCGAGCGGCAAGACATACGAAGCAGTAAAGACAAATCCTGTGGAGGATGTTCAGGTCACTATTTACTATAAGGACGAAAACGGCAAGGAAGTAAAGTGGGATCCCGAGGAGTACGATCAGGAGAATCCTCTCATGACCAATTCCGACGGAGGATATGCATGGGACGTTCCCGAGGGTGAATGGAAGATAAAGGCCGTCAAGGAAGGCTATGAAGATGCTGAATCTGACTGGCTGCCTGTACCTCCTGCATGGACTGATGTGGATATTGCTATGGTAAGCTATGAAGCACCTGTCCTGAAGAGTGCGGAGTGCAAGGACGGAAAGATCACCGTACACTTCTCGAAGTACATGGACATCGAAACTGTAAGCAGTGATAACTTCACAGCAACAGGCTACAGCAATATCAGTGTTGTTCCTGTGCTTGATTCAAAGGGCGATGTATACGCTGATACATTCGAGATAACAGGTACTGTAGACAAGACCGCAGTAAAGGACGGAACTGTTACCATCAAGGCATCAGGAAAAGCTGACAGCTATGCAGGCACTGCTATGAAGGCGTCTGAGGTAAAGGCTAAGGTTGAAGGCGATATCACAGCTGTTGTGACAACTGCACCTGTTACTTCAACTACAACAACATCCACAACCACCACCAAAGCTACAACTACTACGACCAAAGCAACAACAACTACCACCAAAGCTACAACAACTACCACCAAGGCTTCAACAACTACGACCAAAGCCACAACGACTACTACCAAGGCTACAACTTCAATCACAAAGGGCACAACAGCAACCACCAAGGCCGCTTCCACGACTAGTGCCATAGCAACAACTTCATCTGACGAGCGTAAAATCGGCGATGTCAACGGAGATAACATCATTGACGGACGTGACGCTACAGAGGTCCTGACTGAATACGCCAGAACTTCAACAGGTCAGAAGAATTCGTTCAGTGCAGATCAGAAAAAGGCTGCTGACGTCAACAGCGACGGAATAATCGATGGAAGAGACGCAACTGCTGTTCTGTCCTATTACGCATATATCTCGACAGGCAGATCCATATCGCTTATCGATTTCGTAAAGGGCGGAACTGATTAATAATTTACCCGAAACAGAGCTGATTCATTCAGCTCTGTTTTTTTGCAGACTGTTTTACAAAAAAGCTGATTCTATCAATTTAAAAGTACGATTTATCATACATTTTCCTTAATTTATATGATATCATCTAATTGTACTTTGTCTTGGGGGACAGGTATTCACGGAAAAGCCGTGTACAATATGCGCAGAACATCAGACAGGTCTGCACCCTTTCTGATATTTTATTATAAGCGGCTTTACCGTATTTATTTATTTTTTTTTTGAGGTGATATTAAAATGAGGAAAACGATCGGTATGAAGATCATTAATGCAGCGGTCATTGCCTTATCGGCAGTTCAGCTCACTGCATTTCCAATGAATGTTATGGCCGTGGATACAGCTGCTGACTCAGCTGTGACTGTGGAGGAAAGCGCTATAAAGCTTTGCGGAGGCTGGTTTGAATCGGCTTATGCAGAGTGGGATGCCAATGCTATCGGAAGCGATGTTCATGTAAGCTTCGCACAGGCAGGGGACAGCGTTTTCACTGAAGTGGATTCTGAGCTTATCCGTGGAACAAGAGTGGATATCCCCGGACTGAAAGGCGATACGGAATATACCGTAAGGATCGCCGGATCTCAGGGAAATGCCGAATTTACTGCGAAAACAATGTCATATGACAGAAGCGGATATGCTCATTACAATTTTGAAGGAATAGGCGGTTACAACGACGACGGTACACTGAAGCCCGATGTGACCGTGATATATGTTACCAATGAAAATAAGGACACTATAACCTACAACGGCAAGGTTGGTCTTTACAACATCTTTTTCAGCGGAAAGCCCAAGAATGTGGTATTTCGCTTTATAGGCAGTCTTGATGTGTCAAGCGGAACTGTTGCCAATGACGGAAGCCACAATGACGGCTCGAATATGGTCTATCTCCAGAACAGCTCGAATGTTACAGTTGAAGGCATCGGACCTGACACAGATCTGAAATCATGGGGAATAGAAATGAAGCGCTGCACCAGCTGTGAATTCCGTAACCTGTGGCTTGGAAATTACCCGGACGATGGTATTGCTATGACCGGAAATGTGGATATCCGTTCCGCACATATATGGGTACATAATAACACCATCGAAAGAGGCTATAATCAGTTTGCAGGCAACGGTCATGTTGATGCTGATAAGGCTGAGGGTGACGGTTCAGTGGATATGAAGTGGTCTGAGTATGTGACAGTGTCATACAACGAGTTCAGGGACTGCCATAAGACCTCGCTTGTCGGCGGCAAGGCAGACCAGATGCAGGATTTCATCACATACCACCACAACTGGTTCAATAATACACAGTCAAGGAATCCACGAGCAAGAAATGCGCATATTCACTCATATAACAATCTTTTCTCGACAAATTCTGAGTACGGCATCTGTGCATCATATAATTCAAAGATATTCTCGGAGTGCAATTATTTTGAAAAGGCTGTTAATCCGCTTTATGCTATAAATATGGGAAAGGATAAGTTCTCCGGAACAATCAAATCATTCGGTGATAAATTCGATAACTGCGATATGGGCGGAGAGTATGCCTATAAAATAGCGGAAAGCCGGAATGAAAGCGTAACTATCCCTAATCTTGTTGAAGGCGGCGACGGATACGATAACTTTGACCTTGAACTTTACAGTTATGATATCCAGTCTCCCGATGAGGCCAGAGCTTCTGTTATGGAATTGGCAGGAAGAATGAAGACTACTTCCAACAGCGGAGAAGTAAAAATCCCGGAGCAGAACCCGGATGTTGAGCCTGTTCCGCAGGATGATCCCGTAATTCTGATGGGCGATATAAATGACGACGGCGCAATAGGCGTAGCTGATGCAGTTGTGTTCAGCAAATGGCTTCTCGGCTCTGCAAATATGACAGAGGAACAGGGAAAACGTGCTGATATGATAACAGACGGCGAGCTGAATGTATTTGATCTTACAGCATTAAAAAAATGCATAATCGATACTCTCAGCAAATAAAAGCTCCCTAATTAACCGTGGTACCCTTATAGAAAATTTATAAGAATTTATCGGTGGAAACCTTTCTAAGGAAAGGTTATCTCCCGATAGACTCATGTAAAAACTTCTGTAAAAGCACCGCAGTTAACTCAGGGAGCGTTTTTTCATCTGCCGCAGCGTCTGTGAACTTCGTCGGTCAGAGCGTCGAAGTAGATCTGCGGATCTGCTTTATTGTATTCGGTGGTATATTCTTCCCATGTTTTCTCGAAATCGTCACTCATTACCATGAGAGGCATATACTTATGTTTGATATCGTTGATCTTCTTTGATACCTTGCCGTAATCGGTAGCTTCGGTTGCTGCACTTTCAAATGACCACATAGGATACCATGCAGGGTTTTCCTCGGGCTCGTTGAGAAATTCGGTGTATGTCTGTTTGTCGTAAGCATCGAAGCATTTCTTTATTGGTTCAGCGAGGTGATCGTGGAATATCTTAGGCTGGCTTCCCGCTGTGTATGCGTTTTTTCCGTCGGGAGCCATACCGCCGTAATGAGGCATATAGCTGTACTCACAGATATGTTTGTTTATGTATTCGCTGTCATGCCATCTCTCATACTGTTCATCAGTCTGATCAAAGTAACCGTTTTCATCAATATAATAATCCACGCCTTCAACTCCCCAGTAGCGGAGATTCAGTATCTCAGGTTCAAGGAGTTTGCTCATGAATTCAACAGCGCCTTCGGGATCGGCACAGCTGATACTTACGCCAACGCCTGTTGATGCATTGAAAGCGGGATTGTCACGGTAGTGTTCCTCAAGTTTGCCGTCTATGGTAAGACCGAAAGGGATATATGTACACTCATCAGGGAGCTTATTCTCTGTACTGCCGAAGTTCCAGTGCTGGTCTACCATTCCGAGAACACGGCCGGTAACCATTTTATCGTAATAATCGTTTGTCTCCATAACAAAGCATTCGGGATCGATTATGCCCTTGTGGTATTCCTCATTGAGCTTTTTAAACCATTTTTTAGCTGTAGGAAGAAGATTATAATCCTTTGCTTCAAGAGTTTCGGGATCAACAAAACAGCATCCGTCATTAGGGTGACCGTCAAGGAACATAGGAGGATTATCAAGAGCGAACATTCTTACATCTGTAGCCTGGATCTCATAGCCGATATATGGTTCTCCGTTTTCATCGACAGGGTTAGCTTCGATGTAATCCTCGATAAGACCGAAGTAATCGTCAAGTGTCTTCAGTTCGGGATAATTTGCCCATTCCAGGACTTTTACCTGTATCCAGAAAGCTTCACCGTCGTGTATGGTAGCGGATACTCTATCATTTACAGCTGAGAACAGTGGGATAAAGTAGATATGTCCGTCTTCGGCACGGAGTGTATCCCATTGTGCGTCGGTGTACAGGTTTTTCAGTTCGGGATAATCGCCCCAGTAATTATCGAGAGGTATGAAAGCGTGTTCTTTTATAAGGCGCTGACAGTTGGGACCATCGGGTGATATGAAATCAGGATACTTTCCCGATATCATCATATCGCTGAATATTTGATCAATATCCGCCTGATCTTCAGCCCATTCCTCATAAAGAATACAGCCTGTCTTTTCAGCGATTATATTTCTTATCTCATTGTCCTTATCGATAGGAGTTTTACGTGCACAGTAGAAGCCGGTGAATTTACTTATATCTTTTGTGGGGGCTTCTTCTTTTTTCGCAGAGGATGAGCATCCCACAGCAGAGCAGAGAATCACAGCAGCGGAAATCGCCGAAAGCATCTGTTTAATTGTCATATCCATTCCTCCCTTGCGTTTTATTGAGGCAACACCGCACAAAGCCCGCCTGACGGCTTTGCACTGTCGGCGCATCTTCAGCACAAGCTTTGTGCGGTGTTGCCTTGATAATAAAAGTCAGATATATTGATTTGATATTACGTAAACCACTTTATTAAATAATACCATATTATAAAACAAATGTCAATCTTAATTTGTTACGAAATTACAAATTTTTGCGTGATGTTATGAGAAAACTGTGGATTTTTTATTGAGAAAACAGTACGCATGACGTATAACAATATTTATTGTCGTAACGTATCTCTGTTTCTGTGATAGGCACAATATGTTTCATAAGTAGCACAAAATGTGCTGCCTCAGGCGTTGACTTTCACTGAAAAATACTATATAATTTACGGTATAATATGTCGTGAAACGTATATATTTCAGGAGGTGTCAATTATGAAGCGTAAAAAAATGCTGTCAGCTATGATCGCTCTTTTTCTTACAGCATCAGCTGTCCCATTTCAGGGAACAGCTGCTTCAAACAGCAGATCGATTCTGACAGCTTCAGCAGCAGGGGACGCTGCTTACAATGAGCAGGATCTGAAGAATCTACAGGATTTTCTGCTTGGAAGAAGGACGAATGAAAACCTTGCAGGAAAGGCCTATGATCTTAATAGTGACGGTGTATGGGACGTTTTTGATCTGTGCATGATGAGGCAGAAGGTCAATTCAAAACAGCAGAGCGGTTCGTCGGGATTGATGATCAACGAAGTCTGCTCAACAAACAAGAAGTCAATAAAAGCATCGAACGGTTCATCACCTGACTGGATCGAATTGTATAATGCAGGGGATACTGTCTGTGACCTCAGCGGTATCGGCGTGTCAGACGGTGACAAGAATCGGTTCAAGTTTACATTTCCACAGGGGGCAACTCTTGGGGCAGGAAAGTATATCATCATTTTCTGTGATGATACTGATGTTACATCAGGAGAACTTCATGCCGCATTCAAAATAAGCGCATCGGGAGAAACTATCTACCTGACATCACCCGACGGAACAGAACTTGACAAGCTGGAGATACCCGAGATGGATACAGATGTAACCTACGGAAGAACATCTGACGGTTCGGCTGATCTGGCATTGCTGAAACCTTCACCGGGCGCTTCAAACAGTTCAGCTGATACGGTATACCGTGTAGAAAAGCCGGTATTCTCGTCAGAAGGCGGCTTCTATGATTCGGCATTCGATCTTACTCTCTCAGGCGGCAGCGGCTGTACAGTGCTTTATACTCTTGACGGTTCAGATCCTCGAACATCTTCCTCCGCAAAACAGTATCAGGGAAGTATAAGCATCCGCAACAACACCGGCGATACAAATCAGCTTGCAGCAGTCCGTGATATCTCGCTCAGAGGATATACACCTCCGGATTATGCCGTTGATAAGGGCATGATAGTAAGAGCGGTTTGCAAGGACAGCAGCGGTAAATACAGCGATGTTGCTACAAACAGCTATTTCATCGGTAAGACCGCATCTTATTATAAAGATATGAAGGTGCTGTCGATTTCCACTGACAGCAGTAATTTCTTCGATAAGGAAAAAGGCATCTATATGATCGGTGATCAGTACTACCGCTGGAAGAACAGCGGCAGCTTTGATCCGAATCTTGATGTGGGCAGCAATGAGAATCCGACAAATTACAACTCGGAGGGCAGGGAGTGGGAACGCCCCTGCAATATCCAGGTATTTGAACAGGGAAAGCTTAAATTTACAGAAGATGTTGGAGTTCGTATTGCCGGCAACTGGACAGCCGCATTTCCGCAGAAAAGCATGACATTCTACGCACGCCGTGATTATGGTGCAAATAAAATGCAGTATGACTTCTTCGAGGGCGGTGCTACAGATGTTGACGGTGCTAAGATCAAGGAATACAAAAAAGTAACGATACGCAACGGCGGAAATGCTTATGATAACTGTCGCTTCCGTGACGATCTTAACCAGTCTCTCGCAGACGGTCTGGCCATCGGCACACAGGCAAAGCAGGATTATATCGTCTTCCTTGACGGCGAATTCTGGGGCACATATTCTATGCAGGAAAAACTGGACGAGAACTATCTTGAATCCCATTATCATGTGGATTCCGACCGTGTAACCACTATCAAGAACGGATACGAGTATTCGGGACTTGACTCCGTTTATCAGGATTACAAGCAGTTCTGGAACTGGGCTATGTCAGCGGATATGTCGGATGCATCAAACTACAAAAGAGTGTGTGATACATTGGATATTGACGGACTTATTGATTTTGTCGCATTTGAAAGCTACATTGTAAACTGGGACTGCATGATCAACAGCAATAACTGGATGATCTGGAGAGCAGATGAGAGCGACACATCAAATCCCTATGCGGACGGCAAATGGCGCTTCCTGCTCTTTGATACTGAGTACTCGTCAGGATATGACGGACAGTGTTCATTCCGCCGTGACTGCTTCAAGGATATGGATCGTTCGGGCAAGATGACAAGTATCTCTTCATTATTCCTCAGACTGATGAATAATCCCGAATTCAAAAAGCAGTTCTACAGCCGATACAAGGAGATAATGAAAGAGAACTTCGATTATTCTAAGGTATCCGCTGAGATCGATTCCTATGCTTCTGCAACAAAGGATGCTGTCAACGATACATTCCGCAGATTCGGCGTAGGCGCAAACTATGACAGCTGTATCAAAATGATCCGCAACTTCTATAAGAACAGAGGAAAATATGCAGAGCATCATCTCAATCTGCTCTATGGAATAAATGATAACTGGCAGGATGATCCCAATATGATCGATCAGTTCGGCTGGAGCGTCTGGATGAACGACGGTGCAGGCTCTATCGAATACAACGATGACGGAAGCATTACAGTCAAAGTTGACAGAACCGGACAGTATGCACAGGTCAGCAGCAGTACGGTTTCGCTGCAGGCAGGCAAGACATACCGTATGACATATAAGATAAGCACTTCGCAGAATATCAATACTTATACGATGTTCCAGCAGGGCTACGGCGAGTACAAGAGCTACTCTTATCAGGATCATATGTTTACTCCAAATGAACAGACTATCACTGATACTGTAACCATGACACAGTCGGATGACAATGTCAAATTCCTTATCGGACTGGATAAGGGAACAGGTACATATCGTATATCGGATTTCTCACTTATTTGTATCAATTGATAACAAAAACGGCACTTCAACAGGGAAGTGCCGTTTTTTGTATCCAGAAAACCGCCCAGCAATGAGCGGTTTTTTCATACCCAAATAACATCAAAACAGCATTTGCGACCGACATGAGTGTCGGCGGCAAGTGCTGTTTTTATTCCGATTCTTATTTGATTACGGACACAGTACCATCTGTATTCGGAAGAACAGTTTCTTTCACGTAATTGACATTGCTGAATAATGCGTCCACAGATACGAGTGCTTCCTTTTCATCGTCGATGATAAAAGCCCTTGAGATCAAACTCGTTTCATCGGGCTGAACATGATCAAACATATGATTTTCCATATCAGGTCGTAAGGCAGTCTGCTTGCAGTCTTCGCCTTCCTGCTGTACAGAGATCTTAAAATTTGTCATGAAGCATTGCTTGTCCTCTGCATCGTTGGTATAGCTGACATTCACATACAAAACCGTTTCGCCATTCTGATTCGTTTCTATGTCATAACTCTCCACGGAAAATGAAGCTGCCGGAGGTTCAGGCATATGAATTTCCGGGATGTAGATTTCCGGCATACTTATCTCCGGAATGCTGATTTTCGGGCGTGTTGTTTCGGTGTTCTGTTCAACCATCATATTTTCACGGTGCCGTGAAATTGCGTTTTTGATCTTATGCGGAACGTTAAAAATCAGGATGCCGAAAAGGACGATAGAAACGATGGCAGTAAATATTGCGATTGTGTTATTCGGCTGTTTTTTGTCGTTTATACGGTGCTCAGTATGCTGTTCATCTGAAAACTGCGGCGGTACAGATTGACATGGGCCATTCTGTACATCTGCTCTGTTCAGAGAAGCTCTGCATTCAGGACAAATCTTAGCTTTACGTGGAACAGGAAGACCACAATTTTCACAGTAGCGATTTCCCATAATAACAGACTCCTTCTATCTATTTTTATATCTGAATTATACTAACGTCATACAGCTCATATCAAGGCTCAGAACCATTCTTTTTACACCTGAATCCTAATCACATGAGCAAGCAAAGCGCCTGCCTTATTAGTAATTATACATCAACACCGACAATAAGTCAACCACATACCAGCCAAAAGAGAAGATATAAAACAATGAGCATAATATGGGGTATCCATGTATCTACGGAGCATCATGTGACAGCAAGAGAGCGAGAGATGACAGTTCCGTTTTCAATGCCCGACTTTGTTCGTTCTGCATAAATTTGTTGAAAAATAATTGGAACAAAGTTGAGCTGATTGGGTCAACCTTTCCTTTACATATTGCGAAATGAGTGTTCATGCATTATAATGAATAAGATGAAGTATCATCAATTTTAACCAAAGGAGTATTGTATATGAAACAGTGGACAAGAACAGCTGCAACAGTGCTTGCGGCATCAATCCTGTGCGGATCGGTGCCGTTTCCTTCAGTATTTGCGTCAGAAATGACGGTGCTGAAAACGGAAAGTAATTTATTCCGCAATTATTTAGCCGCCGATGTAGCTCCCGAAGCCAAATTCACAGCAAATGATTATTCAGCAGAACGCAGTACCGTGAAGAAGCATGTTGAATTCAAGATCAACACCGCTGAAATCACAGCAGACGAACTGGAAGCAATGGGTTACACCATTTCAGAAGACAGAACCGTAGCTTCCAAGGATGCAACACTTGCAAAAATCACCTACACATTCAATAAGCTGCCCGAAACACTGGAGGAATTAAAGGAATTCAGCATGAAGTCAGATGTTCAGGGCGGTTATGACTATGGTATGTTTGCACCAATGGCAGCAACAATCATTGCACTTCATACCTTTGGTACGAACAAGGAAGAAGCATACAAAATGCTTGAATATGCGTATGGCCCGAACCAGACTTTCAGCAACATTGACAAGCAGTTTGTCCAGACACAGTTCTATACTGCTGCAAACAAGGCACTTCAGGATTGCTACTTTGGCGGTGCATCACCCGAAAATGGTTATACCCCGACGAAGCCTATTACCATTACGCTTGAGGAAGGCCCTTACGTTTTAAAATCGAAAAACGGAGTGCCTGAAAGACATATGTCATTCATCTATTTTGCAGGTGCAGATACTGAGCGTTACATGGATGTTTGTCAGTCAGATGACGGAACATGGTACGCTTATGA
>ACOK01000049.1:0-12009 GCA_000174895.1 Ruminococcus flavefaciens FD-1
TTATCACCTACCAAATTCTAATCGTGCTTTAGTGACAAGTGCAAGCCACAATAATCTTATTATTTCAAGAATATTTTGTGAATATTTACTATAATTCTTATTATACTACAATTATATTCTTATGTCAAGTAGAATATACACTTTAACGCTGTTTACTCTGCTTGTGGAAATATGTATTCTAAATGATAGAGGTGAGTGGTGTGGAACTGGACTATAAACAGGTTGGCTTAAACATAGCAAGACGTAGAAAGGAACTTCATTTGAAGCAAGTCGAGGTATGCGAGTTGGCAGATCTTAATGATAAGTATCTTTCCTGCATTGAGACAGCTCGATCTATTCCTAGTCTTGAAGTTTTCTTGCGTATCTGCAATGCACTCAATACTACGCCTGACCATCTTCTTGTTGGAGCAATAAAAAGCCCAGATTATTCAGAAATGACATTTGCTCTTCTTGATAAATTTCAGACGCTATCTCTTGAAAATCAGCGTTTATGCCTTGCGTTTATCAATATGTTAAATGATAGCTTTAACGATTAAGTATTTTCAAGCATTAATAGTATGATATTATGCTTTATCTCATAGCTGATGCAATATTTTTAATTAAAGGCGGTACTACATGAGCAATAGTACCGCCTTTTGTCCTATTCGATTTGATTTATCTTTACTACGATATGAGTATGCTGCACCCCTTTCCAAAGACTTTTAATAGAATTTTTCCCCAGATGGGGCGCTCCCAGTAAAACTACTGGTTTTCACATTTTTGTGGAGCGCCCCATCTGGGGAAAAATTAATACTGAAAGTTTTAGGAAAGGAGTTTGAGGGCAGTGCTCCCCACAGTGTGGGGAGATGTCAGCGCAGCTGACAGAGGGGACCGCCTCCGTCAGAGGAACCCTTTCTCAAAAGGGTTTTCCTCAATAGACACGCATAAAACTGCCATATGAGTACCACGGTTAAGCGGTGGTATTTTTATTTGACGATAAGATTGAAGATGAGCACGGCTGCGAGGATCAATACTGCTGCGCCGCCCACTGTGACAAGGAAGAGAGTACCGAATCCGCTGTTTGGCGGAGGTCCGCCATTATACTTGGCAGGCGATTCGTAATAAGCAGGCTTCTGCCTCTCCTCGGGTTTCTGATATCCGAACTGTTCCTCCTGCTTCGGCGGTGCAGGAACATTCTGCTCATAAGGCATACCGCCGTTGAGCTCCTGATCGGTCTTTTTTTTGAGATCCATAAACATCCCCCTTTATTTAACTACTTTCACGTCTTTGCTGTATTTGACGTCGTCGCCGTACATCCAGTAAAGGGTGACATTTCCCTCTCCGTGGATGCTGTACTTATTATTTTCGTTAAAGCTTATAATTTCGGGATCGCTTGAAGCAAGGTGGATATCCTCCTTGAAAGGTCCCGTATTTCTTATATGCACGTCCACCCTGCACGATACTTTTTTGTCGGCGCTGTAAAATTTCACAGCTGTATCCTGGTCTGTGCCGTAAGAATCTGTAGCGTCGATGGTGACCATATATGCACTCTGCTGCCGTTCAGCTGAGACATTAATCCCCTGCGGAGCTTCCCACTGAAGTTCATCCCCTGCTCCGTCATTGACATAGAGTATCAGGCTTCTGTCGGCGGAAAGCAGTTCTGTTGAAAATTTATATCCGAACATCGGCTCAAGGCTGTCCGTTTTTATCACGTCGGGGCATTCCACCTCGGTTATCTCAACATTTTCCTTTATGTCGATATTGATAGAATCCTTGCTCGCCGTAATGGATGTTATTGGCCGGAGCGGAGAATCAGAACTGTCGTTGAGCAGCAGGAATATGGCGATTCCCAGACCTGCCAGCACCAGCATCGAAAGTATGAACGCAATGAGCGGAACGGGATTGAAAGCGCCTATCACGGTCTTTCCGGCATATTTCTCCTGCCGTGGCTTAGCCTCCTCGGGGCGTCTTGCTGCCGCTGCTTCGGGACGTCTCGGAGCAGACGCATGATAATTCTGCTCATTTATCTGAGGCGCAGGACGTACAGGGACTTTCTCCAGCCTTTTCAGGTCGAGGATAAGCTCGTCTATGGACTGATATCTGTCACATCTTTCATATGCGCAGGCACGGAGAATGATATTTGCAAAAGCCGCCGAACAATTCACAGGCGGCGGAAGCGCCCTGCCGTGTATCCTCATATCAATAGCCTCTTCCGACGGGATGTTGTACTCCCTCTCGAAAGGCATATACAGATCATTCATCAGCACATACAGGCAGATTCCGAAAGAGTAGATGTCCGCCAGCTTTGTGTAGTACTCGCCTATATCGGACTTCGCCTTGTACACCTCAGGTGCAAGGTAGCCGTTTGTGCCGGCAAAGGTACGAGTGTACTCTGTCTCCTTGGAGATATTGAAGTCGCCCAGCTTGAAGATGCCGCTCTGAGGGTCAAGGAAGAAGTTTGAGGGCTTGATATCACGATGGATTATACCCATATCATGGGCAGCCTTTATGCCGTTTGCGATATCCGAAGCAAGTCTGCGGATGTTCATTTCCGACAGCTCGAAAGCTCCCCTTTTCTTGAGAAGGTCGCCGAGACAGCTGAGGTACTCCATACGCAGGCAGAAATAGCATCCCTCCACCTTTCCGTCGATGACAAGGTCGAAGAAGGATTCGTCCTCATATGCGACAATATTCGGGCAATGCTTCAGTTTGTGCATTATATTTGATTCATTGATGACAAGTTCACGTTTAAGTTCGATGGAGCGTTTTTTCCTCTCCTCGTCACGCATAGCGTTTTCGGAGGGGACGATAGGCTCGACTTTCATAGCAGCTGTATCCACTCTTCCTGAACGCTCGGCAGTTATCTTATAGACCGAGCTGTAAGCGCCCGAGCCGATTTTCTCGCCTATCATCCAGTTAGACCAGAGCGGCTGCTTACTGAGAAGCTGCTCCAGTATGATATTGTGCAGTTCGTTGGTTTCCACGGATACCTCCCATGACAAAGAGCAAAGCTCACATAATTCCTATACTATAATAATATCAATTCACACCCCATTTGTCAAGTAGCCGCTGAGCGAGCGGCGGCGCATTTCACGATTCGCTTGCTGCGCTCGCTTACATTGTACGTTTAGCATAATCTGCTTTCGCTCGGCGGCACTTTTTGTAAATGCTATTCATGTAACATTTTGTAGGGAACGCCGCCCTCGGCGTTCCACACACCACCATATATCCGACTCACTGGCAATTCTTGACAATTCTATCCATGTAACATTTTGTAGGGGCGCACAGTGTGCGCCCATTGTTGGCTTCGCTTTAATAATATACGGGAATACTTTGTAGGGAACGCCGCCCTCGGCGTTCCACAAGAACATAGATTTACGGGCGAGCGGATGGCTTGTGATTCTGTAGGGACGGACATTGCCCGTCCTTGAATTTTGCAATATGCGGCAAATTTGTAGGGGCGCACAGTGTGCGCCCTCATATTATAAATAATCAGAAATATAGCATGGATTTGCGGGTGAGCGGAACTCGTCCCTACATTTTCTCCCCTTCCTTTGTTTCTCCTCTGCACAAGCTGACATCATCAGACAACCTTACGCACAACTTTCTTTAGTCATTTTCAATATAAATTTAAGATGCATTTAAGATTTTTTTAAGGTTGCCAATATATAATTAAGCCATAGTCAAGGAAATAAATTCTCACGAAGGATATTAAAAATTTAAAGGAGAATGATTATTATGAAAAAATCAAACATGAAAAAATTATTTGCAGGCCTCTCAGCTGCCTGCGTTATCGCTTCTGCTCTTCCTGTTGCAGGTACAGCTATCAGCGCAGCAGCTGCCGATATCGTTTACGGCGATGCAAACTGCGACGGAACTGTTGATATCTCAGACGCTGTTATCATTATGCAGTCTTTATCAAATCCCTCAAAGTACGGCTCAGAAGGCTCAGATTCCAAGCGTATCACCGCTGCCGGCAAAGAAAACGGCGATGTCTTCAACAGAGGCGACGGCATTACAAATAAAGATGCCCTCTCAATCCAGAAGAAGCTTCTCAACCTTATCGATAAGCTTCCCGAATCAGTAATGGAGGGCAGCACTTCCACAACTACAACATCCGCTCCCGTAACAACTACAGCAGTATCTACAACTTCCACTTCTACAGACCCTGCTGCTGATATCACATACATCCATCTCAAGGGCAGTTCCATCACTGTTGACGGCGACAACGCAACAGTCAGCGGAACTACAGTTACTATCAGCCACTCGGGAACATACATGATCGACGGTACTCTCGATGACGGTCAGATCAACGTAAACATCCCCGATGAAACAGTTGATGCTGAAACTGTAAAGCTGTTCCTCAACGGTGTAAATATCACAGGCAAGAGCGCACCTGCTATCCTCGTTACAAACGCTGAGAACACATCCATCAATCTTGTGGACGGTTCAGCAAATACAATTTCCGACGGCGATACAGCTTATGCAGGCGATTATCTTGGTGCCGCTGTTATCGAGGCTAAGGACGACCTTACTATCAAGGGCGGCGACAAGGGCACAGGTACTCTTACAGTTACTGCTAATACTCAGGACGGTATCTCCTGCAACAACGATATCAAGCTGACAGGCGGTATTATCAATGTTACAACTCTCAATGCTACCGACAAGACCGACGCTGTCAAGGGCAAGAAGTCCGTTACTGTAAAGGGCGGCACTGTTACTGTTGACGCTGAGGGCGACGGTATCAAGTCCTCAAAGGGCGCTGTAGCTGTTGAAGGCGGCAATATATCCATCAAGGCAGGCAATGACGCTGTACAGGCAGAAACTACTATCGATATAAGCGGCGGTACACTTATCGCAGGCGGCGACCGTGGACTTACAGCTGTTACAGCAGTCAATATCACAGGCGGAAATGTTTACGCAACCGCTACCGATAATCAGGCAGATGATAAACTCATCAAGTCTGATGCTCAGCCCGTTATCCTCCTTAACTGCAAGGATGATGCGACCAACGAGAAGGACGGAACATGGAAGAAGTCAAATATCCTTCAGTGGGAATCAATGAACGGCACAGGTCAGAATGTGACCGCTGAGTTCACAAAGAAGTTCAAGTACGTTCTTATCAGTTCGGAAACTATCAAAGCAGGAACAACTCACTTCGTAAATACAGCCGCAGGCAAGTGGATAACCCATACCAACGATCAGGAAGGTCTCTTCCCAGTAAGCAACGGAGTAAATATATTCGAGAATGTCAACCTTGCAGGCGCAGAGGCAGGAGTTCCGGTTCCTCCGTCAACAGAAACACCTGATACAACAACTGACGGCTACACTATCACTCTCGGCTCTGCAATGGCTACAAATGCAAGCGCAGAAGTAGCATCCGTTGCAAATAACGTATGCACCATCAAGCAGCCCGGAACATTCACAGTAACAGGCGAAATGACAGGCGGACAGATAGTTGTTGACGTTGACAAGACTGCTTATCCCGACGGCGTCGTTGAGCTTGCACTCAGCGGCATGAGCCTTACAAACACTTCAGATTCTCCTATATATGTAGCTTCCATCGGAGACGAAGTAGTGATCTCCGCAAAGAACGGCACAGAGAACACTATCTCCGATGGAACAAGCTACACAAATGCTGACAGCGACACAGGTGCTATCTACTCAAAGGATGATATAAAATTCAAGGGCAAGGGCACTCTCACTGTAAACGGCAATGCGGCTGATGCAATTGTCGGCAAGGACGATGTAAAGATATACAACGGCAATCTCATAGTTAACGCCAAGGACGACGGTATTCGTGGCAAGGACAGTGTTACTATCGGTAATACTTCATCTGACGGCACAGAAGTTGACTATTCAAACCTTTCCGTTAAGGTCAAGACCGAGGGCGGCGACGGTATAAAGGCAACTTCCACAGAGGCTTCATCCACAGCAAAGCAGGTCGGCATTGTTACTGTCAACGGCGGCGCAGTCAATATCGAATCATACGCTGACGGTATCTCAGCCGAGCAGTTCTTCGTAATGAACGGCGGCGACCTGAATATCAAGACTTATCAGGGCTCAGGCTTCACAGGTTCAGCAGCAGGCGGCAACACAGGCGGCTGGGGCGGCGGCTTCGGCATGGGCATGGACGGCAACGCCAACAAGACCGATATCTCCGCTAAGGGTATCAAGGCTGTAGGTCTTTACGATGAAGCAGGCACCACATGGCAGAGCGTTGGCAATATCGACATAAACGGCGGTAATATCACTATCGACTCTTCCGATGATGCTGTTCACTGCGGCGGCAGCATGAACCTCTACGGCGGTACATACACCATCGCAAGCGCTGACGACGGCTTCCACTCAGACCACGAACTGAATATCGGCAAGACAGCTGCAAATACATTCGATGATGTACAGATCTACATTTCCAAGTGCTATGAAGGTATTGAGGGCGTGACCATCAACCAGAACAGCGGTACAGTTTACATCATCTCAGGCGATGACGGCTACAACGCAGCAGGCGGCGCTGACGGTTCAGGCTTCGGCAACACAGGCGGCGGCTGGGGAGGCGGAATGATGAGTTCCTCCACAGGTACACTCAATATCAACGGCGGTCTGATAGTTGCAAATTCTGCTAACGGCGACCACGACGCTATCGACTCAAACGGCGATATCAACCTCAACGGCGGATATGTCTGCGCAAACGGTCAGGAACCTCTTGACTGCGGCGACAGCGGTAACACTATCAACTACAAGGGCGGCAGTGTTATCACAATGACAGCAGGCAATACAAATCTGTCACAGAGATACAGCTTCGTTGACAACTCAGGAAACGTTATCGTGTCCTTTATCTCAGCAAGCGGCAATCCCGGTCAGAACTGCACAAACTGCACAGCACAGTCAGGCGGTACAGTATCAGGCGGCAAGACAGTGAATGCACAGTCTGACAAGTACTCTGTAACAGTCGGCGGTACTATTTCGGGCGCAACTCAGATAACAGCAGCTGCATCATCAGGCGGCGGCATGGGAGGCCCCGGCGGCAGACAGCCCGGCCAGCCCTGGTGATCATACAAATAGTAAATTCATTCTTCCTTAAATAATATAAAAAAACGCCGAAGGCGGCATTCCGGGGTCAAGGGGGATGGGGAGAGGCAGAGCCTCTCCTGAAAAGTAGTGCGACGAGCGAAGCTATGTCACACGGCTGTTCCTCAAGAATCCCCCTCGGCTTGACCGACAAAAAACTTTCCTGATTCATATAAGAATATAAATGATAACATCCCACACAGACTTGTTTCAGCCTGTGTGGGATGTTTATTTTACAGAAAAACTCTTGTATTTTTGAGGGCGCTCGGAAAGCGCCCATACAGATCAGCTTTTTGATGTTCTTGCTTTATTCAACGTACTTTTCTGCGTCTGCAACTATACTGTCGGGGAAGCCCATAGCACCAAGCAGTCTTATAGCGTTGCTGGTCCTGCTTATTCCCTCGTGCATCTTATAGTCGAACACCACATTACCATCTTCCACCTTCTCGCAGAAATGGAAATTATCGCATTTCTCAGCAAAAAATTCGGCAAGTTCAATATCATGTGTAGCCACTATGACCATGCAGTTCTGCTTTGAGAAATACTCCATCAGCGCCTTTGATGCGGCTATACGCTCACGGGTATTGGTTCCACGGAGTATCTCATCCACCGCCAGAAACATTGTTTTTCCGCTTTCGCAAAGCTCAACCATTCGCTTGAGGTATTTTATCTCACGGATGTAGTAACTCTCACCCGAAAGCAGATCGTCACGCACAGCCATAGATGTCATAATCCCGCATCGTGGCAGTACAGCGCTTTCGGCGTGGCAGGTGTGAAGAGTCTGCCCCATAATAAGCGCAAGGGCTGCGGACTTGATAAATGTGGATTTTCCCGACGCATTTGAACCCGTTATAATAGTGCTGCGCTTCTGGACAAAGTCGTTCCTCACCGCATCATTTATCATGGGATGGCAGACACCTTTCAGCTCCAATTTAGGCTTTTCCGTGAACTCTGGTATGCAGTAATTACCGATATAACGGCGGTACGAAGCAAGTGATATATCATAGTCCATACTGCCTGCAAAGCGGTATATCCTGCGGAATTCCTCAGCATTACGGTCAAGATCATCGATCACTATGTCGTAGCAGAAAAGGTCGATCATGAAAGTGTTGATAAAAAAGAACAGGATATTCATGAACATATCTTTTGTCACTTCTGCATTTTTCTCGAATATCAGATACCTCGCTTTTCTCAGCATACCTGACATTTTGTCGATGTCGGGCTTTATTTCTTTGCTGAATTCGGGAACTTCCTCCGCTATATTTCGGGCAGCGCTGATAACTGCGGCGGCATTGAGAATGGTCTGAAACTGTACATCAACCATTCCCTTTGTAATTGTATGTATGATCATATTTGCTATAAGTACAACTAATCCAAGAAAGATGATAACGGGATTCTGTGTTACGGCGGCCGCTATAACAGTGCCAAGCTGGAGAAGTCCCAGCAGGGGAAATGCCTTGCGGAATTTCAGGTGAGCGCTTCCGATGATGTCGATATTATCAATAAGGCGGAATCCCGAATACACCTGACCTATCGAGTGGAGATGCCTTCTTACAGCGAGCCGCTTTTCTTCGTTTTTATCGAAAAATGCGGCTCGTTTGTCATGTTCATGAAGTTCATCTTCAGTGGCATCAAGCCTGCGCATCCGAGAGTAGAGATACTGTGCGCCTGCATAGGAATCGGTATGGTCGGCGGATACGAAAATATCATCCATCCCCAGATCATCCCATGTTATATCGTCAACTATTTCGGTTCCTGAAAGATTCTTTACGTCATGGAGATAGAGATTTGCGGCATCTGCTATCCTCTCCCGTCTTTCCTCAGCATTATCATGAGGCCTGCCATAGTTGGCGGTGAGGTATTTCCCGATACTGCGCTTTGACCTGTAATTCTCACAGACTACCAGCAATATTAACAGTGTGATAATAGCTCCGATAATTAAAAAAATCATGATGTATCCTCCGGAAAAAGATATGTTTTTATGAATATACCTATTATAACATAGTGCGATGATTTTTTCAATAGAAGAAAGCAGCCGTTGATTGTAAGAATTGCACAATCAGCGTAATGAAATACAGGGCTTTGATTGTGCAGTCATATGAACTCTTATGAAATTCCCAATATTATCTTGACAAACAATATTATACGGCGTATAATATTATCAGAAAGCAAATACTACAACACATAAAATATTATCCCGCTCCACTCACAGTGAAGCCGGAAACAATATATGAAAGGAGTAAGAGTATGGGTTTTTCTATTAATGCCGGATTGCTCGATGCAATGGTGCTCTCCATAGTCCAGCAGAACGATACCTACGGTTATGAGATAACTCAGTATCTTCGTAAGGCTGTGGATATTTCGGAATCGACCCTCTATCCTGTTCTCAGGAGACTACAGAAGGGCGAACTTCTCGAAACTTATGATAAGGAATACATGGGCAGGAACAGACGCTATTACCGTCTGACAGAACGTGGGGCTGCTTCCCTTGAGGAATACCGTGAGGAGTGGCGCAGTCACAAGAAGAAAGTGGACAGTATACTATTAAATGAAGGGGTGGAGAATAATGAACAAGCTTGAGTTCCTTACTAAAATGAGAAATCGTCTGGAAAAATTCGGTCTTCCTCAGGACGATATCAACGATGCACTTTCCTACTATGAGGAAGTTTTCCTCGACGCCGGTTTCGGCAAAGAAGAAGAAACTGCTGCTGAACTTGGTGATCCTGTCGAAATAGCTGACGGCATCCTCCGTGACAGCGGTATCCACACAGCAGACGCTTCACAGTTCCCTCCGAGATTCGATGAAACTCAGGTACAGAATACCGCAAACTCAAACGGCGGAAGCAGCAAGTCAACCGAGAATTTCTGGCTGAAGTTCATATTACTCATCATTACATTCCCGATATGGCTGCCGATAATCATTACTTTATTTGCTCTGCTTTTCGCACTTATGGTCACAGTAGTTGCAATAGTCGCAGCACTTATCATCTCGGGCATCGCATTCATCATCACAGGTGTATATACTGTGATAGATGTACCGCCTGTAGGTATACTCATGATCGGTATCGGCCTTATGATAACAGGATTATTCATTATCATCGGAAGCCCCACACTCAGAAAGATAATTCCCGCCTGCGGAAGCCTTATCAGAGGCCTGGTAGACTGGATAAGAGGTTTATTCTCAAAAAGAGGAGGTCAGAAAAATGTCTGATAAATATTACAGCGAACAGGAAGAGATCCGCACAAAGGCTCAGAAAACATCATCGGGAAAAGTTATTATAATCGGACTTGTATTATTCCTGATAGGTCTTGTGCTTACAACCATCGGCGGTTTTATCTGCCATAATACAGATATGAACAAGTATTATAAAACAGCTGACTTTGATAACACATTCAGTGTGTCGGATGTAAAAAATATCAGCGTAGATATCGACAACTGTGATATCATTTTCAAAAAGTCGCTTGATAAGGATATCAAGGTAACTGCAAGATCAGTTCCCGAAGATTACAAAGCAGCGGTCACAGGCGATACACTTACAATATCCGTTCCAAAGCCAAAGCGTACTCAGATCAGCATGACACTTTTCATTGATTTTGATCCACGCATCGAGGTAGCACTTCCTGAAAAGGATTACGAAAAACTGAATGTCATCGGCGGTGTAGGAGATATTGACCTGTCTGACCTTAAATTCAATGATGTGGTATACAATACCGGCACAGGCGATAACAAGATAAACAATCTCACCTGCAAGAACATGGAAATAATAAACGGTGTCGGAGACAATGAATTTACAAATATTACCTGTGAATCATGCAAATTAACTGCGGGTACAGGTGATCTTGAAATGAGAAATATCAACGCAGCAAAAGAACTGAGGATCGAGAGCGGTGTAGGTGATACCGAAATGACAGGCGCAAAGCTTGGCGGTCTCTACATCGAAACAGGTACAGGCGATACAGATTTCGCAGGTACTGTCAACGGCGACATATACATAGAGGCAGGCACAGGAGATATAGATATTGCCCTCACAAATCCCGAATCGGATTTCGCTTCAAACGGCAAATACACCATGACTATCGAAAAAGGTGTAGGAGAAAAGAATATAACATATAACAACTGATACAGACCGCACAAAGCGGCTGAAATAAACCAAACCACAAACAACTTATCAATTTGAAAGGAAGATGAACCATGGAGAAAAAGTTATACAGAAAAACAAACGGCCAGATGATTTGCGGAGTATGCAACGGACTTGCCGAATATCTGAAGATCGATGTTACTGTTATCAGAATACTTGCAGCAATATCATGTATTTTCGGCGGCGGCGGACTTATCGTTTATATCATAGCAGCTGTTATAATGCCCGTTGATAACAACGGCACAACTTTCTACAACAATAATAATAATTACAACAATAACAACTATAATAACAGCGACAACAAGAATTATTACAATAACGACAACAATAATAATAACGGAAACCTCTGATAAATCAGAAGAAAACCACTATCACGAAAGGAAGAACGATCATGGAGAAAAAATTACACAGAAAAGCAGAAGGTCAGCTTATCTGCGGCGTATGCACAGGAATTGCAGAATACTTTAACGCTGACATTACCCTCGTCAGAATTATCGCAGTGATCTTAGGATGCTGCTCAGGCTCGGGAGTGCTTGCATATATCATCGCTGCACTGCTCATGCCTACAGAATAATAATGGCTGAAACATTCAAAGTCGGGGACAGGATCGTTCATCGTCTCTTCGGCAAGGGAACGGTGACCGATATCCTCCCTATAAGTGACGATATCGTTGTTACCATCGATTTCGACAGCGGAAAAACAAAAAAGCTCTGCGCCTATATCGCAAAGCTGGAAAAATTACAGAATGAAGATACTATAAAAAGTGACGGTCATTAACCGCTGTACTCATAAAGAAGTTTTTACACGAGTCTATTTGAGG
>ACOK01000049.1:12019-15787 GCA_000174895.1 Ruminococcus flavefaciens FD-1
ANNTANNNACACCGTCCATTGCTCTGGGCTTCACCGCAGGCTTCACAGGCGAGGCTATCGAAAACGGTATCAAGGCAATGGGCATAAAATCAGATTTCGTAAGACTGAAAACCGGCAACTCCCGGATCAATGTCAAGATCAAAGCCGGCGAAGAAACCGAACTCAACGGTCAGGGGCCGCACATAGACGACGAGGCGCTGGAAGCACTTTTCGTAAAGCTGGACAAGCTGTCAGACGGTGATACGCTCGTGCTTGCAGGCAGTATCCCTTCCAGTCTTCCATCGGACATCTATGAGAGGATCATGCAGAGACTTTCGGACAGAAAGATCAGGACAGTTGTTGACGCCACAAATGACCTTCTGCTCAACGTTTTGAAGTACAAGCCCTTCCTCATCAAGCCAAATAATCATGAGCTTGGTGAGATGTTCGGAGTAACCCTTTCGGAAGATGAAGAAATAGAGCGCTATGCCCGAAAACTGAAAGACATGGGAGCTATAAATGTTCTGATCTCAATGGCTGGTGACGGAGCTATGCTTATTGACGAGAACGGTAAATGCCACCGCTGCGGCGTCTGCAAGGGAAAAGTCAGAAACTCGGTCGGTGCAGGAGATTCCATGGTAGCAGGTTTTCTGACCGGAGCTCAGAACGGCGACTATGAATACGCATTAAAGCTCGGTACCGCCGCAGGAGGAGCCACAGCTTTCTCAGACGGACTGGCAGTAAAAACCAAGATCGAAGAGCTGCTCGCTCAGCTCTGATATTACAACAGTAAGGAGGAATAGCTCATGAGAATTGTAGATCTGCTCAGCAAAAATAGCATCAAGCTAAACGCTTCCCCAAAGTCAAAATCCGAAGCTATCGATATGCTCATAGACCTTCAGGTAAAAGGCGGAAATATCGCCGATAAGGAAGATTATAAAAAAGGCATCCTCGCAAGAGAGGAAAAGGGTTCGACCGCTGTTGGCGAAGGAATTGCAATACCACACGCAAAAAGTGAAGCTGTAAAGGCTCCATCACTGGCGGCAATGACAGTTCCGGATGGAGTTGATTACGAAGCCCTTGATGATGAGCCCTCAAATCTGCTGTTTATGATAGCAGCCCCCAATGACGGAGATGTTCATCTTGAAGTTCTGTCCAGACTTATGACTATACTCATGGACGAGGATTTCAGAGACGACCTTATGAAAGCCAAGGACGCTGATGAGTTCCTGAAGGTCATCGACGATATGGAGAAGGAGAAATATCCCGACGAACCTGCTGCTGAAGAAAGATCCGAAAACGGATATAAAGTTCTTGCGGTAACCGCCTGCCCGACGGGTATTGCCCACACCTATATGGCTGCCGAGGCTCTTGAAAAAGCAGGCAAAAAGCTGGGCATCTCCATTAAGGTAGAGACAAACGGCTCAGGTGGTGCAAAGAATATCCTCACTCAGGAGGAGATAGACGCCTGTGACGGAATCATCGTTGCCGCAGACAAGACCGTTTCCATGGCGCGTTTCAACGGCAAAAAAGTCATAAAGACCAAGGTATCAGATGGTATCAAGATCCCCGAGGAGCTTATAAACCGCATCGAAGCAGGAGACGCTCCCGTATATCATCATGAGGGCGAAGCCGACAGCAGCTCATCGAGCACATCTGACAGCGAAGGCTTCGGAAGAAAGCTTTACAAACACCTCATGAACGGCGTTTCAAATATGCTGCCCTTCACTGTTGCAGGAGGCATTTTTATCGCGATAGCCTTCCTGATAGACTCCTTCGGGGGCGCTCCTCAGGACGGTGATTTCGGTTCCCACCTTGCGACTGCGGCATGGTTCAAGACTATCGGAAACTACGCTTTCCAGTTCATGATACCTGTGCTTGCAGGATATATCGGACTCAGCATCGCTGACCGCCCCGGCTTCCTTGTCGGTATGGCAGGAGGTGCAATGGCAGCCGCAGGTGCAACCTTTGCATCTCCGGGAGGAGACGTTCCCTCAGGCTTCCTCGGTGCGCTGCTGGCGGGCTTTATCGGCGGATACTTCACACTTTGCCTGGAAAAGGCGTGCAATAAGCTGCCCAAGGCTCTCAACGGTATCAAGCCCGTACTCATTTATCCTCTCGGAGGACTCGCCATTGTCGGCATCATGATGTGTGCAGTCAACCCTGTAATGGGCATTCTTAACGACGGTCTCTCCAACTTCCTCAACAGCATGGGCGACTCGAGCAAGATCCTCCTTGGCTGCATACTCGGAGGTATGATGGCGATAGACATGGGCGGTCCCTTTAACAAGGCAGCCTATGTATTCGGCGTTGCTGCTATCTCTCAGGGCAACTTCAATATCATGGCAGCAGTAATGTTAGGAGGTATGGTCCCCCCTATCGCTATAGCACTGGCTACCACATTCTTCAAAAACAGATTTACCGAGGAGGAACGCAAGAACGGTCCCGTCAACTACATTATGGGACTCAGCTTCATAACAGAAGGCGCTATCCCCTACGCCGCAGCTGACCCTGCAAGAGTGATCCCCTCCTGTATCGTAGGTGCGGCAACAGCAGGCGGCATATCAATGGCATTCGACTGTACGCTCAGAGCTCCTCACGGCGGTATATTCGTATTCCCTGTGGTAGGACACCCTCTCCAGTATGTTATAGCACTTGCCATCGGCTCAGTAGTTGGAATGTTAATGCTGGCTCTGCTCAAAAAGAAGCATCCTCAGAACGCATAAAACAAATCATTATTATAAGGAGTGAAAATTTATGGTATCAAAAAAGGTAACTATCGTAAACGCAGAAGGTATGCACATGAGACCCGCAGGTATGATCGCAAAGGCTGTCAAGGCTCATTCAGAAAGCGAGGTCATTCTCAAAGCCAATGATAAGGACATCAAGGCTAAAAATGTCATGCAGATCATGGCAGCGGGACTCAAAAAGGGCACCGAAGTGGAAATAGTCGTTAACGGCGGTAACGAGCAGGCAGTTCTTGATGAACTCGCTGCAATGTTCGAGAACGGTTTCGGCGAATAATTCCAAACGAAAATGGGACGGCATCACTGCTGTCCCATACCTTTAAAGGAGGTGCATCAATATGACCATTTTCAAAGGCAAGGGAGTTTACGGTGCTGTAGCTATCGGTAAGATCTCTGTTTTCAAACGAAGGGACACAACTGTAAAGCGAATACACGTCAGGGATACAGCTGCCGAGAAGAAAAGACTGGAAGCCGCAAAGGAAGCGGCAACAGCTCAGCTTCAGGAAATATATGACAAGGCACTCAAGGAGGTCGGTGAGCAGAATGCTCAGATCTTTGAGATACACATGATGATGATCGAAGATGACGATTACAACGAGTCCATCGAAAGTATTATCGACACTCAGTCTGTCAATGCAGAATATGCAGTCTCGGTGACCGCCGATAACTTTTCAGAAATGTTCGCGTCTATGGACGATGCCTATATGCAGGCGCGCTCCGCAGACGTAAAGGATATATCGAATCGCATTATCGCCTGCCTTTCAGACGACGGTTCTCAGGAGAACAGCAGCGACGAAAAAGTGATAATCTGTGCAGACGATCTGGCTCCCAGCGAAACCGTTCTGCTGGACAAGAACAAGGTCCTCGCTTTTGTTACATCTCACGGCTCTTCAAATTCTCACACAGCTATACTGGCAAGGAATATGAATATCCCTGCCGTTATCGGTGCAGGTGATGATTTTCTCTCAGCTGTGTCAGACGGTATGTTTGCCGCAGTTGACGGATATACCGGTGAGGTATTCCTCTCTCCTGACACCGAGGC
>ACOK01000048.1 GCA_000174895.1 Ruminococcus flavefaciens FD-1
ATTTGTGACCAAATTGTAATTTGCTTTTTTCACGGATTGTGGTATACTATATTATATATGTATAAAACAAAAAGATACCGGGCAGCTGAAAGAAAGATCGCTGTTCAATATAAAATGGAGGTATCAGATGAAGAAAAGAACAAGATGTGCTGTGTTTGTCACTGCACTGCTTGAGTCGCTGCTATGTGTATCTCAGCCTGCACAGGCGGCTGTCCGCATAAATATCAGCGAGACTGTGCTGCCTCAGGAGCGTTCTGCACGGCCGTCCTATTCGGGGATAGCTTTTTCTGCGCCCGATCTGAAGAGAAGCATAGGCGGCGACATGAGCGAAGTGCTCCCCATGGCGCAGTATACTCCGCTTACAGTTTCGGCGGCGGCTGAAAACAGCTTCCCGTCGGCATATGACATGAGAGAGCACGGAGCGGTAACGTCGGTCAAAAATCAGTCAGGACACGGCACCTGCTGGGCTCATTCATCAGCGGCAGCGGCTGAAACGGATATAGTCAGACGAATGCCTGATGTTGATCTTTCGGAGCTTCATACCGCTTATTATTCCTATGGAGGATTGGGGCAGATAGAACCGCCGTCAGATGATATCGATGAGATACTTGATTACGGCGGAAATTCATCCATAGTGGTGAATTTGTGGTCCCAGTGGATAGGTCCAGAATTTGAAAGCGTTATGCCGTATGATTCGCTCGATTCGCTGAAAGATCCGTTTGACGTGGTTGTGGGAAACGGATCCGGTGTTTTCCATCTTGAAAATGCTGTTTTGCTTGATTATGATACTGACAGGACAAATATGGATCAGGTCAATGCAGTCATAAAGCAGTCGGTGATGGACGGCAAAGGTGTGGATGTGACGTTCTGCTCCGATTCCGAGAAGTATTTCAACGGCGTCTACGGCACAACAAACTGCAATAAGAAGCCGAGATTTGCAAATCATGCAGTAATGATCGCCGGCTGGGACGACAATTATCCTGCTGAAAATTTCAACGTCAGACCCGAAGGAAACGGCGCATGGCTTGCGAAGAACAGCTGGGGCTCCGCCTACGGCAATGACGGCTACATATGGATATCCTACTATGACAAGTCCCTGAGCGAATTTACCACATATGAAATGGGCGACAAGGAGAACTACCAGTATAACTTCCAGCATGACAGCTACATTCCTGTTCAGACCATGGCGGCTGCGGAGGACGATGCCGATCTTGCAGAAGGAACTCCGTCGTATATGGCCAATGTTTTCAAAAATGACTGTCAGTGTCAGATAGAAGCTGTGTCAACGTATTTCATGAATCCCTCAACGGATTACGAAGTAACGGTCTACAGCGGACTTCAGGATCCTGCCGATCCGTCATCGGGAACGCCTTCATCCGTTACAAAGGGACACTCCGATCTTACGGGATACTTCACGATCCCCCTTGACGAGGCTGTACCTGTGGGAGGAGATGAATATTTCTCCGTTGTGGTGAAGATAAGCAGCGCAGAATCGGCGTTTGTGGTGCCTCTTGAAACTGTTCTTATCGCTAAGGACAGGGAAACGGGTGAGATTGAGAATATCGGAAGCTACACCACGTATGACGGGATATGCTGGTATACAGGTGAAAACGAAAGCTTCTTCAGTCCCGACGGGAACGAGTGGAGTTCCTCTGATGCGGGAAACTATGATTACAGCGAAGAGGAGAAAGAAGAGCTTCTTCAGATATTCAGCGAAGAACTTTACGATGGCCTTGAGGAAGAAGATGTTGAGGAAAAGGAAAGAGCTGACCGACAGATGGCACACTACACTGAGCTTTTTGAGCACAGTGACGTCAGCATTATCATGGGCAATATCAGCCTTAAAGCTTTCGGAAATTCCGTGGATACAGTCCATTTCTCCCATCCTTCGGGAGCTGTTCCGCTGAACGAATGTATTGAACTGACCGCTTCGGGAGTGGATAAGATACTATATCATATTACAGACGAGAACGGCATGAGCAAGGAATTCGAGTATACGGAGCCGATCCCTGTTAAGAAAGATGAGGTTTTAGTAGCCCATACACCCGAAAGCGGATTGTCAAAAAGAAATTATCATCCTGCAAAAGCGGAGTTTTTCAGCTTCGGCTACGACGTAACACCGGAATATTACTCTCCGAAGTTGTCTTATGCGGAGAAGATAAGCGCAAGTAAGTATCATATAGAACTTCCCACAGCCAATGACAAGGTGAGATTTTTCCCTGTTTCCGACTGTGATATCACATACAACGGCGAGACAGTATTCAACTATCAGATGACAGAACAGTTCGATATTCCGCTGGGAGAGACCGTATTTGAGTTTGAGCTGAAAAAGGAAAACGCTCTTGACAATACCGTGACGGTAGTGGTGAGCAGAAGCCCTGTCTCCTTCGACACAGAGACGGAAAAGCTTAAAATTTCGGGTAATTCCGAGGTGTATGCCCCCGATGGAACGAGACTTATCACAGGCTCTGATGTGGGAGCTTATGCCGGACAGAGGCTTACTGTGAAAGATGGCGGTAATGAATTTGAGATATCTGTCCCGGAAAGAAGAAAGATCGCAGATAGAGTGATCGACTATGGCCGGGAAGATATTCTATTCTTTGAAGAATTCGGAGAAAAAGATGCTCAGATAAAAACCGGAAACAGTACGGAATTCGTGGATCTGGACGGAAGAATATCATCACACCACACAGAGGAAGACGGCATTGTAAGAACGTGTGTGAGAATTATTCCCGGTGAGACTTTTACTTTCAGGATGAAGGCCACGGATAAACTGTTTGCAAGCGAGGAACTTGTTGTGAAAGTTCCTGAAGCTCCTGATTTCCCGGAAAAGATGCCGGCTTATACAATACAAGACGGCGAGCCGGTGTTTGAGGATGATACTATCAGATGCATATTTATACCCGAAGATGAAAAACAGCCGATAGAAAACTATCTGGAGTATTACAAATATGAGAATGACAGAGAAGGTTTTGTGAAACTCATGTCAGACCGCTACGGTGTTGACAACGAAGAAGACCTTTCAACGATACTATGGGCGCTCAATCTGATAAATCCTACAGATGTATCAAAGACACAATATATAATAATGAAGAAAGCAACTGAATCAGAGTTTGCATCAAAAGCGAAACTGCTCACACTGCTTCTGAAACGTGATGCAGATAAGAACGGAATAGTAGACGGCAGAGATGCTACACTGGTGCTGACACATTACGCTAAGATATCAGCAGGCGGTGAAGGTATCCTTGATGAGGACATTATTCCGTACTGTGATATGGACAGCAATGACATCATCGACGGAAGAGATGCTACAGAAATACTTACTTATTACGCTAAATCATCTGTAATAAATTAGTCAAGTTGTACCATATGTATAATTATGCTAGAAAAACGACCAATTACAGGGCTCGTTTTTGTAACGCTTAGGCAATAGCAATAAAAGAATATACCTCATTGAGTGTAATAAACGTCATTATCACATCTTTACCGTTTTGTAACTTTTTGAAATTCGGTCTTTTATTTGTGTAATAATTGCTAAAAAATCGGTGTTGAAAATGTACAGTCTGTTCAAAAAAGATTAAGGAACGATTCAAACCGTTGACTTTGGACAAAAAATACTGTATATTTTAAGTACAAAAGCAGTCCGAAACATTGTAGTGTGAAGGGGCTTGGATAATGCCGTACTTGGTAGGATCCCTGATGAATCGCACACGGGTTTGACTGCCACGGGAAAACAGCGAAAGCAATGACCCATGCCTGCGGAGAACACATCCGCATCCATGTGCCGCCTCAGTTGCAGACCCGGGCTTCATATTTGGGTAATCCGTAATGCTTTGATTGTCTTTGTGATGAAACAAACGGACGTAAGGTCCATGTTCTATAAGGCTGCGCCAAATAGCAGCCGACAACGGTGAACGAAGGGTGATGTTTAAGCCTATGGTGAGGACATTCACACGGGCTGAACAAGCCCTTGAGGGATCCGTAACACACCATTTACCATTTTTCAGAATATTGTACCCGCAAGAGGTATGATATACATATTTAAGGAGGAAAAATCTAATGAACACACTTAAGAGAACTTTAGCATTAGTAGCTACTCTCGCTATGACAGCTACTGCATTTGCAAGCTGTGGCGACAGCACAACAGAGTCTTCTTCATCTTCTTCACAGGCTGAGTCTTCAGCTGAGGAGTCATCTGAGGAAGAGTCATCTGAAGAGGAGTCTTCAGAGGCAGAGTCTTCTGAGGAAGAGTCTGCTCCAGCAGAGAGCGGTGAGATCGACGCTTCTGTAGGCACAGGCGGAGACACATTCACAGTTGCTGCTTGGAACGCAGATGACGTACCTTACCTCATCGCACAGTGGAAGGGTCTTGACGCTGCAGCAGTTGCTGACAACTCAGCAGATTCAAGCATCAACTTCATCAACTTCGGTGTAGGCGGCGGCGAAGCTTCTGAGAAGTACGACAACCTCTTCAAGAGCGGCGACGACCTCGATGTTTACTTCTGTGAAGCTGACTGGGCTCTCAAGTACATCAACGACGATGAGAAGACACTTGCTCTCGACAAGCTCGGTCTTGGCGACAGCGATTTCGCTAACATCTATTCTTACACAGATGAGATCGGTAAGGACAAGAACGGCGTTCGTAAGGGCGTTTCATGGCAGGCTGCAGCAGGTGGATTCTACTACAGATCTGACCTCGCTAAGGACTTCCTCGGCGTTGAGGATCCTGATGCTATGCAGGAAAAGATCGGCGACTGGGATAAGTTCGTTGCTGCTGCTAAGGAAGTTTCTGAGGCTTCAGGCGGTAAGACAGCTCTCGCTGATACTCTCGGCGGTATGTGGCAGGCTTACGCTTGCGGACGTACAACTCCTTGGGTAGTTGACAACAAGCTCCAGATCGATGACTTCTGTGAGGACTTCGCTAACACAGCTAAGGAACTCTGGGATTGCGGCGGTATCACAAAGAACAGCCAGTGGTCAGATGAGTGGACAGCAGCTGGTACAAACGATACTTGCATGGGTTACTTCGTATCAACTTGGGGCTTCGGCGGATTCGCTCTCGATGCTGCAGGCGGCGAAGGCGGCGCTACATACGGCAAGTGGGCTGTTTGTGAGGGTCCTCAGCCATTCTACTGGGGCGGTACTTGGATCGTTGTTAATCCTAAGACTGATAACGGTGAAGAGGCTCGTGACTTTATCGTATCTGCTACATCAGACGAAGCTCAGATGGCTGCATACGCAACATCTAAGCCTGAGTATGTAAACAACAGCAAGGTTATGGATGACCTCATTTCTTCTGACACTGTATTCAACCAGAAGATCACAGACAACATGGGCGGCCAGAACTTCTACGCTGCACTTGCTGAGAACGCTAAGCAGATCAACTTCAACGGCCTTATCACAGAGTACGATGCAACAGTTAAGACTGACTTCATCAACGCTGTTAAGGAGAACTTCCTCGACGGTGGCGCTACATGGGATGAGACAGTTGAAGCATTCAAGGATCTCGTATCTGAGGACATCACATCACTCGATTGGGATGAATAATTCCAGAGTCTAAATTAAGATTCTAAGATGTTGCCTACGGAATACAGCTGTATTCCGTAGGCGCATATTTATCAAAATTATTCTACATGGAGGGTTTTGTGTATGGCATCAGCTGCACAGAGGCGAATAAAATCAATCAGCTATGCTAAATATGGCTATCTGTTCATTCTGCCGTTCTTTCTCGTTTATTTCTTTTTCCAGTTATGGCCACTGATCAATACCTTTATCCTTTCTTTCCAGGATAACAAGGATTCACACTTCATCGGCCTTGACAACTATAAGACTATTCTTTTTGCTGTCGGTAATCGTACTGCCAAGAACGTCAGCAAAACTTTTTTCATGTCATTCAAAAATACAATAATACTGTGGGTTGGTAACTTTATCCCTCAGCTCATCCTGTCTCTTACACTTGCTGTATGGTTCACAGAAGCAAATACTAAGATCCCGGGAAAGGGCTTCTTCAAGGTAGTTATGTACCTTCCTAACATTATTACTGCCGCTTCAGTTGCTGTTCTTTTCCTTCAGCTCTGTGGTGAAGCAGAAAACGGCCCTGGTGCTCTCAACCTTCTCTTACACAAGATGGGTATCGTAAATCAGGATTCCGTTTCTGAAAAGTATGACACTATCAAGTTCATTACGGGTATGTGGCAGTCCCGTGGTGTAGTTATGTTTATCCAGACATGGATGTGGTTCGGTAATACTATGATCATGCTCATGTCAGGTATCCAGGGTATCAACCCATCACTGTTCGAGGCTGCAAGCATCGACGGTGCTACAGGTATGCAGACTTTCTGGAAGATCACTCTTCCTCTTCTGAGCCCGATCCTCGCTTACACTCTTGTAACATCTATGATCGGTGGTCTCCAGATGTTCGATATTCCTTATCTCTATCATAAGGATCCTAATAAGGTAAGCAATAACCTCAAGACAGTTGCTGTATACATTTATGAGTATTTCCACGATCAGGTCGATCCTAAGATGGGATACGCAGGTGCTGCATCTGTTATTCTGTTCTTCATTACTCTCATCCTCGGCTGTATCGCATTCTACATGACAAGAGACAAGGATGCAATCGCTAAGAAGAAGATGATGAAGAAGAATGCAAAGCGTGAGAAGTTTGCTTCTAAGCAGTTTGGAGGTTATGGTGTATGAGTAAAATGAGCAAAACATATGGTGATGCTAAGGACAACTATACTGCTAAGCTCAGATTAAAGTCCACTATACTGACGATCTGGTTCATTATTCTGACAATAATCTGTCTGCTTCCTATTTACATTCTTATCATCAATGCTACAAGAAGTTCTACTGAGATCGCTAACGGTATCTCTTTCTTACCGGGCACAAATCTCGGCAAGAACATCGATAAGGTATTCAAGGATACTAACTATCTGACTATCTTTAACGCTTTCATCGGTTATAAGAACAGCTTTATTATCACAGTTTGTGCTACATTCCTGAACGTTTTCTTCTCAGCTATGACAGCTTACGGCATCCATGTTTACGACTTCAAACTCAAGGAAATTTCTTATACAATTATTCTCCTTGTAATGATGGTACCTATGCAGGTTACTTCTGCAGGTTTCGTAGCATTCATGCTGAAACTGAAACTGACAGATACTTACTGGCCTCTTATAATCCCTGCGATCGCTGCTCCTGCTATTGTTTACTTCATGCGTTCTTACATGAAGTCCTCATTCCCACTTGAGATCGTTGAGGCTGCACGTATCGACGGATGCTCTGAGTTCAGAACATTCATCTCAATTGCAATTCCTATGATGAAGCCGGCTATCGCTGTACAGTCAATCTTTGCTTTCATCGCAAGCTGGAACAACTTCTATACACCTAACATGATCCTTATCAGCTCTAACTTCAAGCAGAAGACTCTCCCAATGATGATCTCTGCTATGCAGGCTTCAGATAAGTTCACTGATTATGGTGCAGTATATCTGGCAATTGCACTTTCAATTCTTCCTATTGTAATTATTTACATACTCCTTTCAAGATTCATCATCGCTGGTGTTGCTCTTGGTGGTGTAAAGGAATAATTCAAAAAATTACAGCACACTTCGGTGTGCTGTTTTTTTATGGACGCTTCGGCGTCCTTTTTTTGTCATAAAGCGGATAGCCTGTGAATAGAATTGAACATAGGAGGTGAACAGGGCATGAAATGTACAAGCATTATGACTATTTGCAACTATATGACCGAGGATATAAGAGTTCCTCTTATGAAAGCAGAAAAAGCAGTTTCCGAAGCTTCTGAGATCAGACTTTACAACGGCAGAGGAGCGGCGGTGTGTGACAGGAACGGATGTAGATTCCTTTGCAGGGATGGCAGCCTTTCAGCAAAATTCAACAGCGGCTCAATCATGGTGACAACTGAGCAGCTGAAAAATATCCTTTCAAGGCTCAGCCGTTATTCTGTCTACAGTCATGAAAAGGAATTAACTGAAGGATGTTTTGTTCTCGAAAATGGTGTAAGAGTCGGAATAAGCGGTACTTTTTCCGAAGGAGGAAAGCTGAAGGATATAAGCTCCATGAATTTCCGCATAGCCCGTCAGGTGATCGGTTGCGGCGAGGAATTGTTCAGCAGTACCTGTGGGCGGAGTCTGATCATCTGCGGTGCTGTCAATTCAGGAAAGACGACGATCCTCAGGGACTTGTGCAGGCTGTACGGGAATGCGGTAAAGTGTACGCTTATTGACAGCAGGAACGAAATTGCAGCTGTTATAAAGGGAAAGCCTGCTAACGATGTTGGGATGCTGACTGATATAATCACAGGAAAAAGCCGGCACGACGGTATTATCAGCGCAGTCAGGACACTTTCGCCCGGGTATATTTTCTGCGATGAAATTGCTGATAGCAGTGACACCGAGGCTATCCGTGAAGGGATCGGCTGTGGTGTGAAATTTATTGCGACTATTCATGCTGACAGCGTGGAAGAACTTCTCAGAAGGAGCGTTGTGAGGACGCTGTTAAATATAGGTGCATTTGAAAAAGCAGCATTTCTTCACAGCAGCGGACGGGGAGTAAGAGAGATAAGGAGCATGAAAAATGTTAATAAGATTTGCGGGAGCGAGCCTTATAGTGATATGCGGATTTCTATGGGGAATGTCACGGTCGGACAGTTACAGGGGCAAGCTGACGATATGCGATGAAATCCTTATTATAATAAGAAGGACGAGCAGTCTCATTCGCAGCGGATGTGACACATGGGAGATAATTGGCGAGCTGAAAGCGGAATCGGTCATTTTTTCGGAGATCCCCGGGGAGCTTTCACCGGATGCGGATATCAACGAGTTACTGTTAAGAAGTGTTGAAAATTCGGTGACTGACAGCGAAGCGAAAACTCTGCTTATACGCTACTGCAAAGAACTGGGTACATCCGATTATGACGGTCAGATGGCAATGCTAAGCAGTCTGACGGAACTTGCTGCTGAACTGAGGGAACGCCGATCCGCTGAATACGCAAAATACGGAAGGCTTTACAGGGCGGCAGGGATATTGTTCGGACTGATGGCAGGAATAGCAATTATTTAGGAAAGGTGCGGCAAATGGATATAGATCTCATCTTTAAGATCGCAGGCACGGGAATAATCGTGGCGGTGCTGAATCTGGTGCTGAAACGGGCGGAGCGTGAAGAACAGGCGATGATGACAACGCTGGCCGGGCTTATCGTTGTTCTGGTGCTGATAGTGGAGGAGATAGGCGACTTGTTCAACACAGTCAAGACGGTGTTCGGCCTATGGTAGAAAATTGCTTTCAGGTGGCAGTTTTCTGCATTTGTGCGGCGGTCGTGGCGGTTCTGCTCAGGCAGTATTGCAGAGAACAATCACTGCTGCTCACTATTTTTGTAAGCTGTGCGGTAATTGTAGGAGCTGCCGAAATGCTGGGCTCGGTAATTTCTGAGCTTGGCGAGCTTTTTGCGGCGGCAGGACTGGATGAGGGATATACAGCGTTGATCTTCAAATCGGCGGCCATATGCATTGTAACGGATATAACGAGAAATATCTGCATTGACAGCGGAGAATCAGCAATGGCGGCAGCAGCTGTGCTATGGGGAAAAATGGCGCTGACATACATGAGTATGCCGCTGCTTAGGGCTGTAGTGGATATGATAAAGGAGGTGCTGTGATGCTGAAAAAAGCGGCTCTGTTTCTGTGGACTCTGACAGCAGTAATTATTCTTCTGATACCTGTGACTGCACGTGCTGAAGATACTGCGATATGGTCGGCACTTGATGATGCTCTGGCAGCTGAGGATGCGGAAATATCGACTGCTGATGCCGCTGACTTCGATCTGACTGCTATAGCCGGAACTGTCAGGGACAAGCTGGCAGAGCGAGTGAAAGCTCCGCTGAAAGTTCTTGCGGTCATGTTGACAGTAATAGTTCTTTCAGCTGTTATCAGTACGTCCGTGAGCGAAACGAATCTCGGTATTATCTCTGTTCTTGCTGCGGCGGCGGTGCTTATCCCCGAGGTCATGGGAGTTTACGATGATGCTTTTTCCGCAGTAAACAGGACAGGCGGCTTCATTTCGGTGTTCGTGCCTGTATTTGCAGGCTTGACTGCCGCAGTTGGCAGCCTTGCTTCGGCAGGAGCGTACAACATTTTCATCCTTGCGGCTTCGGAATTCATAGTTCGTGTAACGGAAAACGTGCTTATTCCGCTGGTGGGAGCAATAACCGCCCTTGCAGTTTCGGGCAGTGTATTTGCGGATTCATCCCTTGAAAAGCTGGTGGGACTTATCAAAAAGGCGGTGCTATGGTTTATGACTTCGGCTATGACTTTGTTTACGGGAGTTGTTACAATGAAATGCACTATCGCATCTAAAGCGGACGGCGCAGCTTCAAAGGCAGTAAAACTGGCGATTTCGGGAGCTGTTCCTATAGTTGGCGGAGCGGTTGCAGAAGCATATTCTACAGTCCGTGGAAGCTTTGATGTGATACGCAGTTCGGTGGGAGCAGTGGGGGCATCGGCTATTATAGTTATCATGCTTCCGCCTGTCATAGAAATAGCGGCTTTCAGGCTGGCCATGTGGATATCCTCGGCGGCGGCAGAGCTTTTTTCGGTTAACAGTATGACAAAGCTTCTGGATGCCCTTGATAGTGGACTTGCTGTCATACAGAGCGTACTGGTCTGCTATTCGGTCATCTTCATTCTGTGTACCGGGATTCTCCTCAATTGCTGCGGTGACTGATCATGGAAAACATAAAGGGAATAGCAGCGGCACTTTGCTTTGTGTCGGCAGGCATATACGGCGTCAGGAATTTAGTTTCAGATTCGGCACTTTGCCGTAAAGCGGAGGTGATACTGAAAATGATATTCGCAGCCGTGCTCATCTCGCCATTTGTAAATGGCAAATTCAGCTTTGAACTTCCTGAGCTCAGTGATTATGAAATTGCTGAGTACAGTTTTTCACGGGATGAGTACGAATCTGAGCTTACAAGGCAGGCTTCGGAGAATATTTCGCAGGTGCTGACTGAGCAGATCATGGCTTCGGGGACGATATGCGAAAAAGTTACGGCGGAGGTTAATATTTCAGAGGACGGCAGCATAATAATTAGTAAAGTCATTGTTGAGGCTGATGACTTTGAAAAGGCGGCGGACATTGTGAAAAGCTGTCTTGGAGGGACAACGGAGGTAGTAAATGGATATCCTTGATAAGCTGAAAGAAATGACAGGGAGAAAGAAGTTTTCGTCAGCAATAGCTGTACTGGGGACGGCAGGGCTGCTGCTGATAATGATATCATCGCTGCTGCCCGAAAAAGCCGGGGAGGAGACTGTGACGGTTTCGGGAGATATCCTTTCGGAAGCAGAAACATACTGCACGGATACCGAGAAAAGGCTTGCATCCTTCCTCAGCAGGATAGACGGTGCAGGGGAGGTGAAGGTCTATCTTTCAGTGGGCAGCAATGAGCGGTATATCTACGCTTCCGAGGGAAAGCATTCAAGGTCGGATGGCCGTGTGGAGGAGGAAGAGAAATATGTTATGACAGGCAGCGGCAGCGAGAAAAAGGCTCTTGTGGAGACTGTGCGGACTCCCGAAATATGCAGCGCAGTCATTGCGGCTTCGGGCTGCGACAGCGCTGCGGTACAGGAACGACTGCACAAAGCGGCTTCGGCTGCACTTGATATCCCGACAGGGAAAGTATATGTAACAAAACTTGGATAAGGAGAATTACTATGAAGAAACCATCAATGATAATCGGAAAAAAGCAGATAATCATGAGCTGTCTCACTCTTATGCTGGCGGTTGCGGTGTACATAAACTACACAACTGCCCCCGAAATAAAGGAGCCTGACAAGATAGTTTCTGTTTCGGACGAGGCAGAGGAAATGAACTACGGCGAGACTGAATTTGTAAATGCCGAAGCAAAGCCTGCCGCTGACGATTATTTCGCTCAGGCAAGACTTGACAAGATGAACAACCGTGATGAGGCTATTCAGACATTGCAGGCTATGATTGGCGGAGGCGATGTGACTGAGGATGAACAGGTGGCTAAGGCGCTGGATGCAGTTGAGGTCTCAAAGCTGATCGAAAGCGAGGGAACTATCGAATCTCTGGTAAAAGCTCAGGGATTTCAGGACTGCGTTGCATACCTTGACGGCGAATCTGCAAAGGTCGTCGTGAAGACAGAAGGCCTTGACAAGGCACAGGCAGCTTCCATAAAGGACATAATTCTCGGCCAGTCAGATGTTTCTGCTGAAAATATAAGAATTTTTGAGGTAAAATAGTTGTACAATCGGAAATTTTCTGGTATAATATATAAGTGAGGGTTTATCCTGGCTAAAATGATAAACCAAAAAGCAATTCCGAACGGAGGTCAAAAATATGGAAGCTGAAGATATCAAAAAATCTGCATCAAGCAAACTGAAAGTATCCGACGACGTAATCATTACCGTTGCCCGTCTTACTGCTCTCGATGTGAAGGGCGTGGCTAAGCTGGCAGGTGAAGTCGGCAAGATGAGCAAACTCAGAAATAACGGTCCTATAAAGATCAGCATGATAGGCGATGTAGCTGCGATCGATATGAGTATCGTCGTAAAAAGCGGTGTAAAGGCTGTAAACGTTGCTCAGGAGGTCCAGACCGCTGTTAAGGAAAATGTTCAGAATATGACAGGCGTTCCCGTTGCAAGAGTCAATGTGACTGTGGGCGGAGTTGCTTTTGAATAAGATAAAGGAGTAGAAAATGTCAAGACGTGAAATAAGAGACAGCGCATTCAAGCTAGTTTTTGAACAGCTTCTGCGTGATGATGATATAACCGAGCTTTACGATATCGCTGAGGAGATCGATGAGATAATCGTAAACGATGAGGTGAAGAAGATAGTTGAGGGCACACTTGCACACGCTGAGGAACTGGACAGCATCATCGCAGGCTACAGCAAGTCAAGGTCACTTTCAAGAATATCAAAGCTCAATATAGCTATACTGAGAATAGCTATTTATGAGTCGCTCTACGATGACAATACACCTATGAATGCGGCTATCAGTGAAGCCATCAATCTGGCTAACACATATTCCTACAATGAGGATTCCAAATTCATAAACGGCGTACTTGGCGCATTTTCAAGGGATCAGAAGCAGAAAGAGTCGGACAATGCCTGAATTTCTCGGAGTAGATACCAGTAATTACACCACATCCGCCGCTCTCTACATAAGCGAAGAGAACAGGATAGTTCAGGTGAAAAGGCTTCTCCCCGTAAAACAGGGCGAACTGGGACTGAGGCAGAGCGACGCTGTTTTTCACCATACAAAGCAGCTTCCCGATATGATAGAGGAACTCCGCAGTAAACACGGCAGCATGAAGCCTGCCGCCGTTTCTGCGTCTGTACGTCCGAGAAATGTTGAAGGCTCCTATATGCCATGCTTTCTCTGCGGCGAAGGATTCGGACGCTCACTCTCGGCAGTGAACGATATACCGCTGTTCCGCACTTCCCATCAGGTGGGTCACATCCTCGCTGCGCTGTATTCCGCAGACAGGATGGAACTGGTCAGTCAGCCCTTTATTGCTTTCCATGTAAGCGGAGGCACTACCGATTGCCTGTACTGCGAGCCCGATGCAGAAGATATCATAAAGATAACCGAAGTCGGTACGTCTCTTGACCTGAAAGCCGGTCAGGTGGTGGACCGTACAGGCGTTATGCTGGGGCTCCGGTTTCCCTGCGGACCCGAACTTGAAAAGCTGGCAATGAAGGCTGACAAGTCCTGCAAGGTCAAGGCTGTTCTGAAGGACAGCAGCTGCTGCCTTTCGGGTGTGGAGAACAAGTGCAGGGATATGCTGAATAAGGGTGAAAAGCCTGAGAATATAGCTAAATTCTGCCTTGATACCATATGCGTGACAGTGACTGCCATGACTGATAAGGCTATCGAAAAGTACGGCAGACTCCCGCTTGTGTTTGCAGGAGGAGTAATGTCGGACAAGCTTATCCGTGACCGCATAATTTCCCTTTATAATGACGCAAGCTTTGCCGAGCCGCAGTTTTCCTGCGATAATGCGTCGGGAGTGGCTATCTACGGATATCTTAAATACACAGGAGAAAAGTAAATGCCTGTAATTACAGTTACACAGATAAACAAATATATCGGTTCTATACTCAAAGGAGACCGCAATTTACAGGGAGTAATGGTCAAGGGTGAGATATCCAACTTTACTCTGCACTGGAAAAGCGGTCATATGTACTTTACACTCAAGGACAGTGAAAGCGCCGTCAAATGTGTTATGTTCGCTTCTGCGGCGGCAAGGCTCAGATTTGCGCCCGAAGACGGTATGTCTGTCATTTGCAGAGGAAGCATAAATGTGTTCGAGCGTGACGGTGCATATCAGCTTTACGTGAACGATATCCTCCCCGAAGGCGCAGGTGCGGCAGGAGTTGCACTTGAACAGCTTAAAAAGAAGCTTGCAAAGGAGGGGATATTCGCTCCGGAGCATAAACGCCCCGTTCCCTATATGCCGAAGAAAATAGGCGCAGTCACATCTCTCAGCGGTGCGGCTGTCAGGGACATCATAAACGTGCTTTCACGCCGCTATCCTCTCTGCGAGGTCTATGCCGTAAACGCACTTGTGCAGGGCGAAGGCGCTCCCGATTCCATATGTCAGGGCATTCTCAGAGCGGAGGCCGCAGGCTGTGATGTCATCATAGTTGGACGTGGCGGAGGTTCATCCGAGGACCTGAGCGCATTCAACACCGAAAAGGTCGCCTATGCTGTTTACAACTGCAAAGTTCCCGTTATTTCTGCGGTGGGACACGAAACGGATATTTCCATCGCTGATATGGCAGCTGACCTGAGGGCGCCTACTCCGTCGGCAGCGGCAGAACTGGCGGCTCCCGATATAAGTACATTTTACGAGAAAATTGATATGCTTCAGCGCCGTGCTGAGAGAAGTGCATTTGCGGCACTTGACAGGGCGGCTGACAGATTTACTGTGCTGAACGCAAAGCTTGCCGCACAGTCCCCGGAGAACAGGATGAAGCTTTCCGGCGAGCGGCTCAGCGCACTGGAAAAGCGCAATTCGGCGGCTTTTCAGCGCTACATGGAAAGGCTTTCCTCACAGCTTTCCGAGCGTATCGGACGGCTTGAAAGTCTCAGTCCGCTAAAAGTGCTGTCCCGTGGCTATTCGCTGGTATACAGCGGAGACAGACTTCTCAGCAGCACTGACGGTATTTCCGTGGGAGATACTGTTGATATCCGCTTCGGCAAAGGTACGGCATCTGCTGAGATAAAGGAAGTCCATGAGGAAAAACAGAACGGTGGTATATAATGGAAGAGAAAGTAACCTTTGAAGATAATATGACAAAACTGAGCAGAATAGTTTCAGAGCTGGAAAAGGGAGATATTCCCCTTGAAAAGGCTGTGGAGCTTTACGGCGAAGGCGTTAAGGCTGCGGCATTATGCAGAAAGCAGCTTGACGAGGCTCAGATCAAAATAACGGAGGATGACGGTACAGCGCCGTCGGAAAAAATGATATGAGTGATTTTAAGGAAAAGTTTTCGGAATACATCAGCCTTGTGGAGGAGAACCTGAGAAAGTACAATGCACATTCTCCCGAGACAGAGGCACAGAAAGATCTTATTGAAGCAATGAATTATTCCCTGGAAGCAGGCGGAAAAAGGATCCGTCCCGTACTTGTGTACGCTTTCTGCAATGCTCTCGGCGGTGATACCGGCAATGCTGCTGCACCTGCTGCGGCTATAGAGATGATACACACATTCTCCCTTATCCACGATGATCTCCCTGCTATGGATGATGACGACTACAGACGTGGAAGGCTCTCATGCCATAAGGCTCATGGTGAAGCTATGGCTATTCTTGCAGGAGATGCACTCTCCGTGCTGCCATTCGGTCTTATTGCCGACGATGAGAAGCTTTCCCCTGAGCAGAAGATAAGGATAATTTCCGAACTTGCCCGTGCTGTCGGCAAAAACGGCATGATAGGCGGACAGGTCATAGATATGCAGAATGAGCAGAGAAATGATGTGGATGAGGCTAACCTGAGAAATATGTACCGTCATAAGACAGGCGAACTGATCTCTGTCTCATGCATTATGGGCTGTATCTGCGCAGGCTGCACTGACAGCACGATAATTGAAGCTGCCAAAGAATACGGCTACAAGCTGGGACTTGCTTTCCAGATAATCGACGATATTCTCGATGTTACAAGCACTACCGAAGAACTGGGCAAGCCTGTGGGAAGCGACGAGGAGGAGAACAAGACTACTTTCGTTACTCTTTACGGAGTTGAAAAGGCTCAGGAGATCGCAGGAAATATTACCGATGAGGCAATGCGCTGCCTTGAAAGATTTGAAGATAACAGCTTCCTCAGACAGCTTACAGAGATGCTTCTGAAGAGAAAAAATTAATATAAAGGAGATGCGGAGCTGCGCTCTGCATTGCAGAAAATGAAGGAAAATACAAACAGACCCGAAAAAGTGTCTTTGAGGGAACTGGAACTGCCGGGAGATCTGAAAAATCTTACCCTGTCACAGTGTAGTTCCCTGTGCAAAGAGATAAGGGGCATACTTATATCTACTGTTTCCAAAACAGGCGGACATCTTGCTTCAAATCTCGGAGCAGTTGAGCTTACAATGGCTATCCACCGTAATTTCAATTCGCCCGAGGATAAGATAATCTGGGATGTGGGGCATCAGGCCTACACCCATAAGATACTCACAGGCAGACTTGACAGCTTTGCCACTCTGCGTCAGGAGAATGGCATATCAGGCTTCCCGAAGCCAGAGGAATCGGTCCATGACAGCTTTATCAGCGGTCACAGCAGTACCTCTGTGTCAGTTGCCTGCGGTATCGCCGAAGCCATGAAGCTTCAGGGCAAGGACAACTATGCCGTTGCAGTTATCGGTGACGGCGCCATGACAGGCGGTATGTTCTATGAGGCAATGAATAACTGCGGAAAGGACCGCCAGAGCAACCTTATAGTTATCCTCAACGATAACAATATGTCCATATCCAAAAGTGTCGGTGCGGTATCGAAATATCTGAGAACTCTCCGCAGCACAGAGAAGTACTACAATACAAAGGAGGCTGTGAAGAAAGGCCTCAAAAAGATCCCGATAGTCGGAAACAGCGTCCAGAAGGGACTCAAAAACGTCAAGGATTCCGTAAAGTCAAATATCCTTGAAAACAGCACGATGTTCGAGGATATGGGATTTATCTACCTCGGACCTGTCAACGGCCACAGTCTTTCCGAGCTGGAAGACGTTATCCATACAGCTAAGCATTACCACCGACCCGTGTTCATCCATGTCAATACAGTCAAGGGCAAGGGCTACGCTCCTGCTGAGCAGAATCCGGGAGAGTATCACGGAATCTCACGCTTTGACATAGCCACAGGCAACCCCGAAGTATCCGCCGAGGACAGCTATTCAACGGTTTTCGGCAAAGAGCTTGTGAAGATCGCTCAGACCGACAGCAGGATATGTGCCATCACTGCGGCTATGAAGTACGGCACTGGTTTGCAGTATTTCCGTGCGGCTTACCCTGACAGATTCTACGATGTGGGTATAGCCGAGCAGCACGCCGTTACCTTTGCGGGCGGACTGGCTTCCATGGGAATGATACCGGTTTTCGCCGTATATTCCACATTCCTGCAAAGAGCCTATGACCAGCTGATACACGATGTGGCTATAGGAAAGCTTCATGTGATACTGGGCGTTGACCGTGCAGGCATTGTCGGTGAGGACGGCGAGACACATCAGGGACTTTTCGATGTGCCCATGCTTACATCTATCCCGAATACAGTAATATACTCACCCTCGTGTTACGAAGAACTGCGAATGTGCATGAAAAAGGCAATATACGCAGACAAGGGGCTTTGTGCCATCAGATATCCCCGTGGCTCTGAGAAATCAAGGCAGCTGCTGTCACGCCTCGGAACTGAGTACCTTTTCATGAGAGAGGGCGGAAGCGATACCCTTATCATTACTTACGGCAGACTTTGCAATGAAGCATATGAGGCACAGGATATACTGAAAAAAGAAGGCATCAGCTGTGACATCCTGAAGCTGACAAAGATATTCCCTCTCGATAAGGGGCTTGTGGAAGAGATGAAGAAATACAGGCATATAGTCTTCTTTGAGGAGTCGTCGGGATGCGGCAGTATTTCCGAGAAAGTGGGAGATATGCTGGCTGAGATATCTTACATCGGCGACTACAGCAGAGTATGTGCAAACGGCTTCGTCAAGCAGGCTTCGGCTCAGTCGTGTCTCGATAAGCTTGGTCTGACAAGCACAAGAATGGTGGAGTTCATCCGCAGCAGGAGCAGCGCAAATGGCAAGACTTGACGCTGAAATGGTTGCGAGAGGTATCGCAAGGAGCAGGCAGACTGCAAAGGAAATGATCTCCGCAGGCAGTGTTACCGTCAACGGTATAACTGCGAAGAAGGCCTCCGATAATGTAACGGAGAGCGATGTCATCGAATCCTGCGATACTGAGAAATATGTGGGCAGAGGTGCCTTGAAACTGGAAAAGGCAGCGGAGGAATTCGGCCTTGACTTCGGCGGAAAGGTCTGTCTCGACATCGGTGCATCCACAGGCGGATTCACCGATCTTATGCTGAAAAACGGTGCAGCAAAGGTGTTCGCTGTTGATGTGGGACACGATCAGCTTGCGGAATCTCTGAGGAATGACGAGCGGGTGGTGAACCTTGAAGGCACTGACATAAGAAATATTACCGCCGAGGATCTTGGCGGACAGGCGGACTTTATATGTGCGGATGTTTCATTCATCTCCCTTACGAAGATACTGCCGAAGATATACGAACTCATGAAGGAAGGCGGATGCGGCGCTGTGCTCATAAAACCGCAGTTCGAGGCAGGAAGGAAGGACATCGGCAAACACGGCATAGTCAAGGACAGAAAGGTGCATATCCGTGTTCTTGAGGAGATAGACGCTTTTGCCACATCGCTCGGATTTGTGTGCGAGAAGTATACTTATTCTCCCATCAAGGGCGGAAGCGGAAATATAGAATATCTGGTGAAACTCTGCAAAGGCAGCGGAACACCTGTTTACCATGATTTCAGGGAGCTGACGGACAGCTCCTTTATCAAGCTTTAAGGAGATCGTTATGAAAGCAGCGTTATACCCTAATTTTCAGAAAAGAAATGCTCTCAGCTGTGCCCGTGAAGCCTGTGATGTGCTGGCGGAGGCAGGCATAGAGGTCGCTGTCAGCGAGGATTTCAGAAGCGATTTTGCTGACAAGCCCCATGTGATTTTCGAGGATATGAGCATATCTGCCGATACCGCAGATGTGGTGCTTGCCATCGGCGGCGACGGTACGATACTGCGCTGCGCTAAATTCCTGCTGGGCAAGGATACGAAGCTGCTTGGCATAAATACAGGAACTCTCGGTTTTATGGCAGGTCTGGAATCCGATCAGCTCGACAAACTGAAAAAGCTTAAAACAGGGGACTACGAGGTCTCAGAGCGTATGACTCTCGACGTGGTCTGTCACACTCCCGAAGGCGATATCGAACGGACCGCTCTCAATGAGGTTCAGGGCCGCTCTGCAAGCTTCAGGATATGTGACTTTGAAGTGTATTCGGAGGATTACCTTGTGGGAAGATACCGTGCGGACGGCGTTCTTTTCAGCACTCCCTCAGGCTCGACTGCCTATGCTCTTTCAGCAGGCGGCCCCATAATCGAGCCTGACCTTGAATGTATCGAAATGACGCTTATCTGTCCACATTCTCTCTTTTCGAGAGCTACACTTTTTGCGGCAGGCAGAAGACTGCGCATGAAGAATACCACTCCCATTTCCAAAGGTGAGTGCATGGTCATAAATGTGGACGGCGAACACTTTGCCGACCTTCATGAATCGGATTCAATTGAGATACACAGGGGAAAGAAAAATATCAAATTCATCGATATTATCGGAAATTCCTTCCATGAGTCGCTTTGCACGAAGATGTGCAAGCCAATAAAGTAGGAGATACCCAAATGAAAAATCGCAGACATGAACTTATACTTGAGATAATTTCAGAACAGGCTGTGGGAACTCAGGAGCTTCTAATCGAGCTTCTGGCCGAACACGGGATAAAGGCTACACAGGCTACCCTCTCAAGGGATATCCAGCAGCTGAATCTGGTGAAGCAGCGTGACGAGAACGGCGAATTCAGATACGCTCTCCCTGCCGCAGCCGCAGAGGAGAAAAGTCTCTTTGAAGAAGCGGTCATATCCGTTGACTACGCCATGAATACCATCGTGCTGAAATGCCGTGCAGGTATGGCTCAGGGAACCTGTGCCGCTATAGATTCCGTCAACCATCAGGGCGTTGTGGGAACTATCGCAGGTGATGATACAATTTTCATTTTAGTCAGAACAGAGGACGACGCAAAGAAGCTTTCAAAGAAATTCAGGAGCGAGCTTTTCCCGAGGAGGTAAGGCAGTTTATATGTTAAAAGAGATCTACATCCGCAATCTTGCAGTTATCAGAGAGGCTGTCATCCCTCTTGAAAAAAAGCTGAATATATTCACAGGTGAAACAGGCGCAGGTAAGTCCATACTCATAAACGGTATCAACGCTGTACTTGGTCAGCGCTGTTCAAAGGATATCGTCCGTACAGGCTGTGACAAAGCCGTTATCACCGCACTTTTCACCGAGCTTTCTGAGGAGGTCTGCGGCAAGCTGGACGAACTCGGCATTTCCCACGATAACGAGGAGATAACCGTTACCCGTGAGATAAGCGCCGACGGCGGAAGCGTGGCAAGGATAAACAGCCGCACCGCTTCAGCTTCACTTCTCAAAGAAATAGGAAGTATGCTCATAAATATCCACGGTCAGCATGATAATCAGATACTTCTCGACAGCGAAAAGCATTTGCAGATACTGGATGATTTCGGCGGAGATGATACCCTTCTGGAGCAGTATCGTGTGACTTTCCGTGAACTTCAGCAGACAGCGAGAAAGCTGGGCGAACTGAAAAAGCGTGAGCAGGCAGGCGCACTCCGCAAACGTGAACTGAGCGAGATAATCGATGATATAGGCGAACTTGAACTGACAGCAGGTGAGGACGAGACCCTCGAAAAGGAGTACACCACAGCTAAAAATTCCGAGAACGCCATAATCGCCGTGAAAAATGCAGTATCCGCTATCACAGGCGAGGATGCGGCTAACGATATGATAGTGGCAGCCGAGACCGAAATAGCAGGGTTTACCGACGATAACCGAAAGCTTGCGGAGCTGTATGAAAGGCTGTCGGCGGCTGAGATAGAGCTTTCCGATATCGCTTCCGAACTTGAAGCTGTAGCTGACAGAATAGAGCTTGACGGTCAGCGTCTGGACTACCTCGGTGACCGCCTTGGTGCCATAAACAAGCTGAAAAGAAAGTATGCCACTGACTGTGACGGGCTCATAAAGCTTTATGATGATGCCTGCAAGGAGATAATGCAGTATGAAAGCTCAGGGGACGAGATAAAGTCCCTCAGCGAAAAGCGTGAACAGCTTCTTCATACGGTCACTGAACAGGCAAAGGCACTCTACGACTACCGTGAGGCACTGGGAGAGCGCTTTGCACAGCAGGTAACGGCTGAACTGGAATTCCTCAATATGTCGGGAGTTGTCATAGCTGTCCGCCACGAAAAGGGCAAGCTGACGGTAAACGGCATGGACACGGTGGAATTCCTCATATCCGCAAACAAGGGCGAAGAACCGAAGCCCATCTCAAAGATAGCATCGGGCGGTGAGCTTTCACGTATCATGCTGGCACTGAAAAGTGTTATCGCAGACAAGGACAGCATCCCCACTATGATATTCGACGAGATAGACACCGGCGTAAGCGGCAAGGCTGCTCAGAAAATCGGCATAAAGCTCCGTGAGATAGGCAGGGTGAGACAGGTCATCTGTGTTACTCATCTATCACAGATAGCAGTAATGGCTGACAATCACCTGATGATAGAGAAGTCCATAGTGGGTGACCGCACCGAGACCCATGTCACACAGCTGGATATGGACGGCAGAGTTGCGGAAGTGGCACGTATCATGGGCGGCGACAGTCCGAGCGCTCTTATGCTGGATAATGCAAGGGCTGAGATAGAAAAAGCATATGAGTTAGGCTGAAAGGGGCTGCGAATTGAAGATATACGTAACACGACACGGTCAGACCGATTACAATAAGGACGAGATTATCCTGGGAGTGACCGATCTGCCCCTTAACGATACAGGCATGGCGCAGGCACGGGAACTTGCGGAAAATGCGGCTAAACTGGGAGATATCGACATTATCATCTCCTCTCCCATGAAGCGGGCGATGACAACTGCAAAGGCTGTGGCTGACAGATGCGGACTTGACATCATAACCGACGAAAGACTGAGAGAATGGGACTACGGTGAATATGAGGGAAAGTCACGATTTACAGAGGGCTTTGCCGAAAATAAGGTGAATTTCGGTGTGAGAATGGGAAAAACAGGCGAATCCCTTTTACAGCTGAGTCACCGTGTATACTCCGTACTGGACGACATAAAGAAAAAATACAGCGGCAGGACGGTGCTTATTGTATGCCACGGCGGTATATGCCGAGTGATAGAAACATATTTCAATGATATGACAAATGAAGAATACTCGAACTGGTTCATGGGCAACTGCCAGCTTCTCGGGTACGAATTATAGCGGAGGAAAAAGATGAAGATCGGAGTTGATTATTATCCCGAACAGTGGGATAGTAAAATGTGGAGCCGTGACGCTGAAATGATGGCGAAAAGCGGCGTTAAGACGGTTCGTATAGGCAGCCGTGCATGGACATGGCTCGAACCTGCTGAGGGGAAATTCGATGTGATGTGGCTGGATCAGGTCATATCCGAGTTTGCTAAATACAATATGGAGATAGTTCTGTGTGTTCCCACTGACTGCCCTCCCATGTGGCTGACAGAGAGATATCCCGATACTATGAGGACTGACACAGACGGCAGAAGACCTGTCAGCGGTGCCATCGCAAAGCATTGCATAAATGCACCTATGTACAGGGAACACGCCCGCCAGCTTGCTGAGGTGCTCTCACGCAGATACGGAGCTCATCCCTCAGTGACTGCATGGCAGGTCGATCACGACACTGAGGTTTATCAGTGCTGCTGCGGTGCCTGTGTCAATAAGTTCAGGGTATGGCTCATGGATAAATATGAGAGCATGGACGGGATAAGCAATGCTCTGGGAAGAAATCTTTACGGCGGCAGATATACCGATATATCGCAGCTTCGCCCTCCGGCACTTCTTCCCGAGGAACTGAGGGATCCCTCTCTGGAACTGGAGTACAGACGGTTTGCATCAGAGAGCGTGGTGGAGCTTGTCAGGGACATCACCATGACCATAAAGAAGAACGCTCCCAAGGCAAAGGTCACTACCGATACCTCCCTTGGCAAGAATTCTCCCGATATCTACAAGCTGTACGCCCTGCTTGATTTCGCATCATTCGACAACTACCCTGTCACATCTCTTTACGAAGACGGTGAGGCTGTAGGTTCAAATGCATTCTATCTCGATATGATGCGTGGCATCAAGGGCAATAACTTCTGGGTAATGGAGCAGATAGGCGGTGCAACTACAAAAAAAGGGCATATGCAGCCTGCCCCGAAGCCGGGAATGATAAAAGGCTATGCATTTCAGGCGCTTGCTCACGGTGCGGATAATATCCTCCACTACCGCTGGAGAACTCCCCTCAGCGGCACAGATATGTTCCGCCACGGCCTTATCGGTCACAGCAATCAGCCCACACAGCGGTTTATCGAGTTCACCGATCTTTGCAGAGAAGCGCAGAAGCTGAATGTTATCGATACAACTGAGCTTGTTTCGGATATCGCCATTGTGTATTCTCCCGACAGCGAACGTGCTCTCAGGACTCAGCTTCAGTCCAAGGGATTCAGCTACATGGCACAGCTCAAAGCCTTCCATAAGGCGTTTTCCGGCTACGGTGCAAACGTGGACATAGTTCCGCCCACAGCCGACCTTTCAAAATATAAGATAGTTGCGGCGCCGTCCCTTTACATCTATGAGAAGAAGGCGTCGGAAAATCTCTACCGCTACGTAGTCAGCGGCGGTACGCTGATAATGACCAACAGAAGCGGTGTGAAGGATCAGAACAACAACTGCATCATGGAACCTCTCCCGACTGTGTACAAGGAGCTTATAGGTGCGGAAGTAAGGGAATACGACCCTATCGGCACAGGCGAGCGATCGGTCAAGGACTACGCAGGCAATATCTATCCATGCTATCAGTGGTGTGATATCCTGACACTGACTACAGCCAAAGCCTATGCGGTGTATAACGACGATTTCTACAACGGAAGCCCTGCTGTTACCATGAACAGATATTGCAGCGGTGTGGCTTATTACGTTGGAACGGTCTGCGATGAGGAATTCTATGAAACTCTTGCAGGCAATGTTATGATGCAGACAGGCATTCCGAAGCTGAAAGGACTGCCTGAGGGTATCGAGGTAACAACAAGGACAAACGGACTTGACGAATACATTTTCTTCTTCAACAACTCCGGCAGAAAAGTAAGTATGCCTCTGCCGAAGGAGATGTACAGCCTTTTTGATTCAAAGAACAAGGAGAATCTTGAGCTTGAACCATTCGGCATGGATATAGTCAGAAAGTAGGTAATCAATGAGGATAGTTCTTCAGAGAGTAACGTCCGCATCTGTAAAAGTGGACGGAAATACAGTGGGAAGCATCGGCAAGGGATTCCTGCTTCTTTTCGGAGTGGGTCACGATGACACCGAGGAGGAGTGCCGCAGACTGGCGGACAAGATATCGGGACTGAGGATCTTTTCCGATGAAAACGACAAGATAAATCTTGACCTCGACAGCGTGGGCGGCTCGATACTGGTAGTTCCGCAGTTCACGCTTTATGCTGACTGCCGCAAGGGAAACCGCCCCAATTTCATACAGGCGGCAAAGCCCGAGGAAGCAGAGCGGCTTTACGAGTATTTCGTGGAGTACCTGCGCAGTAAGGGTAAAAACGTGGAAACGGGATCTTTCGGCGCTGATATGAAAGTGGAGCTTCTTAACGACGGACCGTTTACACTGGTGCTGGAATAAATCTCACCTCACAAGTCAATACTGACCTGTGAGGTGATTTTTTGTGATAAGGAAAATAGGTGAACACAGAATTATTGCGGTAACAGCGGTGTTTTTCATCATGTTCATTCTCCTTTCTGCGGATTACTACGCTTTGTCGGTGAAGCAGACTAATGTCCGTGCGGCTGAGAAAAATGCAGAGTATACAATAAGTGCTGACGACAGTCAGGGGACTATCTATGACAGGGAGATGCGTCCTATTGTAAATGCTGAGAGCAAGTACATTGCGGCAGTCGTGCCCTCGGCTGTTGATATCGCTGAAACTGCCGGATACGCCGTGGACAGGGCGGATTTCCTTGAACAGTGCGGAAAAGGCGAGCCGTTTACTTTTGAATGCGTCAAAGGCACTCCCGAAAGCGACGGACTGACGGTGTTTGAGATACCCGTCAGATATTCGGATACGCAGTCGGCCTGTCATATCGTGGGATATCTTTCTGATGGGACGGGCGCAGACGGCATAGAGTACGCCTACGACAGTATTCTCAGGAATGAAAACGGCGAAAACAGCGTGAAGTATACTATGGACGGCTTCGGGAATGTGATGATAGGAGACGGCAAAAAAGTGACACGCAGTACTGCTTCACAGGTGGGAGTGGTGCTTACTGTTGACAGTGATATACAGCGTATCTGCGAGGAATGCGGCAAGGGCATCAGCAAGGGAGCGATAGTTGCGGCGGATATAACAAACGGCGATATACTGGCAATGGCAAGCTTTCCGCAGTACAGCTGCACGGATATCGGAGATGCACTTGAAAGCGATGACAGTCCGCTGATAAACCGCTGTCTTTATTCATACAGTGTCGGTTCGGTCTTCAAGCTTGTGACAGCCGCAGAAGCGATCGAAGAGGGGATGGGCGGCATGATGTACGAATGCGGCGGAAATATCGACATCGGCGGACAGATCTTCAACTGCCACAAGGCGGACGGTCATGGCTTGCAGGACATCGGAAAGGCTATGACGAATTCCTGCAACACCTACTTCATCGACCTTGCAAGATGCCTTGATACAGCGAAACTTCGTCAGAGGGCAAATGATATCGGCTTCGGCCGTGAAACTCTGCTGTGTGCAGGTATTATCGGCTCGGCAGGAGTTCTTCCCACAGCGGACGAACTTTCCGTTCCAGCGGAACTTGCCAACTTTTCATTCGGACAGGGCAGGCTGACAGCAACTCCGCTTCAGATAACGGGGCTTTGCTGCGCCATCGCCAACGGCGGAGAAATGCCGATGATGAGGCTTATACGTGGACTTACCGCAGACGGAGAGTTCGTATCCGGGGAGAAGGCTGTGAGGCTTTCAAGGGTGATGAGCGAGGATACCGCCAAGCAGCTGAGGAAGATGATGGTGAGTGCGGTCAGGGACAACAAAAACTCCAATGCAAGGAGCAAAAAAGTGTCAGTGGGAGCGAAGACATCCACAGCGCAGACAGGGCGGTTCGATAAAAAAGGGGAGGAGCTTTGCAATGCGTGGATAACGGGATTTTTTCCGTCGAGGAAGCCGAGGTATGCGGTGACGGTGCTGATCGAGGACGGGGGATACGGAAATGATGCAGCGGCGCCGATATTCAGGAGGATAGCGGAAGAAATAATAAAAAAAAGAATAATAAAAAAGCGCCGAAGGCGCCAAACATCGGGATTCCAAAGAGAATGTACTTCCCTTTGGCAGGGGGTGGACG
>ACOK01000047.1 GCA_000174895.1 Ruminococcus flavefaciens FD-1
TATTTATGTGAGAACCTGAATTAAATGAAGTTCACTTTCTCGTCTTCCTGTAAAAAACAAAACCGTCCTCTTCTTTTATGATCTGATACCCTAATTTTTCGTAAAAAGCGTTTGTCCGTACATTCCAGCTTGGAGTGTCAAGATCAAACTCCGCGGCAAATGGATAGTTCTTTTCTATGCACTCCATTAAACGAATTCCATAACCTTTTCTATGATAGACGCTGTCGATGAAAATTCTGCCAATGTACACACTGTTTTTTGTTTCATCCGGGAATATGACGGCTGCTCCCACAATATCTTTTCCTATCATTGCTTGATACAAATGCCCCTCTTGAGCCATCTGTTTATGCCATTCTACCGAATCATATCCGGGCGGACAGTCACCTTTTGCACCGCCGACATTTACGTCTGTTTCAAATGCTCTGACAGATATGTCTACAATTGTTTTTATCTGGTTTTCTTCTGCTGTAACAATATACATTCTACTTCCTCAATCGTCTTACAAATCTCGATTTATATTAGTAAACATTATACCATAGTATCACTGCCGTGTCAATAAAAGCTCAATAATACACAGGTTTTATATGAACAACGAAAAATTGCTTGCTATCCACGCCGATCTATGCTATAATTGTAGAAAAATACCGACAGGGAGGTCTCACCATGCTAGATTTCATAACCATAAACGAACACAGCAGTATCCGCGTTGACGAGGAGAAAATAGTCTACTGTGCCCCCTACAACATTAGCGGTACGCCCCACGATGCCGACATTAAGGCAACACCGCACAAAACTTGTGCTGAATATGCGCCGTCAGAATAATGTAATTTTCAGATTCTACTGTAGATATGTCGTATGCTGCAACAGAATTGGTTAATGCTCAAGTCTTATTGTGAGATGCCAACAATGATAAAATGACAAACACGGGCACCCGAAAGCGCCCGTGAATATGGAAGGGAAATGAGTTTGACACTCAGGAGACAGTTTGTCAATCTGACAGGATCTTACTTCCCCATCAGATATTTATACTATACACTCTCCACTGCCTCTTCGCAATAAAAACGGAGTGAATGTGCATTATCAGAGAGTAAACGGACAAAAATCCCGGAGAAGCTTTGTACCTCTCCGGGATATTGTACTTTTTTAAAATCCTTCCTTCCAGCGGAGGATGTTTTCCTTATTGAATCTGAATGTTCCGATGGCGAACGAATCCTGTTCAAGCTGTTCCTGAGTGTACCATGAATAGACATCATTGCCCTCGGACCTTGATATAATATGGAAGCATACCGCAGGGATGAAACTCTGTCCGATAAGGTAGCACTTCTCACCCTTTTCGTTCACTGCCTCGTCTGCGATGAGTACAACGTGGGCATTATTGCAGATAATATCGCCTATCTGCAACTCTTCGGGAGTTATCCTTTCCGATTCCTTCTGAAGAGAAAGAGTGCCTGCATAGCGCATTACCTCCTTGAGGTAATTCATGTACTGCTGATGACTGTCAGACGGAAGTGCCGCAGGTATCTCACAGGAAAAACCTGCCAGTGCAAACATTCTCTTTCCTTTGCGCCAGTTGTTATATGAACACTCATCTCCGTTCGAGAACATGAACGATATCCTGTCAAGCTGTCCTGTCTCGTAGAAATAATCGCTGTAAAGCCTTATTACGGTATCTGCACACTGCTGATAGCCGTCTTTTCCGAGACTTATATCAAATACAGCCGCACAATCGGAATAATCCATAGCTGTGCCGTCGTATACGGGAAGCTTGATATCATCGGGAAGAAGCGGATATTTACGCATATATTCGCCGAAACTGCCCTCACTGACAGGTACACGCTCATATCCCTCAGGAGGAAGTATCCTCGTTTCGAGAGTTGTGCCATCGGGGTCGAGATCATGTATATCATAGAACCTGTCTGCGGATTCGATGGTAAGTTCAGCTTCTTTCCATCTTGGATGTGTACGCACATACACAAAGGAAATAACGGCAGCAATTATCATAACAGCTATGACCTTTATGCTCAGCTTTACACCGCTTTTTATTTCCGAAACAACATTGTTTTTCATATTATCCGCCTTTTCTCTGAAATTATATGCCTATGATTATATCATCATTTTATCATATTGTCAATTACTGTTTCCGCAAATATTGAATGATGGGATATGCTCTCCGCAATATATAACTTGCATTTATTAAATATATGTTTTATTATAAATATACAATATTCTTACTAATAAAGGAGATAAAATTATGGCATTCAAAGTAATGGGTGTGACCGCAGGAAGAAAAGACAGCAACTGCGAGATTCTGCTGAAAGAAGCACTTCTGGTCTGTCAGGAGCAAGGTGCTGAGATAACAATGATCAACCTCAAGGACTATGAGCTCCTTGACTGTACAGGATGTACTTCATGTACAATGGGTATGTCCATGGGCAAGCACACAGGCTGCTCACTGGATAACAAGGACGACAAGAAAAAGATAATGGAAGTGCTCCTCGAACAGGACGCTGTTATCTTCTCTGCACCTACATATGCACTTATGCCGTCTTCACTTTTCCTCAAGTTCATGCACAGAAACCTCGCATACGAAACTGCATTTCTCACAAAGATAGGCGCTATCACTCCCCGTGACCGTATAGGCGCTCTTATCGCTGTAGGCGGCTCCACACGTTCATGGCAGTCAATGGCTCTGGAATGTATGCAGGCTTCAACATTCTCAAACAGCTTCAAGATAATCGATATGTACATGGCTACTATGGTCCCTGCACCTGCACAGGTACTTCTCCACGAAGAAAAGCTTGCACGTGCAAGAGAGATAGGCGCTAACATCATGAAGTCACTGAACACTCCTGCAAGCGAGAGAAAGTGGCTGGGAGAGCCCGATGCAGGCTGGTGTCCTAACTGCCACAGCAATTGTCTCTGCCTTGGTGAACCTCAGTGGAGAGGCCTCCAGTATCCTATCGAATGTGCCGTATGCGGCGCAGGCGGCGACTTGGTCAAGACAGAAGACGGCAAGTGGAAGTTCGTTATCGCTGCAAATGGCCTGGAACGTGACCGTACCTCAGAGGAAGGCCGTGGAGTTCACTGCGACGAAATAGCCGATACCCAGGGTGGCTTCTTCATGGACCCACAGAAACGTGCAGAGGTTGCCGAAAAACTTGGCAAATATAAGCAGATAAAATTCAAGGGTATTTAAACTCAAAGGGACGCATTTAACCGTTGTACTCATATAGCAGTTTTTACACGAGTCTATTGAGGGAAACCCTTTTGAAAAAGGGTTCTCCCCCGATAAATGCGTATAAAGCTGCTATATGAGTACCGCATTTATGTGCGTACCTTTTGCGTTAACTATCTTGTAAGAGCGTCCTTTTTACTTCGTATTTTATATGACAACTTTATTTTTGCCGCTGTTCTTGCCGATATAAAGTTTATTATCGGCGTCCTGCACCCATTTGTCGATGGACTGTCCGCTTTTTCTCACGGCCATTCCTATGGTCAGCGTAACCCTTATCTCCTGTCCCTCAAAGCTTATGGATTCGGATTCGATATTTTTCCTCAGCCTTTCAAGCATATCCTTTCCGTCAGGAAGCGGTTCAGAGGAGAGTATGAGGAATTCCTCACCGCCCCATCGTGCAACGATACAGCTGCTGCAAATATTTTTTATTTTGTCCGCAACGGTTTTCAGCACTTCGTCGCCGCCGTTGTGGCCGTATGTATCATTTATCTTCTTGAAGTTGTCGATATCCGACATTGCAAGGAAGCTTTCCCTGCCGTCTGCGGGAACTTCTTCAAGCCGTTCAAGCATATAGTGGCGGTTGTAAAGATGGGTAAGCCTGTCAAAGTGCGCCGCTTCTATAAGCTTTTCCTGTGAGCTGATTATGGAAGTTATCAGGTAGCGTGAGTAGAATATAAGGAAGCCGAAAACCGTGACGGCGTTGAATATCCAGAAGAAAGCGGCGAATTTCTGGTCGGGATGATAAATGGGTCCGAAGAATGCAACATAGCCCGTGCAGATCACATAGAACAACGCCACAACGATACTCACAGGCAGCGCCTTTACAGATTTTTTGTTGGTTTTGTAGGAGATGTATTCCGTGACGAAAATAGTCGGTATCATTGAAAAGCAGTACAAGTGAAAACCGTAGCCGTAACCGAGACAGACCGTCGTCACTCCCATATAGAAAGTCAGCCAGCAGTAGACCATCCATACGTATGCCAGCAGTTTTTCCTTATATATGAGGTAGTAGCCGATAAAATATATCATAGCTGTGGGAATGCTGAACATGGTGAGAAAATGCACTTTGCAAAGGTGAAAAAATGCCATCAGCCCGAACACCATCAGAAGTATGACAGTATTCACGGCCGCAGAGAATTTCTGTACATGGGAAAGTTTCATATATTTCGCCCCCTTTGAGCGTATTATGTCGTATTTTTATTGTAGCATAAACATAGTGATATATCAATAGAGAAATTGTAAATCCCCAGGGCAACAGCATTTACTTTTTTGGGGCGATTCATAATTCTTGTAAACCATCCGTAAAGCATCGCTACTCTTGCTTTACTACTTCGTCAGGGGGACGCTGTCCCCCTCATTCACCCCCTGCAAGGGAGATAACATCCCCCTTGCCCCCGGAATGCCGCCTTCGGCGGTTTTTTATTATTTATTTAAAAGTAAACTCTGTTGCCGTGTGTAAATCCCTGCCTTGCCAATGTCAAATAAATATGCTATAATGAATGCAAAAGCACATTTGCACCAGGAGGTATTAGCTATGAAACTCATATCATGGAACGTCAACGGCTTCCGTGCCTGCCTCACCAAGGGATTCGGTGATTTTTTTGCAGAAGCGGACGCTGATATTTTCTGCATTCAGGAAACAAAAATGCAGCCCGATCAGGCGGATTTCTCACCCGAGGGCTACCATAAATATTTTCACAGCGCAATAAAAAAAGGCTATTCGGGAACAGCCGTATACACAAAAAAAGAGCCGCTAAGTGTTACATTCGGCATAAACGGCGAGCATACAGATGAGGGCAGAGTCATCACCTGCGAGTATGAGGACTTCTATTTCGTTGGCTGCTACGTGCCTAACGCACAGAATGAACTGAAGCGAATCGATTACCGCATGGAGTTTGAGGACGCAATGAGAGGCTATCTCAGCGAACTTGACAAGAAAAAGCCTGTGATCTACTGCGGCGATCTCAACGTAGCGCATAACGAGATAGACCTGAAGAACCCGAAATCAAACGTAGGAAATGCAGGCTTTTCCGATGAGGAAAGAGGAAAGTTCACAGAGCTTTTAGCCGCAGGATTTTCCGACAGTTACCGCAGTCTTTATCCTGAGAAGATCGAGTATTCGTGGTGGTCATACCGTTTCAAGGCAAGGGAGAAGAACATCGGATGGCGCATAGATTATTTTGTGGTATCCGACAGATTCATGCCAAGGGTAAAGGATTCGCAGATACTTACAGACGTAACGGGAAGCGATCACTGTCCCGTACAGCTGATAATAGAATAACAATGTTTCACATGAAACAAGCTGACGGCAGCTTGACCCCGATCACGATTCGCTTGCTGCGCTCGCTTACTTTGTACGTTGCGCTTAATCTGCTTTCGCTCGCTTGCACTTCTTGTCGCATTATGGATATCATCCGCCCGTAATCACCGTACACATACATTCACCGCATTATAAATGAATGGCTCTCATCGTAGGGGAGGGCGCCCTCGCCCTCCCGATAATTCACATTAACCGCCGCAACGGGAGCCCGAGGGCGGGCTCCCCTACATTTTGCTCGCTTGCACTTCTTGTTGAATGGTGGATATAATCTGCCCGAGGACTGTCTGCGGAGGCGTCTCCGCTTTAATAAATGTTGACTTACTGCGGAGAATGTGCTATAATTGGTGCGATGCGTAATTGTGGGGGTGAGAAAATGAAGAAGACAAAAAAGACTCTGCTGACAGCCGCTATCCTTACTGCCGCTGTCAATCTTACATCCTGTAACGGAGGTTCTGGTTACGACCCTGCAACCAGTGAGGTACAGGAAGTATACGGTCCGCCTGTTGTAAGCGAGACCGAAATAACAGAATCACCCACGGAAACTGATCCTTCCACGGACGAGGCTGTAACTACAGAAGAACCGTATGATCCCGAAAAAGAGACATTCGCAGCAGTTTACGGCCCTCCGCCGACAGATTAACACAACAGGCCTTGAATATATTCAGGGCTTGTTTTTCTTAGTAAAAAAGGCGGACACATGGTCCGCCGGAACTCATTATTTAATTGACTCATACGATGGTGGGTTCGCAACATAATCAAGCAAACTGTTCACGCAGACAGTACCGTAAACTGCACCGAGAAGAATAATTATCATGAATGCGATACGTACAGCTGGTCTGTTTGATTTTGTTTTCATAAGACTTATGCCATGGATAGCCATGAGAGCTGCGCCTATAAGAAGCATTATGGCGCAGGCCTTGATATTCTGCATACTGGTGATGCTGTGATATTTCAGGTAGCAATAAAGTATATCACCGATCATACCTGCTGCGGCTGCAAAACTTATCCAGCCGAGAATTATATTGACTTTGCTTTTCATATTTTGTCCTCGCAAATTCAGTATTCTTTGTATGGAGTCCACAGAGTGACCTGATATTTTCCGTTATCTTTGGGTTTGGTATCTATTCCTACGCCGATGCCTGAGTAAATATCATTTTCGTCTAATTGGTAATGAAAACGGATATGCTCCTCGCTGTATTCAATATCCTCGATATCATAATTGATATTTTCTTTAATGAATTTCTCATAGTCCGAGGTTTCAAGTTCAAGACATTCATCAGTATCAAAGCCGATATATCCGTAATAGTATATCAGCCTTACATTTTCATCAACGGTTATGCCGTAGGTACTTTCCATTACTCTTGTGCGGTATTTGCCGAAATGCTTATACGTAGTTCCTGCCATGCACCACAAGAACAGCAGGTAAAAAGCAATTATCACCGCAATGATGCCGCCTGCAATAAATGCAGCTATTTTTAACAGCAGTAATAACACTTCCTTTGGAGATGATGCGGCTTTGTACTCTCTGTTTGCATACTCGTCTTTAAGACGGCTTGTATTTACCTTCATCACTTATTCTCCAGTAAAAGAGTAGAGATGTTAAGGTCATCTGTATAGTGATCGCTGTGCTTCTTTGAACTTCTTTCCCTTGCTTCGTCTGACTGCATAAGTCCTTCATTTACGGCTGCAAGGAGACCGTCATCCGACATTTCATAAATGCCGCTGTCTTCAAGTTCATCAGCTGTTACCTTGCCCATCATGTGATTGTACTTTACAATAAGTGATTCAGGGCGTGAGAAGCAGAGAACTGCGAACATCAGTGTGAAACCGATAGTTATATGCTTTGCAAGATGCATATCAGGTCTGAACTGTTTCACGATAGTCAGCAGGAATATGTAAGCGCAGATTATCATGAACCATGAGGTATAGACACGAAGTACAGTAAGGCCGTAAGCGTCGATGTACATTACCATCTTGCTGACAGCAGTTGCAATGAGAATAAGGGTGAATACGCAGAAGATGATGTTGTATATCTTCAGAATCGTTGTTTTTTCCTCTCCGCTGTTTTTTGAGTGAAGGTTCATGATAATCATGATGCCGAGATTTATGACAACTATCCAGCAAAGCTCGAAGAATCCCTTTCTTGCGTACTCAGCATAGCTGAAACCATCGGGGAGTTTTCCCATGAAAGCGGAAAGGAAATAGCTTGCCTGAGAGACAAAAAACAGAACGTAAAGAAGAAGAACAGGTGCAGCTGCTGTATAGAAAATAAGGTTGCTGACTAATCTTTTTCTGAATAACTTCTCTGCACATTCCTCATCGGTGAGTTCTCTGATATCCTTGCGGAAGGCGCAGCGGTAGATAAGACCGAAGCCGTATAATGAAAGCGGCAGGGCGAACGCTAACTGCATGATAACTGTCCATATCTCGTCTGAGTAGAAGGTATCGAAAAGACTGTTCAGAATACGGTTTACGCCGTCGTCAGCTTCCATGAGAAGTGCGGCTACGATAACGGTGACAGGGATAGTGATGATAAGTCCGATGATAACTCTTTTGATATTTGAGCTTGTTTCCGAATCCTTAGCCTTGTCTGATAAGATATCAGCCTGAGCGGAGAATTTAGAAAACGGGTACTCAAGCAGTGATTTCTTCATAGCATATGGAAGATATCTCTCCACATCGCTTCTGCCGGCACATACCGAGTAAATGAAGTAAGCGCCTGCCGCAAAGAGGAAAACGCAGCTGAGGAATTTGATGAAGCTGTTATCAGTGATAGTGAAAACTGTGCTGAATATAAATAGTAATGCACCAAGCAGTTTATTGAAGCCCGAAAAAGCGAATCCCTTTTTCCTCAGATACACTATAACTGCCGTAAAGAAAGCTACAAACAGCAGAGATGATATCAGCCCCGTAACATTGTAAACGACAAATTTTATAAATATGAAAGAGAACAGGAACATCAGCGCAGAGAGGATCAGTTCTGCTTTACCATAGACAGGCTTTTCCTTCTGCTTCACGAAAGTATTTGTGTACTGCGGAGCGGCATACATACCGACTCCGTCCATCATATTATTGGTATTCGTATTCTCAGGTCCTGTTGTTAACATAATGATCAGCCCTCCATGGCGATCACTCTTTTCTGAATTCCAGAATATCTCCCGGCTGACAATCAAGCTCCTCGCATATTTTTTCAAGTGTCGAGAAGCGTACAGCTTTGGCTTTTCCCGTTTTGAGTATGGAAAGGTTAGCGGAAGTAATGCCTATCCTTTCGGCAAGTTCCATGGAAGATATCTTCCTTTTTGCCATCATAACATCGAGATTAACGATAATCGGCATTGCAGGCACCTCCGATCATATAGTAAAGTCGTTTTCCGACTTTATTTCTACCGCATTTTCAAAAACGTTTTTCAGTACACGCATTACCAGACCGAAGAAAACGAGAAGAAATGCGAAGAATATGAATATAGCTCTCCACAAAGCGAGCACCACCATGGAAAAGCCTGCAAACATACAAGCCCATGATATCGCTCTGAGACAGGAAGTATTCTCAGGGATAAACACCTTTTCCTTTGAGATGTTCCTGAGAAGTCTGCGCAGTGACCATAATACCACGAAAGCCATAACTTCGCAGAAATAGATAACGATGACAAGAGGTACGGCAACGTTATGGTCAGCGAGAATACCGATAGGTTCGGAGATATAGTTGTACCATTGTGCGCCTTCGGGTACAAAGAGCGCAAAGATAAGAGCCAGCCCCGCACAGACATCTGTGAGGATCCTGGAAAGATAGAGTGATTTGTTTTTATTCCACATAAAATAGAGCTCCTTTATGCTTTGTGAGTTCATTATAGCACATAAAATATCATTTGTCAATAGCAAAATATTGTTTTTCAATAATTTTTTCTTGAATTTCATTTATCAGAAAAATTTTTCGCATTTTTTGTCCGATTTCACGGACACCGTGCGTATGTATAATTGAACGTTCAAACAGAGGCTCAGCATTGAGCAGAAACTACAGAGGTGATAAAATGACACTTAGCGAATTGCGTTACATTATGGGGCGCTCACAGCGGGAAGGCCATAAGGCTCTTTTCGATGAATATTGTAACTATGTTTATGCTGTTATTATAAATGTGCTGCGAAACAGCGGAACACGTGAAGATGTAGAAGAATGTGTAAGCGATGTTTTCGTGAAGATATACCGCAGCTACAGAGACAACGAACTCCGTGAAGGCGAACTTAAAGGCTTCATAGGAGCAGTGGCGAAGAACACCGCCATAGATTATATGAGAAAGCTGAATTCCTATAACAGAAGAAATACCTCCATGGATGATGAGGATTTCCCCGAAATGCCTTCTGACATCAGAATTGATGCAGACGCTGAAAAAAGAGACAGCAAACGTCTTCTCATGCAGATGGTCAACTCGCTGGGCGAACCTGATTCTACCATAATCGTACAGCAGTATTTCTATGACAGAACAGCAAAAGAGATAGCAGTATCACTTGATATGACACCTGCGGCTGTACAGAAAAGAAGCAGCCGTGCAAGGGAAAAGCTGAAGGGCCTGCTGATCAAAGCAGGTATAGGAAGGGAGGCAATATAAATGAAAGATTTTGATATTTTCAGAAATACAGACGATATGACAGTCGAAATGATCGCTGATTCATATCCTGTCCTTTCAGATGAAGAGAAAGAGAGAATGTTTTCAATGAGTGAAAGAAAGTTCAACATAAAAGAAAGAAAATACCCACAGGGCTATACAAACGAAACAGATGAAGAATATGATAACGGAGACGAGGTAGACGGCGTTGAGGAATATGACCGCCCGATATGGCTGAAATTCCTGACTACCGCAGCAGCCCTTATGCTGGTGGGAGGCGGCCTTGCAGTAGGACGCAACCTCATCAGACGCAGACCTGCCCCCGATAATGTTCCTGCCCCGAATATTGCAACAGCAGTAAGCACAGGAACACAGACCACATCAGTTACAGGCGCTGACAATGTCACATACACCATCGACGTAGACGCAATGCTCACAGGCCTTGAAACATCCGCAGCAGCCCCCGCTGAGACAACAACTACAGCCGCTGCACCTGCTGTCCCTGCCGCAACACAGGCACCTGCCGCTCCTGCACCTACAGAAGCTCCTACAGAGGCTCCGACTTCTGTTATTGATGATGAGGAGTATCAGAAGATAGTAAAGGATCTTTTGCAGAATGAAATGTATCTCTGGGAAATAACCAGTGATATGGAGAATAACTACTACGATCTTAACGAAGATAATGTCATAAAAACTCAGTACATTGATTCAAATACAGGCGAAACATATGAATGTGAATATATTGAAATGATACATCCTATATTTAAATCTGTTGATGATATGTGGGCTATGGCAAGGAATACTTACACAGATATCTATGCTTCAGAATATTTCGGAAACGTGTTCCGGGCATTAGAGATATATCCCGGTAAAATACAGACAGAAGCTGACAGTACGCCGTATGGCACCTATGAGGGTAAGCTCTATTGCAGATATTTTCCGGGTTACCTGAACGATCCTCTGGTTTATGATCACTATGAAGCACCAACCGAAAAGGCTGTTATCACCGTTGCTTCTGATAATGCTTTCCAGGCAGCGATCCCCGTCCATGCCATCAGAAAAAATGGTGAGGAAGTCGTATTCATGGAAGAAATGTTAGTAGTCAGAGAGAACGGCAAGTGGCTGATAGACGGCTTCTATAGCTGGAGAGGCGGAAACATGACATATGAAGATTATCAGATGATGATAGGCGGTTAATAGCAATTTCCTTATAATTGATAATATCCCCTGAAAGGGGCACACAAAGAGGGGGTGTGCTTCTTTCGGGGGATATTCTTATCAGG
>ACOK01000046.1 GCA_000174895.1 Ruminococcus flavefaciens FD-1
AAAAGTCTTTGGAAAGGGGGGACGGGGGAAGAACCTTTCCTCAGAAAGGTTTTCCCCCGATAAATGCGTATAAAGCTTCTATATGAGTACCACGGTTAGGCTGTACGATTTTTTATTCATCGTAGTCTTTGTTGGGATGTTTGGGTTTACGCTTATAGGCTTTTTTATCCTTATCCACGACTTTTGTAGCCGGGTCTATGCCGTTCCAGTCACGGCGCTTTTCTGCGTCTATTTTTTTCTGTTCCTTTTTGCTGAGTTTTTCGTATGGCACGAATTTTTCCATAATTACCTTCTTTCTGTCAGGTATTGATAACGAATAGCTGCTCGGAAGTACCGTAAACAGTCTCATATACTCCCAGCTTGCGGAAGCCGAATTTCTCATATAATCCGACCTCTCCGCTGGTAATGTAAACTCTTCCGAAGCCGCTTATCCTTGCATAATGTCTTACATATTCTATCATTTTCTGAGACACTCTCCTGCCTCTGTATTCCTCGTCCACGAACACATATCCGATGAACGGCGAATAGAGATACTTGTCAGGGAGAGTGTCCTTTTTCGTCAGTGTACAGAATCCGATGATCCTTTCATTTTTCAGTGCGATGAACACTCTCTCGAAGTCCTCGAATCTGTTTTCACGCATAAGTTCAGCCAGCTTCTTGCCTGCTGCCCACGGGCACTTTTCGGCATATTCAGCCGTTTCGACCCACATCCTGTGTTCTCTTGTGATATCGGTTATCTCTGTCATTCTTCTCCCGCCTTGAAATTATATATCGGCTTTATTACATCGTTGATCTCAACTGTATCGCCTATATTATCAACAATATCATCCATTGACTTGTACGCCATAGGGCACTCATCAAGAGTCTGCGCATTTACGGAAGTAGTGTATATTCCGTCCATCTGCTTCTTGAACTCCGAAACTGTGAAATTCTCCTTGGCCCGTGAACGTGACATAAGTCTGCCTGCACCGTGAGGAGCGGAGCAATTCCAGTCAGGGTTGCCCTTGCCTGTACAGATAAGGCTGCCGTCACGCATATTTATGGGTATCAGCAGCTTTTCGCCTGCTTCGGCAGATACTGCGCCCTTACGGAGTATCATGGTATCTGTATCAATGTAATTGTGGATAGTGCTGAACTGTTCCTTTGCATGAAGCCCAAGTCCCTTGACAATATCAGTCATCATTGCCTGACGGCTCAGAAGGGCGAACTGCTGAACTATCTTCATGTCGTGGATATACTGCTCAAAAAGCTCTCCCTCGCAGTAAGCAAGATGCTTAGGTACATCTGTGGTCTTGGTATTCTTCAGCTTTTTCAGCTCGGCCTGAATCTGCTTATGCTTGCCCTCAGCCTTCAATCTTTCGATAAGCTCATTCACTTCCTTGTCCGAGGACTTATTCAGCCGTCTGTAAGCCTCGTTCTGGTAGTATCTGGCAGTTTCCACGCCAAGATGTCTTGAGCCTGAGTGGATGACAATGTAGATCGATCCGTCGCTTCCCTTGTCAGCCTCGATGAAGTGATTTCCGCCGCCAAGTGTACCGAGGCTCAGTTCTGCTCTGTCGGGGTCAATGTGCTTATAGCAGTAAAGCTGAGTCAGGTCTATCTTGTCGGTATAGCGGTGAGGCTTCTTTCTTATTGCGAAGCCTGACGGGATATTTGCGTATATGAACTTATCAAGCTGCTGGAGCTCGATGTGCTTTTCCTTCAGCATTACGGTCTCCATGCCGCAGCCGATGTCAACTCCCACAAGATTAGGGATGACCTTGTCCTTTATGGTCATGGTAGTACCGATGGTGCAGCCTGCTCCTGCGTGAACATCAGGCATTATGCGTATCTGTGCCCCTTCACATACAGGCTGATTGCAGAAGCCGATTATCTGAGCAATTGCATCCTGCTCGATAACATCGGTGAAAACCTTGGCCGAATTGTATTTTCCGTTTAATATCAACATATTATTCCTTTCCGTCTGCCTGCTTATTGCTTCTGCCTGTGATAGGTTATTTTTCATACTTTGTATTGCTCCGCCAATTAAACATTGCCAAAAAGGCGAAGACATAGAGGAAAATTATCAAGAAAGGAAAACGCAGAAATGCTGACGCATTTCAAGTTTTTCTGACGCTGAGAATTTTTCTTTATGTCAAGCATTTGAAGGCAAGGTTTAGTTGGTGGAGCAATAAAACAAAATCAGCCTGATACGACAACTCCAAACTGTTTACACAGTTTCACAAAGCGCCGTATCAGGCTGATTTTATGCGAGGATGCGTTAAGCATCCCCGACTCCTAACCTGCCAATGATCTGCATTTATGCAGAAGCGAATTGCGGGCAAACTCCATGCTTATAAATATTCGATTGTCTTTTGATACTTTCAAATTTACTTATTGTCATGAAATTCACCTTCCTTCTTATTATCCCGATATTTCTTCGGGTCGCTTATATTATATACCAGCTTTCCCGATTTGTCAAGAGTTTTATTTCCCAAAACGAGAGTGGGCAGAAAAAATTATAATTTACAGTTTAAGCAGATGCTTCTGTATTGCAATAGCGTCAGCATTTGTAACTCCGTCACTTCATCCTGTTGATTTTTACAGCCAGAACCATTTCAGCAAGGCTATGACAAGTACGTGAGCGGGATAGAATATGTAGAAGAACCACTTTGAGAATACAGGATGCTTTCCCTTTTTGCCGTTGTAGAAAAAAGTTATCAGCACATATGCCAGCATCATAGCCGTAAATCTCGTTACTGCTCCCAATATCTCATACGGCCTTGTCTCGCTGTGACTCAGCAATGCAGAGATAAAACTAAACGAATTATAGAAAACAGTGAAGGCCGTGTATATGATAGTTCTCTTTTTCAGGTCATCACGCCAGATGTGCCAGATAAGCACATAGCCGATGCAGAAAAATCCCCATACCGTTAACAACGAGGCAACAGTCAGCAGTATCATAAAAAGTATCTTCTGCTTCTTCGGTCTGTCGCTCTCATATATCATCAGCGCAATGAGACAGCAGAACAGACTGAAAAACACGTTCAGCGTACTTGATCCGATGAAATCGGTGATCTCTATGGGCTTTTCCACCCACAGCATATACTCGGGTATCTGCGTTATACAGGCGAAAATGAACAATCGCTTTGCATAACTCTCCCTTGACCTTGTGTATCTGAATCCCTCTGATATAAAGAAGAACATGGTCGGCGGTGCGATAAGTGAAAGGTCTATCAGTATCTGATATGGTACAGGCAGGAAATAGGCTGCATTTGGGTTTCCTGTACCGCAAAGCCATGCAAGAAAATGGCCCAGTCCCATGAACACTATCACTATGTACTTTATGACATCACGGTCCACTATTTTAAGTTTATCAAGTTTTCGTTCCATATATACCTCCATATATGATTTATAATTCAATTATAACACAAAGGAGATTAAAAAATCTTTAAATAGATATTAAAATTGCACGAACGGGTGAACCGTCAAGACCTGCCATTCTGAGAGGTGCGGCAGACAGTATGTACTTCCCGTCCTCTGCTGATGAAAGGTCAAGGCTTTCGATTATGAGTATCTCCGCACCGAGAAGTATGCGGTGTACCTGCGGTCCCGTTTCCTTTGTGCCTACGGTCATTCCCTCAACGCCGAGAGTGAGAAGTCCTCCCTCAGCGAAAACTTCCGCAGACTGCGGTGTTATGGTGATATCGCCTTTTATGAGAAGCCGCTCAGGGGAAAGCGCCATGAACTCCCTTGCTTTTTCGGCGGTTATCTCTCCTTCAGCCGAAACCACAAGGCATTCCCCGACTGCACGGGATAATTCAAGCTGTGAGACATCTTTTTCCCCTTCAAGAAAATGGAGAGGAGCGTCAAGATGTGTACCCGAATGACTGCCCAGAAAAAGCTCCGAGACCTGACAGATATCGGGAACTTCCTTATCGTAGCCCATCATATGCCTGTATGACGGCACAGGGTCACCGGGATAAACTTTTGCGGAAAAAAGCTCTCTTGTTATGTCGGTTATCTTCATATCATCACTCCTTGTATTTTTTCGGAATAAAGCCATATAATACCTCTGAAAGAAGGTATCGCCATGAAAAAGATCTTCAGATTCATACTCCTGCTTGCGGCTGTCAATATGATAGGACGATACAGTCAGCAGGAAGTATCGCTCCCTACATTATCCGAAGCCGTTGACTGCGCAGTAACAGCGGTGAAAGAAATAAGGGATGTGTTACAGCCTTATTATACCATATAAGCGAAGCGCATATGGTATAATTGCCCGATATGCAGGGAGCAGATCTTTGATCTGCGTATCTGCAAGGGCATTTTAATAAATTATAATGAATGTTTACATTCATTATACCATAAATAATACAGAGCCGCAATAGAAAAAGTAAAGGGACGCCTTTTACAGCGTCCCCATACAAATCAAATTATATTATTTTTTAGGAGAATTTCCTGCGCTGTGGCACTGTCCGTGCATTGCACAATTCTGACAGCCGTGACCGCAGGATGACCTTCCCGCTTTTTTATCTTTTACCATGCTTACGATAATGAGTGTTACTGCCAATATGAGAACGAAAAGTACGATCATCCATGACTGCATATTTATCACTCCTTTTTCGTATTACTTAGTTACCTTTACCTCGTGTGTGAGCTTTGTAGCTTCCTTGTATGGCCTTACAAGGAGGTAGATAGTACCTGCGATAAGTGCAAATGCGATAATTGCACCAACTACACCGAGACCTGAAGCGTTTCCGCTGAAGAGTGTGCCAAGCTGATAGATAACGAATGCTACCAGATAAGCGAATCCGCACTGATAAGCAATAGCAAACCATGTCCACTTAGGATTGTTCATCTCACGCTTGATAGCACCGATAGCTGCAAAGCAAGGTGCGCAGAGGAGGTTGAATGCCAGGAAGCTGTAACCTGCAACCTTTGTGAATGCTGCTGCCATTGCTGCATACACTGTTCCTTCGCCTGCGCCGTAGAGGATACCCATTGTACCAACGATATTCTCCTTAGCAACGAGTCCTGTAACAGAAGCAACAGCTGCCTGCCAGTTGCCCCAGCCGAGAGGTACGAATATCCATGCGATAGCCCTACCTACTGCTGCAAGGATAGAACTGTCGAGTTCGTCTTCTTCAAGCATTCTGAATGTTCCGTCTACTGTACCGAAGAATGAGAGGAACCATACAACAATAGTTGAAAGAAGGATGATAGTGCCTGCCTTCTTGATGAATGACCAGCCACGCTCCCACATTGAACGGAGAACATTGCCGATAGTAGGCATATGGTATGCAGGGAGCTCCATAACGAAAGGAGCGGGATCGCCTGCGAACATCTTTGTCTTCTTGAGGATGATACCTGAAAGGATGATAGCTGCCATACCAAGGAAGTAAGCTGATACAGCTACCCATGCAGAACCGCCGAAGATAGCGCCTGCGATCATTGCGATGAAAGGTGTCTTTGCACCGCATGGGATGAATGTTGTAGTCATGATAGTCATACGGCGGTCACGTTCATTTTCAATGGTACGTGAAGCCATAACACCGGGGATACCGCATCCTGTACCGATGAGGATCGGGATGAATGACTTACCTGAGAGACCGAATCTGCGGAAGATCCTGTCAAGTACGAAAGCAACACGTGCCATGTAGCCGCAGCTTTCAATAAATGCGAGAAGGAAGAAAAGAACCAACATCTGCGGTACGAATCCGAGAACAGCACCAACACCTGCTACGATACCGTCGATGATGAGACCGTGCAGCCAGTCAGGGCAGTTGTCGCCGAGAAGCTTCTCCACAAGCACAGGAACGCCGGGAACCCATGTACCGTAGTTTGCAGGATCAACTCCGCCCTCGTACTTCCTGAACATTGCGATAGAATCGTTTACGTCTGCGATAGTTGCGGTTTCGTCTGAAATTTCAAGAGTTTCCTCATCTTCAAGCTCATAAGGTATCTCCTGATTTTCGTCTGTGTAGTTAGCGATAAGAGCCTTCAGCTCTGTCTCGGCAGCTGCTGCATCGAAGTCTTCAGCTTCTGTGTCCATAGCTTCTTCAGCTGCTGAGATGTCGTATCCGTCAGCATCAGCCTGTGCAAGGAAGCCTGCCAGGATAGAATCTGTGTCGCCGTATTCTTCTTCAGCTTCTTCGGTCTGTGAAGAGCCGTTTCCGAATAAATGCCAGCCGTCGCCGAAAAGTCCGTCGTTAGCCCAGTCTGTTGCAGCTGCACCGACTGTTACCATTGATATGTAGTAAACCAGAAACATTACAACTGCAAAGATAGGAAGACCTAACCAGCGGTTAGTAACGATCTTGTCGATCTTGTCGGAAGTTGTGAGTCCGCCCTTGTTCTTCTTTTTCAGGCACTTGCCGATAATGGATGAGATGTAGTTGTATCTCTCATTAGTGATGATTGACTCTGCATCGTCGTCCATTTCCTTTTCAACAGCCTTGATATCGCTTTCGATGTGATTTTTTGCATCCTCGCTGAGGCTAAGCTGCTCCAGTACCTTTTCGTCACGCTCGAACAGCTTTACAGCGTACCAGCGCTGCTGCTCCTCGGGCATATCATGTACTGCCGCTTCTTCGATATGAGCGATAGCGTGTTCAACAGGACCTGAGAATGCGTGCTGAGGAACTGTCTTTACGCTGCCCTTTACAGCAGCGATAGCAGCATCGGCTGCTTCCATGATACCGTCTCCCTTGAGAGCTGATATCTCAACGATCTTGCAGCCTAAAGCCGTTGCAAGCTCGCTTGTGTTGATCTTGTCGCCGTTCTTTCTTACAACGTCCATCATGTTTACAGCGCACACAACGGGGATTCCAAGTTCTGTGAGCTGAGTTGTCAGGTACAGGTTTCTTTCAAGGTTTGTACCGTCGATGATGTTGAGGATGGCATCGGGACGCTCGGTGATAAGGTAATTTCTTGCAACGACTTCCTCAAGGGTATAAGGGGAAAGCGAATATATACCCGGGAGGTCGGTGATGGTCACATCATCGTGCTTCTTCAGCTTACCTTCTTTTTTCTCAACCAGTAACGCCCCGGCCCAGTTACCTACGAACTGGTTTGAGCCTGTAAGTGCATTGAACAGAGTAGTTTTGCCGCAGTTTGGGTTACCTGCAAGCGCAATTCTGATACTCATTGTCTTTTCTCTCCTTCTGTCAGGAAATACTAACATTTGAACATATTTTTCCCGCAGGCTCCTGACTTTTCGTACCTGCGGAATTTTCGTGGTTTC
>ACOK01000045.1 GCA_000174895.1 Ruminococcus flavefaciens FD-1
CCGATAAATTCGTATAAAGTTTCTATATGAGTACCGAGGTTAACAGACGGGGCTCTTTGTAGTGATATTATTCAGCAGTTGTTTCCTCTGTTGCAGGGGCTTCTTCGGGAGCTTCCTCAGTTACGGGTGTTTCTTCGCCTTCCTCGGTCTCGATGGGGATATTGACTATCGGGATGGAATTTCCGTCCTCGTCGTAGAACACTATATTATCCACATAGAGGTCGGCTTCGTTGGAAAGTCCCCAGCGCATAATGAGGAAATTAGCGTCTGTCATATCCTCTGACCAGCACATACCTCCGTCGGCGAGCAGGAACTTGAATTCGCCGTGTACAGCGCCCGAAAGTTCGAAGTCGTACTCTCCGCCTGCAAATTCCGAGAAGTCGTACCACTTTTCGTCCTTAGCGGTAACAGTGCCGCCGCCTCCGCCAATCCAGCCGGGAGCGAAAACGTTTTCGCCGTCCTCATTCACGAAATGGTCGGCAGTAGCCTTTGCGTAAAGGTCAAACTCTATTTTGCGTACCTTCGGGAGATTTTCAAGTCCGACAAGCTGAGCGGCATTGATGCTGAGTTTCTGCACCTTGCCCTCCAGCGGAACGGAATTATCATCAGTGAATTTGAGCATCTTGTTGCCCATTACTTCTTCTACTGAAAGTTCACCAACTGCGGCTTTGTCGTCATCGGAAATAACGCTCACGAATGAGAAGTCGCCGTCATCGAAAGTAACAGCATTGGGGTCGGATGCCTCAACAGGCTCGGGAGGTATTTTTTCTTCTGTTTCCTCCTCAGTTGCCTCCTCGGTAGTTTCCTCTCCTGTAGTTGTTTCGGCTGTTGTTGTATTAACGGCAGACGAAGAAGACTCAGAGCTTTCCTTGCTTTTCTCTCCGCATCCTGATGCTGCCGCTGCAATAGCAAAGGCCATTGCGCCTGCAATAAAATTTCTGTATTTCATTTGTGTTTCTCCTTATACGTTCAGCGGCAGTCATCGGGACTGCCGCATTTTATATGGACGCACTTACGCCCACACCTCTCATAATAGTATTTTATCACATATCCGCTCAAAAATATAGTGAATATTGCAAAAATATTATGGATAGTCAGTTAACGTGCGATGAATTTATTGTGAATTGGTATTTTGATTTTCTTTAGTTTTGTTCTGATAAATTATCTCAACTGTATCCTTCATCATGTCGAAAGGCTTTACCTTAGGCGATATTTTCACCGATACATAGGATTTGCCCATGCCGTTGAAAGTTATCTTGCCCTTGTACGCCTGAGAAAGTGCCGCTATCTGTTCGGGGCCGAGATACTCCGTGTAGAAGTACATTGCGCCGTTCTTCTGCGATATTTCGGTAATTCCCAGATGTGCAGCCTTGTTTCTGAGCAGTGACACCTCGATAAGTCCCAGCACTGATTTAGGCGGCTCTCCGTAACGGTCTATCAGCTCGTCGATAAGGTCGGTCTTGTCGTTATCCTCGTTGACCAGCATTATCTTGCGGTACATATCAATACGCTGATTAAGGCTTGAAATGTAGGTTTCGGGGATGTGAGCGTCTATCTGTATATCCACCAGACACTCCGGTATCTTCTCGGGAATTTCACCCTTTTCCTCTGCTATAGCTTCGGAGAGAAGCTTCAGGTACATATCGTAACCGACAGCTTCCATGTGACCGTGCTGACGGCCGCCGAGGATGCTTCCCGCACCTCTTATCTCAAGGTCACGGAGAGCGATACGGAAGCCGCTTCCGAACTGTGTGAACTCCCTCATGGCATTGAGGCGCTTTGTAGCCACCTCGGTCAGCACCTTGTCACGCTGATAGGTGAAGTAAGCGTAGCCACGGCGGTTTGAACGTCCCACACGGCCTCTCAGCTGATAAAGCTGTGAAAGTCCGAAGCGGTCGGAGTCCTCGATGATAAGAGTATTAACATTCGGTACGTCAACGCCTGTTTCGATGATAGTGGTGCATATGAGTATATCTATCTCATGCTCAACAAGCTGTTCCCATATGTCGGACATCTGATCCTCGCTCATCTGTCCGTGAGCGTAGGCTATCCTTGCTTCGGGGAGAAGCTGCTGGAGTTTTGCGGCGCAGGCCTGGATGGTCTCAACTCTGTTGTGGATGTAGTAGACCTGTCCGCCACGGCGAAGTTCTCTTACTATTGCCTGAACGATGGTGCCGATGTTGTACTCGATAACGTAGGTCTGAACGGGATATCTGTCCTGGGGAGGTTCTTCAAGAACGGACATATCACGTATTCCGCTCATTGCCATATTCAGTGTACGTGGGATAGGTGTAGCCGAAAGCATGAGCACATCCACGCCTGTGAAGCTTTCCTTGAATTTTTCCTTGTGAGCAACGCCGAAACGCTGTTCCTCGTCGATGATGGCAAGTCCCAGATCCTTGAAGACTACCGATTTCTGGATTATCTTGTGAGTGCCGATAAGGATGTCTATGCGTCCCTGTTTCAGCTTTTTGATAATCTCCTCCTGCTGTTTGGGCGAGCGGTATCTGCTGAGCAGTTCGACTTTTACGGGGAAATGCTCGAAACGGCGCAAAGCTGTCTGGTAGTGCTGCCATGCAAGAACTGTGGTAGGCGCAAGGATAGCGCACTGTTTTCCTGCGAGAACGCACTTCATAGCCGCACGGAGAGCGACTTCGGTCTTGCCGAATCCCACATCTCCGCAGAGCAGACGCTCCATAGGCCTTGCACGTTCCATATCCGCCTTTATTTCGGATATGGACTGTAACTGGTCGTCGGTCTCCACGTATGGGAAACGCTCCTCGAAATCACGTTGTATCTCATCATCGGGGTAGAATGCGAATCCCACGCTTTTTTCACGCTTTGCATAGAGAGCGATAAGTTCGTGAGCCATATCCTTTACTGCGTGTTTAACGTTGTTTCGGGTCTTCTGCCACTCGTTGGAGCTGAGTTTGTTCAGCTTTACACCGCTGTCGTCACGGGGACCGATGTACTTCGACACCATGTCAAGCTGAGTTACGGGGATGTAAAGCTTATCTGTGCCTGCATACTGTATGGTTATGTAGTCCTTGGTAACGCCTTCCAGTTCAAGCTTGCGGATGCCGATGAATCGGCCGATACCGTGGCCTGAATGTACAACCAGGTCTCCCTCGGTTATATCTGCAAGTGAGCGTATCTCCTCGGCTTTGTTTTTCTTCTTGCGGCGTTTTTTCCTTGCGGAATCCATAGAGCGTCCCTGAGTGATGAGCACTGTCTTGTTTTCGGGATACTCGAAACCTCCTGCCAAACTGCCGGACATGAGCACAACTCTGCCCTTGTGAAGTTCAACACCCTCCCCTGCGATATCACATGGGATGCCGTCATCGTTCAGATCCTGCTGAATGATGGAGAGTGTCTTTTCGCTTCCTGCGGCAAGTATCATCCTGTAGCCACGGTTCCTGAAGTCGGTAAGGTCTTCCACCAGCTGTTTCATCTCGCCGCTCCAGGGTGCAGTCTGCATAGCCTCGAAGCTGACAAGTCTGCGGTAGTCGATGCGCTCGCCGCCCTGCACGAAGCTGGACATATACAGGCATACGTGCTTTTCTGCGATATTCTGTATCTGCGGCAGTTCGATGATATAGCCGTCAAGTCCCTTGCAGAGCTGACCGTCCTCCATGAGTATCTTGACATCCTCATTGTGGCGTGTGGTAACTCCCGATGCATTGTCCATAACGTCGGAATAGTCGCTGAAAAGAACTGTGCCGTCGATGTAGTCGAATACAGTAGTCGGCTCGCCGTAAACGAGGGGATAATACTTCATGCCGTGAGCAAGTATCTCTCCGCTCTGAAGCCGGTGCACATCCGCACCGAGATGTTCACGCACCAATTCCATACGCTTTCCACGAACCTTCTTGCAAAGCGCTTCTATCTTCTCGGCAAGCTCGGCATTGTCATAAAGCACCTCGCTGGCAGGCGATATCTCGATTTTTTCAAGAGGGTCGGTACGGCGCTGGGAATCCGTTTCAAACTCGGATATGCTGTCTATCTCGTCGCCCCACAGCTCGATACGCACAGGCTTATCCGACTGAACAGGGAAAATATCGAGGATAGAGCCTCGGATGGAAAACTGCGAAGCGCCCTCGACCTTTTCACAGCGCTGATAGCCGCATTTTGAAAGTGTCACCGCAAGCTGTGTCAGGTCAACTTCCTGCCCCTGCTGAAGCTCTATCCCCGAAGCGATAAGTACTCCCACAGGGATAGTGGGCTGCATGACAGCTTCTATGCTTGCGCATATGACGCTGCATTTTCCCGAAACTGCACGGGAAAGCGCTGATATACGCATATGCTCGTACTCATGGTTAGTGCTGTCAACAGGAGTGAAGACGTACTCCTTCGACGGAAAAAGCACCGCCGATTCCGAGCCTGACATAGCGTTTATATCGTCGCAGAGCTTTTTCGCCTCGGCTTCCGAGCCTGTGATGACAAGGTTTATCTTATCGCCGCTTAGGGCATGGATAAGATGAGCCCTGTGTATATGGGAAAGACCCGTCACGGAGACGGGTGATATATTTTTATCGATAGCTTCACGGACGCTCTTATAGCCTGCAAGCTCCGTGAAAACAGTGCTGAATATATTCATTCTATATCCTCTTTTTAATGCATGATACGTAATTGCAGTGTCACCTGTGGGGACGATCTGAAAATATAAAATTACATATCAATATTATTATGGTTGAGCGAAAGCAGACTTGCCTTCCTGTACAGAGTAAGCGAGTTTACGAGCGAAGCGTGACTGCGCCGTCGTTCGCTCAGCGGCTCATGAATTGTACTTGTTCATTGCTTCGTCAGTCTTGCCCTGTACCATGAGTTTCAGGCACTCGCAGGCATTTTCAGCGGACTGCTTCATCTTCTCAGCGTCCTCCTTGCCGAACTTTCCAAGCACCCATTTTGCCAGATCATAATCGGGATGAGGCTTTTTGCCTACGCCCATCTTTATCCTCTGATAGTCGTCCCTGCCTGTCAGGTCGCAGATGCTTCTGAGACCGTTGTGACCGCCGTGACTTCCCTTTCTGCGTATACGGAGTTTTCCTGCGTCAAGGGAGATATCATCGCAGACAACTATAAGGTGGTCAACGTCTATCTTGTAGAATTCCAGAGCCTGAACTATGGATTCGCCGCTGTTGTTCATATAAGTAGTAGGCTTCAGCAGGAGACAGCGCTTGTCGCCTATCATCACCTCTGCGGTCTTGCCCTTGAAGCGAAGACGGTTTATCTCCTCGCCCAGCTGTGAGGCAAGCATATCAAGAACCATGAAGCCGGCGTTATGGCGGGTATTGTCGTACTCCATGCCGGGATTGCCGAGGCCTGCTATCACATATTCTATTTTACCCTTTGGTGCATTTGAATTTGCAGAGATCCTGTCGAACACATCAAAAATACTCATTATTGTTCTCCTTTAATATGTATTTATCTCGTCAGAAGAATATTATACCACGTTTTGAAACAAATTTCAACATCGGAAAGAGTCTTCTCACGCAAGTCAATTCTGCTGATTATATTTTTTATTTGTAGGGTAGGCCGCCTCGGTCTACCGTGAAATTACAATATCCCACACAAGCGGTATGGCGCACACTGTGCGCCCCTACGGATAAAAGATCCTTCCGAATAATTCAAGTACCGCCAAAGGCGTCCCACAGGCTGTCAAGACTAANTTTTGGGGGGAAACTCCAAGGACGCGGTCCCCCTACAAACTTTTACTTTTTTGAACGAGCGCTCAGACATTAAGCCTTCCTTTTGTTTTTCCCTTTGCATAAGTTGCAGCGGTAACAGGAAGCGCTGTCACCTTTGTTAAAATATAACAAAAAAAGTGCCGTTTTATATGTCAAAGTGGTAAAAATTTTCGATTCTGATATGATTTTGCGTGACATTTTATTTAAGCTGTGATATAATAATTACAAGGTGCTATATGGCACGGATTCTATTGGTGTTTTGTATATACGGACTTGCTGTTTTACTTCTATCCGCAAGTTCTAAATATCTCAGAAAGGAATCATTATAAGATGGACAACAAAGATTTTGATTCACAGCGCCCAAGAAAAAAGGCGTCAAGAGAAACTATAAGAAAAAGACAGCTTATCGCTCTCTGCGTTATCGCTCTCCTCGTTCTTATCCTTATACTTCTTATCGCTAAGGCTTGCTCGGCAGGCACCACAGGCGGCAAAAAGAAAAACGAGGTAACTACTACCACAACTATTACAGCTACCACTACTACATCTTTTGAAACTACTACCGCTGTTACTACTACAGAGGCTTCAACAGAGCCTGCAAACACCAGCGACTTCAAACTGGACAAGTACAGCTTCGACCTCAAGGTAGGCGATACAGATATGCCTATGGTCCAGGATTATCCCGAAGGCTCAGGTGAATGGAACGAACAGTGGTCATCAAGTGACGAGAATATCGCTACAGTTGATGAATGGGGCAACATCAAGGCTATCGCTGAAGGTACCTGCTTCATCATCCTCAGAGACGGCGGCGATCCTTCACAGGAAGTTCAGATCAAGGTAACAGTAAGCGGCGAGGACAGCACTCAGCCGACTACAACCACAGATAACACAGGTGCTACAGAGCCTCAGTCAGCAGAAGCTGCTGAGGCTCCTGCTCCTTCCAGGATAAATGTTCCCGAGGCTCACTACGAGGGCGACACTCTTATCGTTAACAAGTCATTCGCTCTCCCTGCTACATATGACCCCAAGGATCTCGATCCTACCTGCAAGGACTGGTTCTACAAGCTGGCAAGCGGTGCAGCTAAGGACGGTGTGAATATCTACCTTTCATCAGGCTACCGTTCATACGATTACCAGAACACCATCTACAACAACTATGTAAATGAGTACGGCACTGATACTGCTGATACTTTCTCAGCTCGTCCCGGTCACTCAGAGCACCAGACAGGTCTCGCTATCGATGTTAACACAATTGATGATTCCTTTGCCGGTACTCCTGAAGCCATCTGGCTGGCTGAGCATTGCTGGGAATACGGCTTCATAATCCGCTACCCACAGGGCAAGCAGGCTATCACAGGCTACAAGTACGAGCCATGGCACATCCGTTACGTTGGTTCCGCTATTTCCAAGAAGATCCACGAAATGGGCGATGACACAACTCTCGAAGAGCTCTACGGCCTTACATCACAGTACGAATAATAAAAACATAACAAAGGGAACCTTATGGTTCCCTTATTTTTATGCCTTGACCCAAAACGTCAAGTGTGTTATAATTGTAGTGTTGCTGCCTTTGCGCAACGATATATCGATAAAGAAAAGAGTAATATATATGAGTTCAGCTTTCACAAGAGGTATGTCCCACGGCATACCTATATGTCTGGGATATCTCTCAGTCTCATTCGGATTCGGCATTCTTGCGGTCCGTGCAGGTCTTTCCCCGTTTCAGTCAGCGGCAATATCCGCAACAAATCTCACCTCAGCAGGTCAGCTCGGAGGTGTGGAGGTAATACGTCACGCAGGTACTCTCATTGAGATGATACTGGTTCAGCTTACCATAAATATACGCTACTCACTTATGGCGCTTTCACTTTCGCAGAAGCTTGACAAAAAATTCACATTCCCTCACCGACTTGCCGCATCCTACGGTATAACCGATGAGATATTTGCAGTCTGCTCGGCGCAGAAAGAAAAGATCACTCCTGCTTATATGTACGGCATGATACTTGTCGCCTTCCTCGGTTGGGTAACGGGAACTATAATCGGCGCTGCGGCAGGAAGCCTACTCCCCGAAGCTGTGACAAATGCCATGGGAATAGTGCTTTACGGAATGTTTCTCGCTATAATCGTCCCGCCTGCAAAAAAGCAGAAAAGCGTACTGCTTGCCGTAATTGCGGCGGCAGCTATAAGCATCCTTTTCCACTACGTGTTCACAGCCGTATCATCGGGATTCGCAGTTATCATCAGCGCCGTCGTTGCTTCAGCGGCTGCGGCTGCACTTTTCCCTGTAAGCGAAAAGGAGGATGAAGAATGAGTACAGCAGTTTATATCGCCGTCATGGCAGGTGTCACCTATCTTATAAGAATGATACCTTTCGCATTTTTCGGCAAGAAGATAAAGTCACGATTTTTCAGAAGCTTCCTCTACTACATCCCCTACGCTGTACTGAGCGCAATGACTTTGCCTGCCATTTTCTACAGCACAGGCAATATCTACACCGCCATCGCAGGCACAGCTGTCGCAGTCGCACTGGCATTTTTCGAGATGCCGCTGATAGTGGTAGCCATCGCAGCAGCAGGCGCAGCTTTTGTCACAGGATTTCTTGTATGAGCCGTTAATAAAAGGGACGCATAACCGTGGTATTCGTATAGCAGCTTTATAGGTAATTTATCG
>ACOK01000044.1 GCA_000174895.1 Ruminococcus flavefaciens FD-1
TTTACAACGAAAGCAGGGGTTTTATGAAAAAATATGCAGCTCTTTTGAAAAGAACAAAGCTATTCTCCGGTGTTGGGGAAAATGACATTCTATCTATGCTCCATTGTCTGAACGCTCAGGTTCGGGAGTATAACAAGGGAGAGTATGCCTTTCGGCAAGGTGAGTATATCCGCAGTTTGATGATCCTTGCTGTGGGCAGACTTCACATTCAGAAAGAGGATTATTGGGGCAACCTGAATATATTGAATGAGATACGTCCCGGAGAAATGTTTGGAGAAGCTTATATTGTACCAAACAGTGGAACTTTGATGAACGATGTTGTTGCTATCGAAGAAAGCGTAGTCCTCTTTTTTGATATAGACCGAATACTGACCGTGTGTTCCTCTGCTTGCCCCTTTCACACTCAGCTGATAAAAAATATATTTTACACGATCTCAGATAAGAATAAAAGCCTTGTACAAAAAATCAGCTATATGTCTCAGCGTTCCACAAGAGAAAAACTGCTGTCCTACCTTTCAGATGAAGCAAAACGTCATAACAGCAATTCATTCTCTATTCCATTTAACCGACAACAGCTTGCGGATTTTCTTTCGGTAGACCGAAGTGCTATGTCCAACGAGCTAAGCAAGCTGCGGAACGAAGGAATGTTGGATTTTCATAAAAATGAGTTTACCTTGCGGGAACTTTGATCTGCAAAAAACATACACATACCCCAAACCCAATGAAATTTCGGGTTTGGGGTTTTCTATACATAGAAATAAAACAGGGATATGCCTTCTGTGGTTGTCACAGTAGACATATCCCATTTATCGTAACAGATAAACCTATAAAGACGGCTCAGAAAAGTATAAAATTTTCTTTAGGTTTTGAGCCTTACTTCTTATAATTATAGCATATACGGCGGTTTTCGTCAATTCATCGGGCTTTTTGTAGGCTTGACAACAGAAGAAATAATCTGATATACTTTTTATAGCACAGCATGAAAGGAGAAGCTCATGGCAAAGAAAACTGATACAGGACAAAACCGCAAGATAAAAGCGGTCGTTGATATGATGTTTGATGACATCCCTTATTCCGAGGAGGTCACGCAGGCACAGGATAAAATAACACAGGCACTTAACATAGAGTTTGACAAGATAAAGGCTGACCGCCACGAGGACGAGGCTTTGGAGGAGCTGCTGGGCAAGTACGGCAAACTCTCGCAAATGGCAGAGCTTGCAGGCTACCCTGCGGACAGTGCGGAAAAATGGAGGGGCGAAACACAGGCTGTTGATATTCGTCCGCTGAAAAAGGAAATATGGAAACAGCGTCTGAGGATATATTTCACTTCGGCATTTGCGGTGTTTGCGCTGTTGCAGGTGTTCTGGCTTATCTACAACGTCACAGCAAAGCCTGTTGCTGTTATCGGAAATGTGTTTGTTATAGCGGTTGATTTAGTTTTAGCATCATTTCCGTTACGCAAATACATGAAAACTGAGAAATCCGCCGAGGGGAGCAAATACGACACCGATTCATACAAATATCTTCGTACCCGAAGCGACAAGTATGCAAAGCGTCTTCTCAACGGAATTGCTCTGCTGTTTGCGGTGGTGTTCGTGTTTGTGGCATCTGAACTGAGCTTTTACTTTTTCGGCAACTCAAAATCGGCTGAATTTGCGGAAAACTTCTTCAATAACAGCATCGTTATCGAGATACCCGTCTTTCTGCTGATAAAAAATATCCTCTCCCTCAGAATGATAAGGCGGAGGATAAACATTCCCGATAAGTCGAGATATAAAAAGCACATCATAGGCATTACGATTTTTTCGGCGGTCTACTGGCTTGCCGTGACCGCATTTACGGTCATAAAGAGCAAGGACATCGCATACCCCGGAAATGTCTTTATGATAGCTGGAATATTCTTCGGACTGCTCGTCATAGTCTATGATTTCACATTAAGACGCAAGGTCACATTCAGAAACATCGTCATCAACAAGCCGAGAATAGCTGTTTATACGGCTGTTGCAGTTGCGGTATCGGGATTTATGGTCTTGCAGCAGGACACATGGTACACCCAAAGCTACATCAATTCCGTTCCCGTTGTCGAGCATAACACTCACAAGATAGTGTACAATGACAAAACGGGCGTTTACACTATCACCAAAACCACTGACGATTTCAAGATACTGCACCTGACCGACATTCACATCGGCGGAAGTCTGTACTCCTACCGCAAGGATATAAAGGCGCTGAAGGCTTGCTATGCGGAGATAGAGCATACTCACCCCGATCTCGTTGTGGTGACGGGCGACCTTAGCTTTCCGCTTGGTATCATGTCCATGTCGCTCAATAACACTGCACCTGTAGGACAGTTTGCGGCATTTATGAGGAACACGGGCATTCCGTGGGCTTTCACCTATGGCAACCATGATACCGAGTCGCTTGCATCTGCCAACAAGCAGGAGCTGAACGAGGTCTACAAGTCGCTTTCTTTCAAGACTTCGGGCAATCTGCTTTACCCATACACCCAGCCCGACGTTATGGGCAGGAACAATCAGCTGATCGAGATAAGAAATGCTGACGGCTCGCTGAACACGGGGCTTTTCATGATCGACTCAAACGCATACACGGGCGAGGGCATCAACGTTTATGACTATATCCACGACGATCAGGTGGACTGGTATGCCGATGAAGTCCAGCGAATGAATGCCGAGGCAGGTCACACGGTAAATTCAATGGTGTTCTTCCATATCCCCTTGCAGGAGTACAAGACCGCCACCGAACTTTATCTTGACGGCAGTGATGAGGTGAAATACTTCTACGGCGAAAACCCCGGTGACCACGGCGGTATCACCAACGATCTTGTGTGCTGCTCGGACTATCCGAGCAAGATGTTCGACACCGCCCTTGAGCTTGGCAGCACGACGGGATTCTTCTGTGGTCACGACCACTACAATAATGCGTCTATCGAGTACAAAGGAATCCGCCTGACCTACGGCATGAGCATCGACTACCTCGCAATGCCGGGCATTGAAAAGGAGACAAAACAGCGTGGTGCTGAACTGATTACCATTCACGCAGACAGCGCATGGGAGTCAGAACAGATACCGCTTGATTCTATAACATAACAAAAAGCAGATGCTTTCTACCGTGAAAGCATCTGCTTCTTTAAGAGGACGCATTTCTCCATTCTCACTGAGAGATTTTTTCAGTTGGCTAATGTGACATTCCTGTCAAAAATATGAAACCTGTGTGAAAATTAGCACTCTCCCATTGACAGTGCTAATTCGGAGTGCTATAATATAATCAGAACAAAGGAACAGAGAAGCACCAAAGGATCCGGGTGCTGAACCCTCCGTCCCCTTGCTCGAAGCAATGGAAACAATGTGACGAGTAAAAAAGGAGGACTGACCTATGTTGTATCCAAGCATTTTCGGTGAAAATTTATTCGATGATTTCTTCAGATTCCCTGATTTTGGCAGAGATGTGGAGAAGAAGCTGTACGGTAAACACGCCGCCCAGGTCATGAAGACTGATGTTCATGAGCATGACGACCACTATGAGATCGTTATCGACCTGCCGGGCTTCAAGAAAGACCAGATCAATCTTGAGCTTCAGAACGGTTATCTGACTGTCAGCGCCGCAAAGGGACTTGACAAAGACGAAAAGTCCAAGAAGGGCAAGCTGATCCGTCAGGAGCGTTATGCAGGCGCAATGCAGAGGAGCTTCTACATCGGTGATACTGTTACCGAAGCTGATGTAAAGGCTAAATTTGAGGACGGTGTTCTTAACATCTGCGTTCCGAAGGCAGAGCCAAAGAAGCTGGAAAATCACAAGTATATTGCCATTGAGGGATAATACCTCGCTAAATTCATATCCCCAAATAATACTCCCCGGAGCTGTTCATATGAGCAGTTCCGGGGAGTTTTTTACACTTTAGTGCAGTTTTTGTGCTTATCGACATTCTTCACGATGTTATATCTGTCACCGCAGTAACAAAGCTAAAAATATTCCTGCTATATTACCAAAGGATATTGACGTCAAAATTATAAGTGTAGGCTTAGTACGAGTGTTCTATATAAAAGTGATGTAACCTCATAAGCTGCCGTCGTTTCGGTTATCTGACAATTTAATACCTCTCTGTATCTCCACTGCTCGTTTCTCGGTGATACAGCTCTTTTCAGCAAAAAGCTCAAACTTTCATGCCATTCAGAGCCTTAACAAATTCGGGAGAACCGTGGTCAACGATCTCGCTGTGACCGAGGTCAAGCTCTGCGATCTTCTGCATATCCTCGTCGGAAAGTGTGAAGTCCCAGATGTCGATATTCTGCTCCATACGCTCTACATGAACGGACTTCGGCAGAATGGAAACACCACGCTGTGTGTTCCATTTCAGTGCGATCTGAGCAGCGGTCTTGCCGTACTTACTGCCAATTTCCGAGAGAACAGGGTGAGAGAAGATGCCGTGCTTACCCTCGGCAAGCGGCCCCCACGCCTGCGGTGCGATACCGTATTCCTTCATTGTCGCAAGGGCGTTTCCCTGCTGGAAGAACGGGTGCAGCTCTACCTGATTTACCGCAGGAATGATCTCCACATTCTCGCAGAGATTTGCAAGGATCGCAGGATAGAAATTAGAAACGCCGATCGCTTTGACAAGTCCTTCCTTGTAGGCTTTTGTGATACCTCTGTACGCTGCGAAATAGTCGCTCATAGGCTGGTGAAGGAGAATAAGGTCAACATAGTCAAGCCCCAGCTTTGCAAGAGATGCTTTCACAGACTCATAAGCGGAATCCTCAGTCTTCATATTGGACACCCACACTTTAGTAGTGATGAAAAACTCCTCACGCTTTGCGATACCGTCAGCGATCGCTCTTGCGACTGCCTTGCCGACAGCTTCTTCGTTCATGTAAGCCTGTGCTGTGTCGATCAGACGGTAGCCTGTTTTGATCGCATCATAAACTGCCTGCTCGCATACGGCAGGATCGGGTACCTGAAATACGCCGAAGCCCTCCAGCGGCATTTTTGCTCCTGTGTTCAGTGTTACAAATTCCATGATCGTATCCTCCTTAAATATTATATATTCAGACTTTTCAGCCATTTTTTTACCTGTTTCGCTGCACCTGTCTGCCTTGTGTTTCTGTGTCTCTATTATAACACGAATAAGACTTCTTGTGAAGTTTCGATCAGTTATTACTTATAAACCTTTGGGTTATTACTTCTTCACGATCTTCGCTCCTCCGAACACATCGGACATCTCCATTTTATCCAGTGCCGTGTCGATCACAGCGATCTCCTGTGCGGTCAGCACCACATCGGCAGCACCAAGGTTTTCTGTCAGGCGACTGAGCTTTCTTGTTCCGGGTATCGGCACAATATATGGCTTTTTGCAGATCAGCCACGCAAGGGATATTTGTGCAGGAGTAGCATTTTTATCATCAGCAAATTTCTGTATCAGCGAGAATAAAGCCTTGTTTTTCTCGTAAGAATCCGCCTGAAACTGCGGCATTGCCTTACGGTAATCGCCCTGCTCACTGAATGTGCTGTTCTGCGAATATGCACCCGACAGCAAACCGTTTGCAAGGGGCGAAAACGCCACAAAACCGATCTGCAATTCCTCCAGAACGGGGAAAAGGGCTTCATAACCCCGGTACATCATATGATAGCGGTTCTGTATCGCAGTCACGGGCATACCGTATTGGCACGGCGAATAATATCCTCATTCACCTCGGACAGTCCCCAATGGGTGATCTTGCCCTCTCGCATCAGGTCAGCCATGACACCTGCGACCTCCTCCACAGGCACATCGGGATCTTGCCTGTGCTGATAATAGAGGTCGATATGGTCGGTCTGCAAACGGCACAGACTTCCCTCAACGGATCTTCGGATACTTTCGGGGCGGGAATCGGGTATCACAGGCTTGTTGACAGTCGGTGTAGACACATCAAACTTCACGCCGAATTTTGTTGCAAGCACGATCTTGCTGCGGTACGGTTTCAAGATCTCACCGAGCATTTCCTCATTGTGGTGCGGATAGTCGAGTTCTCCGTAGACCTCCGCTGTGTCAAAGAACGTGCAGCCGTTCCCAATCGCTGTTTCGATGAGCTTTCTCGCTTCATCAGGTGTACACTGGTTGCCGTAAGCGTGGCTCATTCCCATACAGCCAAGTCCAACTGCGCTGACTTCCAGATCTTTACCGATGATTCTTTTTTGCATAAAACTCCCTCGCTTTCCGTATTTTAGGTTAATTCGTGTTTTTCTGCCCAAGCGGTCACATCATCCTCAGCACTTGTAACTCTGTTCGCAGCGACTGTGAAGCCGTCATCAATGATCGTCGCATCAGGTTCAAGCTCACTAATGGTTCTCGGTGAACCTGTCAGTCCGCTGCCTGCGTGCGTGGAGCAAGGAATGATCGTCTTTCCGCTGAGATCGTATTCATCTAAGAAGCTGTAAACTGCCTGCGGCATGGTGTACCACCAATCGGGGAACACACACAATGATCGTGCTGTACTGATCGAGGTTCTCAATATGCGAAGTCAGTGCCGGCAATACATCATTGTCCTGCTCGTCCTTTGCATAATCCGCAAGATCGTTATATTCCAGCGGATAATTGACTTCCGTGCGGATAGAGAACATATCGGAGCGAGTATGATTGTGGATCATGTTCGCAAGCACCTGTGCAGCGCCCATATCCTCACCGTTCCATGTGGTCAGTGTCGCAGAGGAAATTGCATCCACACCGCTGTTTTCCGCCGGGGTGAAGTAGGCGATGAGAATATCATTTTTCTGCTCCTGTTTTTGAAGGTCAAGTCCTGTTGCCCATGACTGCACCGTTTTCTTTGCAGAACTGCTTGTGAAACGCATACCCTCAAGCCAGTTGCCCGTGCCTGCCATTTCCGCAAGGAGCGTTCCGCTGTCGCCAAGTGGAGAGGACATGGAAGTGCAGAACGGAATGACGTTCTTGCCTGTGAAATCATTTTCCTTCACGAAATCGTCCACCACCCACGATGCTTCTCGCCACCAGATCGGATAGCCGATGAATACATTGTCATAGCTTTCCCAGTCGGGGACATCAACGGAAACAAGGTCCGTGTGGCGGTTCTCGTCATTATGCTCCATGCCCGCATAGCTGGAGGTGCTGATCGTGCCGGTGGGAGGATTTAGTCCTTCCACCCGCGATGTCATATACTGATTCGCCGTGGCGGTCATGTCAACACGATAGACGTTGGCATTTTCGAGGATAAGTTTGAAAAACATGGTTGCCCCCTTTACTTTTTCAGGCTGGATGTGATATAATGTGTTTATAAAAAGCGCATTTCCGTGCGATATCGGAATTCAGCGCAGAAAGGAGCGCCCATGAAAGATCGTTGTATTCAAATCACGCGGATCAGTGTCGGCTGGATTGACGGAATCATTCAAGATAAACACACAAAGATCTATTTCAGCAACAGCTACATGGATAACTTTCTGGATGATTTCATGCTTGCTTTTCTTACGGTTCTGAATGAATATCCTGCTGATGAACACAAAGAGACATTCAGAGCGACGATAGAGCCTGCCAGTGCAAAATGGAACTTTTCTCTTGTTGGTCAGGACATTCACATTCATGAGATTGTATACGAGTCCTATAATGATCCCGAAACAATTCTCAGCGACAAAACAGTGATTCTGAACAAGGACGTTTTTTTACAGGATTTTATTGCAGAAATGGAGTCTGTTCTTCAGCGGTATGGTCTGTTCGGCTATCGTATGGAATGGGAATCTGAATTTCCGCTGAGTCTGTTTCTGAAGATCAAGGACATTGCTTCAGGGAAGAATGATCTCCGCCTTTCCGTTATTAACCCCGGAGCGGATAATAAAGGCATAGAAATTACTGGCTCAGACTTTTCAGTGGAATGCGGCATTATGAAAGGAACATAATCCTATACATTCAGCGCATTCCGCGTCATACGATAAACTTCCAGCCGTGACAGTGATTTCGGACTATTATTTGTCTGATTTACTGTGCGGCTGTAGTCGTTGTTGTAGTAGTTATTAACCACACCGCCGCTGCCGCCGTTCATCATGGCGCCGGAAATGCCGTCCATATCAACATTCAGCCTGGACTGCATCGTCAGTGTCATATCCATGATAAAACCTTCTTTTTCCTGTGAGCCGAATTCGATGCTTCCATTCAAAAGCTCACGTTTCATCAGGCAGAGATCAAACACGTCCCAGTGTTCATCATGGTTCAGGTCGTAGTCATTGCCGTGTGCATTTTTTGACTTGGTCAGCAGCCAGTTCTGTAAATTGGCAGGCTCACGCTTGGTAGGAATATCGCCCCAAAACTGCTCCTCCCAGAAATTCACAGCATCGTATATCCAGCCCCTCTGCCACCGTTCCCGTGCCGAGTCCGAAGCCGTGCGGAAGTCCCTCATAGGCATGGAACTCAGTGGTGATACCGTAGCTTTCAAGAGTTTTCAGGCGGTTCTGCATGTTTTTCCAATTTGCGATACCGTCACTCGTTCCCACACAAACATAGGTCGGAGCGTCCACATTTGAAGTGTAGGTGTAGCCCGTGTACTGCATGATGACCGCACCTGCCTGTCCGATGTCGGTGCGTCCTGTGAGCTGCTGCAGATAGTCCACATTGCCGAGCGTTGCCGCCATTCTTGCACCTGCCGAGCCGCCCCACAGGGAATAATCATCAGGATCGACTTTCAGTGTGTCTGCATTGTCATGGATAAACTCGATCGCCCTTGCAAGGTCATCATAGGGGGCATCGGGACGGTATATCAGCGCAAAGGCATTGTAGCCCATTTTCGACAATTCCAGAGCGTGGGGAAAGCTGTCGTGCATCGCACCAACATAGGCAAAACCGCCGCCTGCATTACAGACTGCAAATTTCGCATTTTCCTCGCCCTTGAAGAAGAAAAGTCCCGTGTCACGCAGACTGCTGTCCGCCTGCATCTCCTCCTCGGTGTAGATGTTGTAAAATATCTGCCGACCGCTTTCTGAGGCGTTTTTCAGGTAATTGACGATCTCAACGTTTTTTTCGGGTTTGATATAGTTGTACCATGTGTAGGTGCTGCTTGAACTCACATCTTTCAGTGTCATATCGTCGGCAACAGTCCTGTCCACAGGAAAAAGAAGTCTGCCAAAATCACCGAACGCCGCCATATTCTTTACTTCACCGACAGTCGTATTCTCGGTCACTTCATCTGTCTGCACGGTATCACCTCCGAAGAACAGCGGCAGGGCGTTGTACATGAACTCACGGCAGGAAATGTGGTCGTGCTGACCGCCCTCACGCTGATAGAAAACATAGTGGTCGGGCGTGAAAATATCACTGCGGGAGAGCATTTCATCAGCCATGTCAATGGACTGGGACTTCACCGTGTCATTCGTGCCGACACCGTGATAGATGAAATATCCACGCTCGTCAAGGTCGTTATCCTCCACAAGCTGCTGAATGAAGTCCACGTTTTTCTCAATCTGAAAATCTCCATAACCGCCGTAATACCAGCACTAACCGCTCATGGGCAGGAAGTAGCGGATATAGTCGGAATCATAGCAAAACTGAAGCCACGTTGTTACCGAGCCGAGAGAGAATCCGCCTAATGCTCGGTGGTCACGGCTTGCTTTCAGATCATCGGGCGAAGTGCTTTCCGCATAGGTGTGGAACTTTCCCTCCACCGCAGGCATCAGATATTCCTCGAAGTCACGATGAAACTGTCTGAACTCCGCAACAGAGCCTGAAAAACCGGTGTCGGAATTGTCGTTGTAGAACGTGGCGGATACAAATATCGTAGGCGGAATATCGCCCTTAGCGATCATATTGTCCAGCATATCCGTGATGTTTGCGTACTCAAAATACTCCCCTGCATGACCGCCCCAGCCGTGCATCAGATAGCAGATGTTGTAGTGTGTTTCGGTGTCACTTTCATCGTAGCCGTGGGGCAGATAGACGTATGCGTTTTTTTTATATCGCTCCCGTCACGGACAAAGTCCTTGCTGTCATAGGTGATCTGCGTAACCGTTCCTGCCTGTTCGATCGGCTGCAAATAATCATCGGGAACGGCGGTACTCATACCTGTCTGGGCGATCTCCTTCACCGTACCCGAACTTGCGGCAGCTTTCGGCTGCGAGTTTGCTGTGTTTTCCTGCTGTGTTCCGCAGCCTGTCAGGAATGACATCAGTGCTGCTGAAAGCAGCGCAAAGCGTTTCATATCGTTCATCTCCTTCGCTCCTTTCGTTAGTTTAGGTGTATTATTTTTATCAAAGCCCTAGCTGTCCGAGCCACTCTGTTACATCATTCTCCGCACCTGCAACATCACTTGCAGTAACAGAAAAGCCATCACTGATAACTGTTGCATTGGGTTCAAGTTCCTCTATGGTAGAAGGCGCACCGGCAAGACGGCTGCCTGCGTGAGTTGCACAGGGAACGATCGTCTTTCCGCTGAGATCGTATTCATCAAAGAAGCTGTAAACAGCCTGCGGCATGGTGTACCACCAAGCAGGATATACCACAAATATGGTATCATACTGCCCGATGTCCTCGATATGTGTTGTCAGCTCAGGCAGTACGCCGTTATCCTCTTCGCTTTTCGCATAGTCCGCAAGATCGTTGTATTCAAGAGGATATTCCGCAGTTGTCCGGATAGAGAACAGGTCGGAATCCGTGTGCTGATGGATCATATTAGCAAGCACCTGTGCAGCACCCATATCCTCACCGTTCCAGTTTGTGACCGTTGCAGAGGAAATAGCGTCCGTGCCGCTGTTTTCCGCAGGAGTAAAGTATACCACAATGCTTTTATTGTCGGAGTTTTCACTCTTTGTTTGTTCGGTCGCTTCGGACATTTCTGCTGCTTTCTCAGTTCCAGCCTGCGTTTCCTTTTCTGTTACAGCAGCAGTTGTTACCGCCTCTGTCGCCTGAGTTGTTTCAGCAGTTGTGTCAATACTTACCTGACTTCCGCAGCCTGTGAGCAATCCTGCGATCATCAGGAAAGGGAGCATGATTTTCATTTTATGTTTCATAAGCAATACCTCCGTTTCGGTTTTCTTTACCTATATTATAGCAAAACGGAGACCTCATGAGAAGTCTCCGTTTGTTTCTACCTATTAACCTTTGGGTTATTACCTGTTCAGTTTTTTCACCGCATTCAGGAACCGCTTCACGGTCTTGCTCGGCTTCGGTGCATGAAGCAGACCGAAGGGCATGGAGTAGTCCCAGTCCACAGGCAGAGTTTTCAACAGCGGATGGACATTAGATCACATATCAATGCACATCAGGACATGATCGCTGTTCTCGCAATCGTTGAACACTGAAAGATTGATGAAATCAAAGGTCACGATGTTGATCTCAGGGTGTTCTTCCGTGAGCCATTTGCGAAGCCTGTCAGTTTCCTCGTTCCAGCCCTCACGGATCAGCATGATTGACCTGCCGTGCAGGTCTTCTACTGTCAGCCTGTCTTTTTTCGCAAGAGGATCATAGACCGATACTGCACAGCGCATGGGTACATCTACTACGAACTGCGCCGCACACTGCCAGTTTTTCAGCGCTCGTTCATCATACACGCCGCACACGATGTCAATGTTCTTTCCCATGTTTTTGAGTATCTCTTTTGCGTTTTCGGGCGTATTCTCAAACGGATCAAGCTGAAATTTGATGTCGGGAATTTCTTCTCTGATCTGCGTCCACATATCAACGACAGTCTGTCCGGGTGTCATGGTCGATGTACCGATACGAAGTACAGACGGTTGTGTGTCATCGGCTTTCTTCGCCCTCTCTACCGATTCACGGCAATAGGCGATGATATACCGTGCGTCCTCATAGACCGACTGTCCTGCCTTTGTAAGCTGCAAGCCCCTGTGCGTGCGTGTAAACAGGCGGACACCGAGACTGTCTTCTAAAAGATTTATCTGCTTGATGACCGCAGGCGGTGAGATGAACAGTGCTTCCGCTGCTTTATTGAAGCTGCCGCTGTCTGCGACAACAATGAACGTGTCGAGTTGGTGATTGTACATGGAGATGTTCCTTTCTAAGATAAACCTGTTACTGTTTGTCAAGCCCTTTTAAAAATATTTTCATCATACTAGCTTTCAACACATGGGCATGACAATAAAGCCGAATAACAGTATCGTTTTTCGGCTTAAAAGGGAAAGATACAGCAGATCAACAATAGACTTCCATTACTCTTGCGTAATAGATGCGCAGGAACTTGTTGAAACCTGCAATTTTAGCCACACGTTTTGGTTTTCCCTCATTTTCTTTTTTTATTATAAAGTCATAGACAGCAGAATCATCTGTTGGCTTGGTAACTTTCAAAGCGTGCATGATCTCATAACCTATTTTGCGAAGCGATGCTGAGCCTCGTTTGGAGATATGACGGTTGGTTCCTACAAAAGATCCGGATTCATATGGTGGAGCATCAATTCCTGCAAAAGCCACCAGCGCACTGCCATTATGGAATCTCCTGACATCGCCAATCTCTGCTATCAGGCGTACAGAAAGCACTGTTCCCACGCCTTTCATCTCATTCACAACAGAGTATTCAGGTAAAGCACTTGCAATTTCCTGCATTTGTGATATAATGAGAGATAAGGTTAGTTCGGCATCTCTGACGGACTTGACTGCTTGCAGTACCAGCATTTTGGTCGATGGGGTACTGGATTTCAGAGTGGGGATATTGTTCTTTGAAAGCTGATATATCGCTATCGCTTGACTTTCATTGTAACGGTATCCCTTTTTCTTAGACCATTTTTCATAGCTTGCAAGAAACT
>ACOK01000043.1 GCA_000174895.1 Ruminococcus flavefaciens FD-1
CCGATAAATGCCGTATAAAGTTTCTATATGAGTACCGAGGTTATCCGTCTCTGTATTTTTATTCAACTGTTATAGTGCCGCCCTCCATGTGAGTGAAAGCGTACTTCTGATAAGTCGGTATATTCTGCTCGTTGATGAACAGGTCAGTATTCATATAGTAATAGCCTAAATTATATACTGCTCCCGGCTCGGCGTTGTCAGGCACTTTGAATCTGAAAGTCGCCATATCGCCTTCTCCGCCCTGATTTCCCGAGAACATCGCTGTCAGGAATAAGCATCCCTTCTTGTTCTCTGTCAGCACGGGAGGAAGTCCCTCCTGCCATTCCATGCATACTATACCTGTAGCCGCCTCAAGAGCATCGCCTTTCTGAAAAGCAACTGTACGCTCCTCGGGATCTTTCATCTCAGGCTTGAGTATATCAGGATAGATGATATGTATTCCGCACATATTCCACTGCATATCCGCATTGCTGACAGACATTGTGACCTCAGCCATTTCTCCGGGCTTTGCCGTTGTATTGCTGAGAGTAATATGTGCTCCCTCGCCTTCAAGGTCGGGGACATCCTTGAAAGCTTCGTTCATCTCATCAACATTTATTACAGCGTTGTTCAGATCAGCAGTAACCGAACTGCTTCCGCCGCTTTTATCTGCACAGCCTGTCATCAGCGACAGTGCCATAAGAACTGCCGCCGCTGCTGATGCTTTACGCTTCATATGTCTTATTCTCCTTTTTCACGCCTTCCACAACAAGCTGTTCGCCGTTTGCGGAAACTGCGATAGTTTCGGTATCAGATGCATTTTCTATGATTATCTCAGCTACCTTATCCTCGACCTCCTGACGTATCACACGGCGGATATCTCTTGCGCCGTATGGCTTGCCGAATGACTTCTCAGCTATGAGCTTGAGAGCCTCGGGAGTATAGGTCAGGCCGATATTCTTCTCAGCAAGAGGTTCTTTCATCTCATCCAGCATAAGAGCAGCGATATCTGCGAAATTCTCCTTGGTGAGCTGTCTGAATACGACTATCTCATCGATACGGCTGATGAATTCGGGACGGAGGAATTCTCTCAGGCCCTTCATTGCCTTATCCTTTGAGACCTCGTCAGCTGTACGGTTAAAGCCAACGCCTACGCTCTTGTCAGTTGAGCCTGCGTTTGATGTCATACAGATTATGGTATTCTCAAAGTTGACTGTTCTGCCATGAGCGTCGTCCACCTTGCCCTCGTCCAGTATCTGCATGAGGATATTCATAACATCGGGATGAGCCTTTTCTATCTCATCAAAGAGTATGACTGAGTAAGGTCTGCGGCGCACCTTTTCGGTGAGCTGACCTGCCTCGTCGTATCCTACGTATCCGGGAGGCGAACCGATCATTCTTGCAACTGAGTGCTTTTCCATATACTCGGTCATATCCAGACGGATAAGCGGCTCCGGAGAATCGAACATCTCCTCAGCCAGAGCCTTTACCAACTCTGTCTTACCAACGCCTGTAGGGCCTACGAATATGAATGATGCAGGACGTCTGCGCTTGCTGAGCTGAACTCTTGTGCGCTTGATAGCCTTTGTCAGCACCTCTACAGCTTCATCCTGACCCAGCACTCTGCTCTTGAGAGCGCCCTCCAGCTTAGCTATCTTCAGGAACTCATTTTCAGCTATCTTGCTTGCGGGGATACCCGTCCACAGCTCAACCACCTTAGCGATATCGCCTTCAGTTACCTCTACGCTCTCTGCCTTATCCCTGAGCTTTGCCTCGTCTTCACGGGCGTGAATGAGCTTGCCCTTGACCTCTGCAAGAGCCTGATAGTCTATCTCGTCCTGTTCGGATATAGACTTTTCCATACCTTCAAGAACGGATATTTCCTTCTTTATCTTCTCATACTCTGCTATTTCGGGAGAGCGTATGCAGGTATAGGCGCAGGCTTCGTCCATAAGGTCGATAGCCTTATCGGGGAGGAAGCGGTCTGTGATATATCTCTCCGAGAGAACAGCACACACTCTTACCAGATAGTCTGAGATGTGGAGATGATGGTACTCTTCGTAGTATTTCTTGATACCGAGGAGTACGCTTACAGTGTCCTCGATATTGGGCTCATTTACCGTAACAGGCTGGAAACGTCTCTCCAGAGCCGAATCCTTTTCGATGTACTTGCGGTATTCGCCGAAAGTAGTGGCACCGATGACCTGTACCTCGCCTCTTGAAAGGGCAGGCTTCAGGATGTTTGCGGCATTCATTGAGCCTTCGGAATCGCCTGCACCCACAAGGTTATGCACCTCGTCGATGAAGAGGATGATATTTCCCTCACGCTTTACCTCGTCAACAAGTCCCTTTACACGGCTCTCGAACTGTCCACGGAACTGAGTTCCTGCAACGAGAGCGGTAAGGTCGAGGAGATAGAGCTTCTTATCGGCAAGATTGAAAGGAACATCGCCTGAGTTGATCCTCTGAGCGATACCCTCAGCGATAGCTGTCTTACCAACACCCGGTTCACCGATAAGGCATGGGTTGTTCTTTGTTCTTCTTGAAAGGATCTGTATAACACGGGCGATCTCCTTGTCACGTCCGATTATATTGTCAAGCTGACCGTCAGCGGCCTTCTGTGAAAGATTTGTACAATAGCTTCCCAGGAACTTGAGTTCCTTTTTCTTTTCTCTGCGTGATGAGCTGCCCTTCTTGTCGCTCTTGCCTGATGGTGAGCTGTTTCCGCTTTCGCTTCCGCCTTTAAGTCCGCCGAAAGCGCTGCCGAGAGCATCAAAGAAGCTCTTGTGTCCGCCGTTGTCATCACTGTTATCACTGCTGTCGCCGTTTTCTCCGCCGCCGAACATATTTGTGAGGAAATCGGGCATAAGTCCCGATCCGCCCATTTCAAATGAATCGCCGTCAAGCATTCCCATCATCTGATCTGAGAGCTGATCCAGTTCCTCATCTGTAATGCCAAGCTTATTCATATACTCCGCTACCTGCGGGATATCTCTCTTTCTGGCGCAAGAAAGGCAAAGGCCTTCGTTTTTCTTTTCATTGCCCTGCACTGATGTGATGAACACAACGGCAGGACGCTTGTTGCAACTGCTGCACATTATCATATTTATCGTTTCCCTCCTGTTTGCTGGAACTATATATTTATCATGTCTGCCGTCTGTACGGCATAGGAATTATTTGAGTCCGCATATAAAATCATACACATACCTGAATGCATATGTTCTGTCAATTGCAGGATATTCGTTCATAAGCTCTGTTTTTGTTCCGTAGACTACTGAAGCACGGATAGCAGCGGCTATGAGGAATACCACAGCAGCACCCTTGACAAGACCTAAAAAGCCGCAGAAAAGGTGTCTGCCGACGCCGGGTTCCATGGTGTCATTTCTGCCGATGGAGCCTGCCATAATAAGTGCGAATACAAGGATTATCGCCATTAATACAACTAATGTGATGATCCTGAATGAATACTTGTAAGATTCATCGACAAGGTTATCGCATATGTATTCAGACGCAGGCTTGTGATCCTCCTTTTCGAGAAGAAGCGGTATCATGCCTTTGAAAAGTGAAGGCTTTTCAAGTACCTTTGCCGCTGCGGTCTCAGCTGCATACTTATTGAGGCGCTTGCCTACGATATATCTTGTGATGTTGCTGTATGCCGTATGAAGCACGGGGATGAACTCATCCTCCTCTGCGACTTTTTTGCCGTAGATATTGTTTGCGAATTTGAAAAGATCCTGATCGTAATCATCTGATTTTTCCAGTATCTTGCCAAGTTTTGCTTCGTCAACGGAAAGGCCGTAATCCATACTTTCCATTTCCTCGGCAAGCAGACTTACCAATGAATTGTTTTCGATAGTCTTGTTGAGTTCCTTTACGTTAGCATTTCTTGCTGCTGTGCCGTACAGAGAATCAGCTATAGCCGGGCTTACTGAAACTGCAATAAGCGCCGCAAGCACAAAGCCCACACATGAAACTATACCCTTGATAAGACCTCTCTTGATCGTAATAACTGCGAATACGATCAGAACTACAGCTGCCATGCCGTCGTATAACCACCACATATTTTCGTTCATAATAAGTACTGCCGTCGGTATCGGCAGATACCTCCTTTCATTTATAAAGCATAATGCTTTTCCGCCATATTTTTTTATTTTCTAAAAGCCCAAAATGCCCCTGCGGTATCGACTTAGCTGATACGTATGCCTCTGCGGATCAGCTTTCATAGTCTATCCTGTCTATTTTATTATATCCTTTAAGGAATACGTGACCGCCATTCTTCACGAATCCCGTATACGAGTCGCTGACATCTGCTATTGACCTGAGACCGCCTGTAAAGTCGTAAGCCATCATATGCCCCTGAGTGAGAACATATGCAAGTCCGCCCTTGACCGCCACATCCACGGCAGGTTCTTCAAGATCAATGATAACAGGTTCAGAGCTTCCGTCGTTGAACAGTGCCGCAATATACTTACGTCTGTCGTCGTTATTCACTATGACCGCAGATTTTCCGCCGCTGCTTGCGCCGCCCTGCATATCGCCGTCGTAGGAATAGTATGAGCTGATAAGTCCGCTCTGATCCACATATCCGCAGGCATCCTGACCGAGAACGAATGCGCCTCCGTCAAAGCCGTGAACTTCAAGTCCCACGGTATTGAGTCCGGGAGATGTCCACAGTTCGCCTTTCTGGCTGAAATCGAGCCTCTGAACGCTTGTTACCAGCTTTCCGCCCTCTGCCTCAAGGTAGGTTATTACGCAGCCCTTGCTTTCGGATGTGAAGCTAAGGTCTGTTACACGCTCCATGCACTCTCTGTCATATACAAGAGTTCCTTTTTTATCATAGACAAATATCTCGCAGCTGTAATTATCGGAAGTAGTAACTACTCCTGTATAGCCCTCGCTGCTGAGTCTTGCAAAAATTATGTTGTTATCGTACTCCTTGCTGTATATCTCCGTCTCGCTGTCCTCTACGGTGAGCTCGTTTCCGCTGCTCTCGTAGATGAGCGTCTTTCCGCCCGCCGTACTGAGAATGGAATTTGTATAGTTGTGCTGGCGTTTGCGGATAAGATTTCCTTCGGTATCATAATATAATGTATAGGTATCGCTGAGCACGATGATATTCTTTCCCGAAGTGCGTAGCTGATAATCTGCGCCGCTGCTTATCTCTATAGGGAAGTTTCCCTCTGCGAGCTGACCCGAATTAACGATGGTCCTGTACTGCTCGCCTATGCCTCTGAGCTTGTTGTACCACATATCCTTTGTGAAATACAAACCTGCTCCTATACCGACAAGCAGCAGAAAAATAAGGAATTTCAGCAGCCGTTTTCGTCTTTTTTTGCGATTCTTTATGTCTACGATATCTTCTGTATCGTATTTAGGCATCAAAGTACCTCCTTCTGTTCTTTCAGCAATTCATCTGTACTGTAAAAAACACGGTTAAGGTAAAGGCCGTGAGCCATGGCAGTCCTTCCTGCCTGAAGACGGTCTTTAGCCTCAAGGATACGGGGCATATCATCGGGTGAAAAACGCTTCTCGCTGACATCGATAAGAGTGCCCGCCATTATCCTAATCATATTATACAGAAAACCGTTGCCTTTTACAAGCATTATCACTGTATCTCCACTATTTTCTATTTTAAAAGAATAAATAGTCCTAACCGTTGTTGAAACATTTGTGCAGTCAGCACAGAACGATGAAAAATCGTGAGTTCCCACGAAATACTGTGCCGCTTTTCTTGCCGCCTCAATGTCAAAAGGCCGCCTGTAATGGAACTTCATATCAGGTGCAAAAGGGTCCTTCGATTCGCTGCAATGCATCTTGTATATGTATTCCTTTCCCTTGCAGTCGAATCTTGCATGGAAATCAATGGGGACCTCCTCACAGCTGAGAATGGATATATCATCGGGGAGCTCGCCGTTTACCCCACGGCAAAAGCCGAGAGTGCTTATCCTGCTGTTTGTCTTTACGTTGAAGCAGAACATATTTGCATGGACTCCCGTATCCGTCCTTGAACATCCCGTAATGGAAACAGGCTCATTGAGCACCTTTGAAAGATGCTTCTCAAGAGTGCCCTGCACCGTTACGGCATTGTTCTGTATCTGAAAGCCGTGATAATTAGTTCCCCTGTAAGCTATTGTAACTTTAAGGTTTCTCATTATCCGCCTCCTCTCCCGGATATAATATCTCTGCCGTACTTTCAGCGTCCTCAAAGAAGAAGTTTCCGTCCTCGTCATCAAGTGAAAATTCCACAGGCTGAGCATATGCCACAGCTTCGGAATTATCGGGAACAGTCTTTTTCTTCCTGAACATATCCATGACGGCAAATATAATGAACAGTACAAGCGCCGCCGCTGAACAGCATACGCCTGTGACAAGGCCTTCGGGGATGTAGCTTATGCGGATATCGTGATGTCCCTGAGAGACCTTTGCGCCCAGCATCGACTGCATAAGCTTTACTGTTTCGGCCTTCTGACCGTCGATATAAACGCTCCAGCCCTTTTCATAGGGAATGGAGAGGAAGAGTACGCCGTCCTGCTTTGCGTCAACAGTGCCGCATATCTCTGTATCGCTGAAACTGCTTATCTCCAGCTGTTCATCTGCAAGGGCAGCGTAAGCATTTTCAAAGGCTGACTTGCTGAGAGCGTATACCATAAGGCGGTAGTTGCCTGTCTTTGTCTCTGACTTTATTCCCACTTCTACTGTGGAATTTTCCCCTTCCTGAGCATTGCCCATGGGGAATACCAGCGGATAATTCTCGATGAGCTTTCCGCTGTCGATGGTAGCTCCTCCGCATTTGATGGTAAGTCTGTCACAGCATCCGCCTGCACCGCTTGCATAGCCGTAGAGGTAGGAATCCTTCACGCCGTCGAAAGTGTAGACTGACTTAGCTGTGCCGTCCTCTTTGAGAGCGTGGAAAGTGTAGTTGCCGAAGCCGTTTTTAGCCACTTCCACATCGCTGTGTTCAACTACAGCCGCACTCTGAGCGGAGTAGATCTCCTCATCAATGCCTGTTGCTCTTGACATAAGCTCATTCTGATACTCAAAGGGGTTCATGTCGGGCTTGTCAGGCATATCTATTATATCGCTGTCCATCATGAATCCGAGAGACAGCGGATAGTTGTTTTCGTAGATATGAACTCCGTTTGACACATTCCTGTGTCTGAGCGCCATTTCCTCTGTAGAAAGCGCTCCGTTCTTGCAGATGAAGTATTTCAGTCCGAGAAGGGAATTTGTCACGGGAGTTGAAAGGCGGTAGTAGTATCTGTTTCCTGCCTCTGATGCATAAAGTCCCAGACGGCTCATAAATGTGGTAACAGAAACGTTGGCCGCCGATGAGAACTGTGACAGGCCGTAGTAACCGTAAAGTGCGCTGTCGTTGAGAGTATAGGTATTTGTCATCTCCAGACGGTAGAAAGGCGAATCATCCTGACTGCGTATATCCGACAGCAAGGTCTGCACTTCCGCATTCTTTGTGGGGTACTCCTTGTAATTGGTAGTAGTCACCGTTTTTACGCCTATCTGCGCATTGCTTGCAAATTCGCTTACAAGCGCCGCAGTAAGTGCAAGTCCCATTACCGCTCTGCGTGAAGTATCGCTTCTGAATGGGAACACCTTCACAGCTACGAATACGGCAATGTATGCGCCTGTGATGAGAAGTGAACTCATCAGCGCCCCCTCGATGCTGAATCCTTCCCTGTCCGGGTACCAGTTGAGGAAGAATACCGCCGCAGGGCATATCAGCATGAATACGATGTGGTATATCTTAACGCCCTTTTTCATGATGATATCCATTGCCCTGAACGCCGATGACGCCAGTACAAAGCTGAATATGAATGCGAATCTGTAGGGTATCTGATTTGTGAAATGGAAACCGTGGAATATGTAATTGAGCAGATTTATGTTGCAGCTTACCGCTATGATGGCAAGCATCAGGAGAGAGGATATCTTCTCTCTTATCTTTATGCCGAAGGAGAAAAGGAACACTCCGAAAAGAATCAGTGCCAGCATTCCGCAGGCGAAATTCGGAAGTCCCTCAACCTTTGTGGGCTCGCTGTAGGAAAGCATATTTGCGAATATATCCTGCCATTTCTCATACACGGTTATGGTCTTCGGCATCGAGTTCCTTGCGCTGTAGGTGAGCTGAAGTCCGAAATACGCAGGCAGAAGCATGAAGCCACCCAGAGCTATGCCCAGCACCGATGAACGTATCATCAGTCCCAGCTTGCAGAACCAGTCCTTTATGCCCTTGCATTCGATGATGCTTGCTGATGCGAACATGAACACCGAGAATACGCAGGTAAAGTAGGCGATGTAGTAGTTGGATATCAGCGATAACGCCAGGGCGAGAGTGAATACCTTCCACTTGCCCTCACGGCATATTGCCACTATTCCCAGCATTACGAGAGGGAAAAGGGCAATGGTATCGAACCACATTACGTTCCAGTAGTAGCCGAGAGTGTAACTGCTCAGGGCATACATACAGGAGAATATGCAAACCGAAAGATCACGGCGCTTGTAGGTGTACCGCAGGAAGGAACTGAAAAAAGCTCCTCCGAAGCCGATCTTTGCGCAAAGCAGGAACATCTGTGCATCCCTTGCGCCTTCATTGGTGAAGAATACGGATATCCAGTTAAGGGGACTTGCCGCATAGTAGGATATCAGCGAAAGGAAATTGGTGCCGAGACCGTTTTCCCATGAATAGAGGAATGAACCTCCGCTGACCAGCTTTTCACGTACTACTCTGAAAAAGGGGAAGTACTGATGCCACAGGTCAACCACAAGCATCTGCTTTTCACCGAAAGGATGGATACCAGCCTGAGCGAAAGAATACAGCATGATACCAAAGGGTATCAGAAATGAGAGAATGAAGCAGAGTATACCGCTTTCATAAAATTGTTTTTTATCTGTACGGAGTTTTTTGTTATCTGTTTCCGTACTTATGTATTGTTCATTGTCCATATTAGCCTTTCTTTTGTTTTGATATATCAGAATGTGAGAGGGAAGTTATCCTGTCGGGCAAGCCGAGGAAAGATATTGCAGAACAGCCGTCAGTCAGCACTTCGCTGGACTGACTACTGCTCAGGGGGGCTCTGCCCCCCCTCGTTCACCCCCTGCCAGAGAGGTCTACACCTCTCTGGACTCTGGTATTTTGCGGCTTCGCCGCTTTTTTATTTCGTTTTTGTCATTATGCTTACAGCTATAACTGCCGCATAGAAAAGGATAGTCACAGCCAAAGCCATGTAGTCTCTCGGCGCAGATTTAAGCTGTCTCAGTCTTGTGCGTCCCTCACCGCCGTTGTAGCAGCGGCACTCCATAGCTGTTGCAAGTTCGTCTGCACGTCTGAATGCGGATATGAACAGCGGCACAAGTATCGACACCATATTCCTTGCCCTTGTCATGAAACTTCCCGTGTCTATCTCAGCACCTCTTGCCTTCTGCGCTGACATTATCTTGTCAGTTTCTTCGATAAGGGTAGGTATGAATCTGAGCGCTATGGACATCATCATCGCAAGCTCATGCACGGGGAATTTCAGCTTCTTCAGCGGAGAGAGAAGCCTCTCTATGGCATCCGTAAGCGTTATGGGTGATGTGGTGTATGTGAGGATGGAGCTTCCTATTATAAGGAGCACTATCCTCGCTATCATGAATACGCTTATATTCAGCGATTCGTCGGTTATCTTTATGAAGCGCCATTCCCATAAGACATTGCCCGAACTTATCAGCAGCAGATTTATCACCGCTGTAAGTACAAGGAACGGCAGGAGCGGTTTTACGCTTTTCCAGAACATTTTCGGCTTTATCTTTGAAAGCACCACAGCAAGCAGAGTATATACCGCTCCTATTGCGAGACAAAGCATACTCTTGCCTGTGAACAGCATAATGATGAAGATTATCGTTATAACTATCTTGAAACGTGGGTCAAGGCGGTGTATGACGCTGTTTCCGGGGAAGTACTGTCCGATGGTTATATCTCTCAGCATATCACTGCACCTCCCTTTCTTTCAGATTGCGAAGCAGGAGGTCACGGGCATAGCCTACGGTATATACTTCCTTGCCGAAATCGAGCCCACGGCGTTTAAGTTCTCCGAAAACCTTAGTTATCTGGGGAACATCAAGCCCTATCTCAGATATCTCCTCCGCTCTGGCGAATACATTTACCGTATCGTCATAGCAGAAAAGCTTAGCCTTGTTCATGACAAGTATCTTATCCGCAAAAGTCGCTATATCCTCCATGCTGTGAGACACGATGAGGATAGTGTTCTTGGTGCGCTGATGATAGGCTTTTATATGCTCAAGTATCTTGTCACGGCCTGCCGGGTCAAGACCTGCGGTAGGCTCATCGAGGATAAGAACTTTCGGCTCCATAGCCATGACGCCTGCAATAGCCACACGGCGCTTCTGTCCGCCCGAAAGCTCAAAAGGAGAACGCTCCATGAGCGCCTCGGAAAGTCCTATATCATGAGCTGTTTCAAGCACTCTGCGCTTTATCTCAGCCTCGTCCAGTCCCATATTCTTAGGACCGAAAGCGATATCCTTGAATACTGTTTCCTCGAATATCTGATACTCAGGGTACTGGAAAACCAATCCCACCTGAAAGCGGACATCACGTATTTTATTCTTGTCAGCCCATATATCCTTGCCGTCGAGAAGTACCTTTCCCGATGTGGGCTGAAGCAGTCCGTTGAAGTGCTGGATAAGGGTGGATTTTCCCGAGCCTGTATGACCCATAACGCCCACCATCTGTCCTTCTTCTATTTTCAGGCTTACGTGGTCTACGGCAGTTTTCTCGAAGGGAGTCCCTGCGCTGTAGGTATATGTAAGCTCCTGTGTTTCAAGGATAGCCAATATAAGTTCTCTCCTATCTTTTTGTTTATTGATGAAACTATTGTGGGGAACGCCATCTCGGCGTTCCATACAGAGTCAAGCGAACAGCCGCTCTATCGCATCTGCACATTCTTCCTCCGTGATTATCTCAGGGGAAATGTCATAGCCTGCCCTGCGAAGCTCCCATGCAAGCTCTGTTACCTGCGGTACATCAAGGCCGATAGCTTTCAGCTTCTCAACCTGTGAGAAGACCTTTGACGGCACATCATCCAGCACCACTTCGCCCTTGTCCATGACAACTACACGGTCGCAGTCAGCGGCTTCGTCCATATAATGGGTAATAAGGACAATGGTTATGCCCTTTTCACGGTTCATCTTATGTATAGCCGCAAGAACTTCCTTTCGTCCCTGCGGGTCAAGCATTGCCGTGGGCTCGTCGAGGATTATGCATTTGGGCTGCATTGCGATAATGCCTGCAATGGCAACTCTCTGCTTCTGTCCGCCTGAAAGCTGACTTGGTGAATGGAGGCGGTATTCGTACATTCCCACAGCTTTGAGGCTTTCGTCAACACGCCTGCGCATTTCCTCATAGGGTACGCCTAAATTTTCAAGAGCGAACGCCACGTCCTCCTCAACTATAGATGAAACTATCTGGTTGTCGGGATTCTGGAATACCATTCCTGCCCTTTGTCTCAGTTCAAACAGCTTGTCCTCGTCCTTGGTGTCGATACCGTCAACGATAACACTTCCGCCTGTGGGGAGAAGTATGGCGTTGATATGCTTTGCCAGTGTGGATTTTCCGCATCCGTTATGACCGAGAACGGCAACGAATTCTCCCTGCTTTATGCTGATGTTTATGCCTTTCAGCACATCTTCGGGAGTATTGCCTTCCTCATCGGATTCATAATGGAAATGCAGATCATCTGTCTCGATTATTTTTTCCATAAACGGTTTATTTTTCCTTTATCCAGTTAAGTTCTTCGAGAGGGGTAATTACGGGCTTGCCTTCCTTGTCAAGGAGCGGAGTCATACCGCCTGCATAGCCTGATGCATGGAATACGTAGTTGACACCTGTCATCGTATCCACCCATATTTCGGAAACATTCATCTTGCCCTGTGCGTAAACTTTTACAAATCTTTCATCCTTTGCCATAATAAAAACTCCTTTAAATATATTCCATCTCCCTGTGGGAGTTGTCAGCCTATAATTTTAATTGTCGAAGCTATCTGTAATGCTTCTTCCTTTGTATGTGCTGCTAACATCGCAGTATATTCGGTATTCGGGTCAGCAAATGCGCCTATCCAGAATCTGTTGTCCTCCGGATCCGAAAGATCGCCTTTTATAGCCGCAGCGGAATAAGCATGAGCGTAGATATCACGTCCCTCTGCGTCATGGTAGTATACCTCGGGGAATGTGAGGAAAGCCATTCCCTTTGCCAGTGCCGCCGTATCGAAAGCCTCGGCATTTTTCTCTGTGCGGTCCTTGCTTGTGAAAGACAGCACAGCCTTGTAGAATGAAGCCCTTGTGCCGTCATAATCCAGTCCCAGTTCATTCAGAGCCTTTGCTGTGTTCTCCTCTTTCAGTTCAGGGAAGTATTCAGCGAACTCGTCGTCTTCCTCGTCAGCAGTCACGCTCCAGTCGTTTGCGCCCATAATAAAGATAAAAACGCTCTTATCCTCATTCTGGAACTTACTCATTGACGAGCCCTCAGAGGAAACGTCCTCCACATCGGCAGGCACATACATACTGATAGTGCCGTTTGACAGTTCATGCCAGTCATCGGGTATCTCAAAGTCAGGCATAGTCTGAGCGGTAAGGTCTGCCCTTTCAAGCGCCTGAGCTTTAAACTGAGCCATTTCTGCTTCTGCGTCTTCCTCCGCAGTGCCTGTTTCGGTCACAGCGGAACTGCCGACAGTTTCGGAAGAAGCCGCAGGTTCGTCTGTTTTGCCGCATGAAACTGCTGATAATACAACAGCGGCGGCCAGCAGTGATATTATTAGTTTTCCCATATACATCATTTGTCGGTTACCTTATCGGGTACATCATTCTCAGACGCTGTGCTTCATTTGCCGAAAAGCCGAATTTCTCATAAAACGGTATCTTATCAGGCATTGCACAAAGCTCCACAAAAATATCAGTACCCTTTACGCCGTTTTCGCTTATGAACTTCAGAAGCTCGTCGATAAGCATTCTTCCTATGCCTCTGCCCTGATATTCAGGTCTGACGATAACATCCTTGATGTAGTAATCAAGCCCCATATCGCCGTTCATTCTTGCCATAGCAACTATCTTGTCTCCGTCGAATACCGATACTCTGAACAGCGTATGCTCCATAGCAAGCTTAGTCTGCTCAAGAGTGGGACCTTGTCCCCATACGGTCTCCCAGAGGAGAATGAATTCTTCCGCAGTCAGTTCATTGTACTTAACGATCAGTTCCGTATTTTCCATATCCGTCACTTCTCCCATATAGCAGTTGAGCCGCAGGGAAGTGTCATTCCTGTTGATTTTACGGGAAGTCCTATCTCGTCAAAGCTTACGTTTCCGCCGAATTTATCGGTGAGAACGCTTCCCAGTATGTAGCCCATGACCGACGGTGAAAGTCCCGTAGTATAGCTGTTTATCAGGAAGAAAAGCGGATCATCCGACAGTACTCCAGAACACAGTTTTACCAGGTCATAAACGCAGTCCTCCAGCTTCCAGACCTCTCCGCCGGGGCCTCTGCCGTAGCTTGGAGGGTCCATGATAACAGCATCGTACTTGCGTCCTCTGCGTATCTCACGGGCGATGAACTTCTCACAGTCGTCCACTATCCAGCGGATGGGCTTGTCGGAAAGTCCCGATGCGGCGGCATTGTCTCTTGCCCACTGCACCATTCCCTTGGAAGCGTCAACATGGCAGACAGAAGCGCCTGCCGCCGCACAGGCAAGAGTTGCTCCGCCTGTGTATGCGAAAAGGTTGAGGACGTTTATCTCTCTGCCTGCATTTTTTATCTTATCCGCCATAAAGTCCCAGTTTACAGCCTGTTCGGGAAAAAGTCCCGTATGCTTGAAGCCTGTGGGACGGATGTTGAAGGTAAGCTCTCTGTAGCTTATATTCCACGAATCGGGAAGCTTTCTGCTGAATTCCCATTCGCCGCCGCCCTTGTTTGAGCGGTGGTAGTGACCGTCGGCATTTCTCCAGAGAGGGTCCCTGCGCTCGGTCTTCCAAATTATCTGGGGATCGGGTCTCACAAGGCTTATACCGCCCCATGTTTCCAGCTTTTCCCCCTCTGATGTATCAAGTATTATATAGTCTTTCCAGTTATTTGCGGTTCTCAAATTTATTCTCCTTTTCAGGATGGTTTCTTGATCCTGAATTTTTCTTTAAGCTTGTCCGATATCTGAAAGGCGATATCGTTTATCCTGCCGAAGTCGCTTCCCTCCGCCATAATGCGTATGAGGGGCTCTGTACCGCTTTCACGGACGATTATTCTGCCTTCCTCGCCGAGACTGCTGTCCAGTTCCTTTATGAGCTCAGACACTTCCTTGTCATTTTTCCACAGTTCCTTGAACTGAGGGTCTATCCTGACATTGACCATTACCTGAGGAAGCTTTACCATATCCGCAGCCAGCTCGCTGAGTTTACTGCCGCTTTCCTTCATTATCTTCAGCAGCTTTGCACCCGTGAGCTGTCCGTCGCCGGTAGGTGAATCGTCAAGGAATATCATATGTCCGCTGGGCTCGCCGCCCAGATTATAGCCGCCCTCCAGCATACGCTCAAGGACGTATCTGTGGCCTGCTCCTGCGGTCACAAGGTTTATGCCTCTCTCCGCCGCATAGGAGCGAAGTCCCATATTTGACATAATTGTAATAACGGCGGTATCCTCTTTCAGGCAGCCGTTTTTCTTCATATCATCGGCAAATATAGCAAGGAGCCTGTCTCCGTCGATGAGCTGTCCGTCCTCGGCAACAGCCAGACATCTGTCAGCGTCGCCGTCGAAGACCAGTCCGCAGTCGCAGCCGTTTTCAGCGACCACTTCTGCAAAAGCTTCTATGTCATTGGTGCCGCAGCCCTGATTTATATTGGTGCCGTCAGGGGATGATGAGGTCACGAAAACCTCCGCTCCCATGAGAGCATAAAGCTTCTCAGCTGTTTCCGATGCGCATCCGTTAGCGCAGTCAACGGCTATCTTCATGCCGCTCAGGTCAGTATCCACTATCTCACGGACATGGTCGATATACTCATCTGCGGCATTTTTAGCGTCCTCACGCCTTCCCACACGGTCATGTGAGGCAAGGGGTATCTGCTGAGGGTCTTCCAGTACAAGGTATTCTATCTTCTCCTCGATATCGTCAGTGAGCTTGTGCCCCTGAGAATCGAACACCTTTATGCCGTTGAATTCAGCACTGTTGTGAGAGCCTGATATCATTATGCCTGCGTCTGCCCCCATCTTCTTTATCATGAACGGCACAACGGGCACGGGGACAACTCCAAGAAGCACAGGGTCTGCTCCGACAGAGCAGATGCCTGCCATTACAGCGGCTTCGAGGGGATCCGAGGAAAGTCTTGTATCCTTGCCGATTATTACCTTTGTGCGTTTTCCTGTATTATTTGCAAGAACGACAGCTACTGCACGGCCTGTCTGCATCGCCAGTTCACAGGTAAGGTCTGTTACTGCGATGCCTCTCGGGCCGTCAGTACCGAAAAGCTTAGCCATACTCGTTATCGTCCTCCTTTAGCTTATATATTGTTCAGTATCTCATCTGCTGTCTTTTCTATGGTGTATACTGCGATGGGTCTGTGTTTTCCGATTATTTCCTCAACTGTCCGGCAATACATTACGGTGGGGCAGTTGTTGTATCTGTTGTACACGGCTATGCCCTTTTCTGTCCTGAGGCAGAAAACGGTGTGTATAGCCGAAAGGAAAGGTATCTTAGTCCAGAATGTGATGATGAAGGAGCGGGAATCCTCAGCGCTGCGTGAACGTGTATTCTCAACGCCGAAATGTCTCAGCGCCTTGCCTATACTGTAGGCATTGCAGCCGAAAAATCCCATCAGCACCCTGAATCTCTCCATATAGAAAGCTATCTTCATAAGGGGTTCGGGCTTTCCAAGGTATACCAGAGCGTTATGCACGGCTATGACCTCACAGCCGTTGAAGCTCATATGGCATATACCGTAGCGGAGCTGTGAGACCAGTCCCAGCCCCTGTCCGTTTATCATCCTGCCGAATTCGGGAGGCGATACTCTTTCGGTATTATGCCTGAGGTTGTATTTTCTTAATCCTTTTATCAGCATATTCCCTCATCCACTGTATCAGAATGTCATCTGTCCTTCGTCGCCGGAACTCTGCTGTTCGGGCTGAGAATAGCCCAGATGCTCATAGGCAAGCCTTGTAGCCACTCGTCCACGGGGAGTTCTTCCCAGGAATCCCAGCTGCATGAGGAAAGGCTCGCAGACATCCTCCAGAGTTACCGATTCTTCGTTTATGGCTGAGGCGAGGGTCTCCAGACCAACGGGACCGCCGCCGTAGCCTTTGATTATCATTTCCAGCATACGCCTGTCGAGGCCGTCAAGTCCCAGATTATCTATTTCCAGACGGCTGAGAGCGATGGAGGCTATCTCCTGAGTGATCTGTCCGTTGCCCATGACATCGGCGAAATCACGCACTCTTTTAAGCAGACGGTTAGCGATACGGGGCGTACCTCTTGCACGTCCTGCTATTTCTGCCGCACCGTCGGCGGTACAGGGGATACCAAGTATCATAGCGCTTCTGCGGATGATATCGGTGAGCTGTTCCTTTGTGTAGAGTTCAAGTCTCTGCACAACGCCGAAACGGTCTCTCAGCGGAGCGGAAAGCTGTCCTGCACGGGTGGTAGCGCCTATAAGCGTGAATGGCTTCAGGTCCATGCGGATAGAACGTGCCGCAGGGCCTTTGCCTATGATTATATCTATTACTCTGTCCTCCAGCGCAGGATAGAGGATCTCCTCCACTGCACGGGAAAGGCGGTGTATCTCGTCTATAAAAAGCACATCGTTGTCGGAAAGGCTGGTCAGCAGTGACACCAGGTCGCCGGGCTTTTCAATGGCAGGGCCTGTGGTCACACGGAGATTCACGCCCAGTTCATGAGCGATAATGCCCGAAAGAGTGGTCTTTCCCAGTCCGGGAGGACCGTACAGCAGAACATGGTCAAGGGGTTCGCTGCGGCGCTTTGCGGCTTCGATGTATATGGCAAGGTTCTCCTTTGCCTTGTCCTGACCGATGTACTCATGGAGAGTCTGCGGTCGCAGGCTGACTTCGATATCCGAATCCTCCTGAGTATTTTCGGGGCTTATGACCCTTGGAGCGAATTCCATATCTTCAGTTTGTATCAAATTTGAAAAGCTCCTTTCTTGATATTAAATATAACGATCTATGTTGTGCCAGTTTTCCATAATATACAACTCGTCATCAAAGGTTATGCTGTCCTTCGTATCAGGTCTGCGGAAATCATAGTTACCGCCAAAGACAAACTTCTTCTTTATCCTGCTGAAACCGTCATACAGCCATAGGAAGCGGTAATCATTCCTTTCCTTGTGATTCATGATGAAAGGCAGGTCATCGATCTCCCGCAGATCATCAGGGAGTTCCCGGGTATATTTCAGATATGTTACAGGCAGGATATCGCCAAGGCCGTCTATTCTGGCATCAAACAAGACTGTACCGAAAACGCAGAATACAAGGAAGCCTTGCTTTTCCGAGCCGCAGATCGAATTGATCTCAGCAAAAAATATATCGTTTTTATTCCATGGGCACTCAAACCTTCTGGTGACCGCCACTTTCTTTCTCGGCGGCATCTGAGCGCTCAGTTTTGATTTTAATTTTTCCAGTTCCGCTTTTCTTTTCCTCAGTTCTTTTTCGTCCCAGCGTTCAGAATCGCTGTCCGATCCCAGCAAGGCCATAGCTTTGCATCTGACATCTTCATTCAGCCTGCCGTAATCATACATTACAGACGACAAAGCAAACCAGAAATCAAGGGCATCATCTTTATCGCTCAGAATATCGGTGTTTTCCGAAACGATCTCTTCAAGTGCTTCTTCATCGCTTTTTCCGATACGAAGCTTGCTGATATACGCTGTTTTCACATCATCCGCAACATCGTTCTGAAAAATGCCTGTTCCCCATGTACCCATATATCACTTCTCGAAATAGCGCTTTTTGCGGACATAGAACGGGTCTATGTTCTCGGCTGCCTTCTTGCCCATATCCTGCTCATAGCTGATGAAGGCAAGGTGCTCGTTGGGTTTTACCGTCTTGGAAAGGTACTTTGAGAGCGGCACGAAAAGCTTTCTTGTGCTTCCCATCATATCCAGCACCATGAGTATCTGCGGCTTTTCACAGCCCTTTATCATCTCCATGATGAAGGCTCTGTCCACATTGGGCTGCTTTGAAAGGAACTTCACAGCCGCCTTGATGATATGTCCCACGGAATGCTCAACGGGACGGTAGGTTATGGTGTCTTCCTCGTTGTAGGAGATAGCCTTTATCTTCAGATTTCTCGCTATCATGAGGATGCTCTTTATCTCCTGGGATGTGAATTCCTTGCCGTAGGAATTGGGGTTCAGCACCGCAGATACCGACTGTATAAGGTCGAAAAGTCTGAGGCAGTTGATCTTGTAGCAGTCAACGTATCTCTTTGCAAACTGCTGAAGAGCACGGTATGATGTGAAGAAGGGGATGAATACTTCGCCTTCGGGATTCTGAGTAGTTATAAGCTCAAGCTGTATACCGCCTTCAGCCCTGCCTCTCTCCTGCTTTACGGGATTCTTGCAGATAACATAGACATCGCTTTTTATGAGCGTCTGTAAGAAAAGCGAACGCTTTGAGGGATCTTTTATGGCCGCTTTAAGAAGTTCATCAAGATTCATAATACACATCTTCCTCTCTATATCTTTTTATCTCATATTCTTTGCAGTCAGCAGACGCAGTGTTTCCTTTATAAGATCCTGTGTGCTCATTGAAGGATCGAGTTTTCCAAGTATGGGAGCAGTTTCTCCCTGAGTATATCCCAGCACCATAAGGGCTTCCAGTGCTTCCGATACAGAATCCGACGGAGCAGCGGATGAAGGAGCAAATGCAGCTGCATCTCCTGAAACAGAACCGCTGATGGATTCCGACGATATCTTATCTTTAAGCTCCAGCACTATCCTCTGGGCAGTCTTTGCGCCTATGCCCTTGGTACGGGTGAACGACTTGCTGTCGCCCGAAGCCACAAGGAAAGCAAACTTCTCGGGGGTAACATCCGAGAGTATGGAAATAGCGGCTTTCGGGCCTACTCCCGATACCGAGATGAGCAGACGGAAGCAGCTCAGCTCCTGCTGTGTAGCGAATCCGAAAAGCTCAACAGCGTCCTCACGGACGTAAAGGTGAGTGTAGAGCATTGCCTCGCTGCCAACTTCACCGAGGGATGCTATGGTATTGTATGAGGTCTTGCAGCCGTAGCCGACTCCTCCGCATTCTATGACAGCGAAGCCCAGCTCCTTGACTGTAAGTTTTCCTTTTAAGCTGTATATCATTATCTATCACCATTTTTTACAAATCGAATCTTATTGAATGTCCGTGGCAGATGGCTATTGCAAGGGCATCCGCCGCATCATCGGGCTTGGGTATCTGAGCAAGCCCCAGAAGCTGACGGGTCATCTCCATGACCTGCCGCTTTTCCGCCTTGCCGTAGCCTGTTACCGAGAGCTTCACCTGGAGGGGAGTATACTCAGAAACGGGCACATTTCTCTTGGCTGCCGAGAGCACGGTTATACCTCTTGCCTGAGCAACGTCGATGGCTGTTTTCTGGTTGGTGGTGAAGTAAAGCCTCTCCACAGCCATGCAGTCGGGGCGGAATTTTTCAAATATGAATTCTATATCTTCATGTATGGCACGAAGCCTTTCGGGGAAGGGAGTACCTGCTTCGGTAAGTACAGCGCCGTATTCTATGGGAGTGAACCGCACTCCGTCGTAATCCAGCACTCCGAAACCGACTATCGCATACCCCGGGTCGATGCCGAGTATCCTTATTTTTTTCAAGGCAATTACCTATTTCGTGTTAATTTTTTCACATAGGCATAGCTTTTCACTATACACCTTATTATTATACCACAAACACGTTGTACATTGCAATATATTTATACCTTTTTTATTGATTTTTACAAAAATATCTGATATAATATATGATGTGAAATTATGACTAAATTTAACGCTGACAAGACAAAGGCGTCCTGTCGGCTTTTCGGAGGTAAATATGAAAGATCTACAGACACTTCGCAGCGGTATTGACGACATCGACAAAGAGATACTCGGTCTCTTTCTGAAAAGAATGGAGCTGTGCAAAGGCGTGGCCGATTACAAAAAAGCCAACAATCTCCCCGTATTCCAGGGTGGAAGAGAACAGCAGGTCCTCGACCGAATAATGGCTCTCACCGGCAACAAGGACCTTGAAAAGGGAACTGCCGCTCTTTTCGCAAATATCATGGATATAAGCAAGATACTCCAGAACAGGACCATACTTGCCGAATCTCCCGACTACACCTTTACCGTGCCTGATTTCGACGGCGCTAAGAAGATAGGCTGTCAGGGTACATCAGGCGCTAATTCCGAAGCCGCCGCACGTACCGTTTTCGGTGACAAGGAATTTACATTCTATCCCTCATTCGAGGACGTTTTCAAGGCCGTCCAGTCAGGTGAACTCGACTACGGTGTACTCCCTGTTCAGAATTCCACAGCAGGCTCTGTAGACAGCACATACGACCTTATGGCAAAATATCCCGTTTACATAGTCAGGGAAGTCATAATCGAGATAAATCACTGTCTCGCCGCTAAGAATGACATACCGCTTTCGGATATCGAAATGGTCTACTCTCATCCCCAGGCACTTGCACAGTGTGAGAGCTTTCTCCGCAAGAACAGGCTGAGAACAGCAGGCTACGGAAACACCGCCACAGCCGCTGAAAATGTAATGAACAGCAAGGAAAATATTGCCGCTATCTGTTCGGTTGAATGTGCAGAGAGAATGGGCATGAAGATACTCGCAAGAGATATAGCAGACGTTTCCCTGAACAGGACTCAGTTCATCATCATCTCAAAGGATATGCAGGTAGCTCCCGATTCCGATTCAGTATCGGTAATGCTGACTATCCCTCATAAGGAAGGTAGTCTTTACCGTATGCTTACCAAATTCTACGTCAACGACATGAACCTTATTCGTATCGAGAGCCGCCCCATCAGAGACGGCAGCTTCAACGTAATGTTCTTCCTCGACTTCACAGGAAAGATCACCGACCCCAGCGTTAAGGCGGTAATGCGTGATCTTGAGGAAAACTGCGGTACATTCCGCTGTATCGGAACTTACAAGAGCGAGTAACAAGCCATCGCTCAGTTACACTTTTTAGTGCGGCAATAAAAAATCTATAAAACCGCCGAAGGCGGCATTCCGGGGTCAAGGGTGACTCCCTACAGTGTAGGGAGATGTCAGCGCAGCTGACAGAGGGTACGGGCGACCGTTGGGAGATGTTATCTCCCTTGCGGAGAGGGGTACGGGGGGTGACTCCCTGTAGTACAGGGAGATGTCCGTAGGACAAAGGGTCATCGCTCCTGTTAGGAGGCAGAGCCTCTCCTGAAAAGTAGTGTGACGAGCGAAGCTATGTCACACGGCTGTTTAACAAGCGCTTCCCTCGGCTTGACCGACGTAAGAATTATCGATTATTAATTGCCAAGTAACAATATACGGAAAGGAAAAATTATGTCCCGGAAATTCTATTCTTTGCTTGAAAACAACAGCTTTGTCTACCTTGACGGCGGCATGGGAACCATGCTCCAGGCTCACGGCATACAGACCGAGCACGTTCCCGAAATGCTCAATCTCACCGATCCCGAAGCTATCATGCGTATCCACCGTATGTACGTGGAAAGCGGCGCTGATATAATCTATGCCAACACATTCGGTGCAAACAGATACAAGCTTGCAAAATGCGGCCATTCCGTTGAGGAGATAGTCTCCGCAGGCGTAAGCAACGCTAAAAAAGCTGTCGCAGGAAATGCTCTTGTGGCTCTTGACCTCGGCCCTATCGGTCAGCTTCTCGAACCTGCCGGCACTCTTAAATTCGAGGAAGCCTACGACATCTACAAGGAACTTGTGGAGGCAGGCAAAGAGGCAGACGTCATCGTTATCGAGACCATGTCCGACCTTTACGAAGTCAAAGCGGCTATGCTGGCGGCTAAGGAAAACTCCGGCAAGCCCGTGCTGGTGACTATGACTTTCGAGGAGAATATGCGTACTTTCACAGGCGTTTCCCCCGAATGTATGGTCGCTGTGCTGGAAGGTCTGGGCGCAGACGCTGTAGGTGTCAACTGCTCGCTGGGTCCTGAGGAGCTTTATCCCGTGCTGGAGAGGATTTGCTCGCTCACAACTCTCCCCGTTATTGCAAAGCCGAATGCAGGACTTCCCGACCCTATTACCAACGAATACAACGTTGACCCCGAAGCTTTTGCCGCCAGCGCTGTAAAACTGGCTGAGGCAGGCGTTACCATATTCGGCGGCTGCTGCGGTACGACTCCCGAACATATCAGAGCCGTTACCGAAGCGCTTTCAGGCATGGAGAGAAATGTCCGCACAGTAAAGCGTGTCAGCATCGCCTGTTCTGCGGTCAACTGCGTAACTATCAATCAGCCGAGAGTTATCGGCGAGCGTATAAATCCTACGGGCAAAAAGCGTTTCAAGGAAGCGCTCATGGCTCACGATATCGACTACATCCTCGGACAAGCTGTAGAGCAGATACACGCTGGTGCAGAGATACTTGACGTAAACGTAGGTCTCCCCGGTATCGACGAAAAGGAAATGATGGTGACAGCAGTAAAGGCTGTGCAGAGCATCTGTGATACTCCGCTCCAGCTGGATTCCACTATCCCCGAAGTCCTTGAGGCAGGCCTGAGAGTTTACAACGGCAAGCCCATCGTAAACTCCGTCAACGGCGAGGACGAGTCCCTTGAGGCTATACTTCCCCTTGTAAAGAAATACGGTGCATCCGTTGTGGGACTTACTCTCGACAAGGGAGGAATCCCCCAAACTGCCGACGGACGTTTCGCCATCGCTGAAAAGATACTGAAAAGGGCAATAGAGTACGGAATCCCGAAGGAGGACGTATTTATCGACTGCCTGACACTTACCGCATCCGCTGAACAGGACGGCGTTATGGAGACGCTGAACGCTCTCCACCGTGTAAAGACTGAACTGGGACTGCGTACCGTACTGGGCGTATCGAATATCTCATTCGGTCTGCCAAACCGTGAACTCATCACCAGAACTTTCCTGACTATGGCTCTCCACAGCGGACTTGACCTGCCTATCATAAACCCCAACGTTGAGGGAATAATAGGCGCAGTAAGAGCATACCGCCTGCTTGCCGGAATAGACCGCAACTCTGCGGATTTCATAAGCATATACGCACAGGATGACAAGGCTCCGAAAGCCCCTGCACCCACACAGGAAAAGGGCTCTCCAGACCTTGTGTACTGCGTTGAGAACGGACTGAAGGCCAATGCTGTTAAGGCGGCAGAGGAGCTTCTCTACACCGTTGACGCTATGGAGATAATCAACAGCCACCTCATCCCTGCACTGGACAACGCAGGCGCTAAATTTGAAAAGGGAAAGATATTCCTACCTCAGCTGATACTCACTGCCGAAGCCGCACAGGCCTGCTTTGAGGTCATAAAGAACAGACTGTCCGCAGCCAACAGTGAAAGCGTATCAAAGGGAAAAGTGGTGCTTGCTACGGTCAAGGGCGACATCCACGACATCGGCAAGAACATCGTAAAGGTGCTGCTTGACAGCTACGGCTTCACTGTCATAGACTTAGGCAAGGACGTACCTCCCGAAACAGTCGTGGAAGCGGCGATAAAGCACAAGGTAAGTCTTGTGGGACTTTCCGCACTTATGACCACTACTCTCGGCGCTATGGCAGATACTATCGCTCTGCTCAACGAGAAATATCCCGAATGCAAGACAGTCGTAGGCGGCGCAGTGCTGACAGCTTCCTATGCCGAGCAGATACACGCCGACTTCTACGCAAAGGACGCAAAACAGACTGTGGATATCGCCGGACAGGTTTACGGCGGCTGAGACGTTTTAAGGCAACAACGCAATTCCGAATTACGAATTACGAATTACGAATTACGCATTAATAAAATCGGAGTTTTTATGAAGAAAATAGCATTTGTCATCCCATGGTATGCGGATGATATCCCCGGCGGTGCGGAGATGGAGCTTCGTGAAGTCTCCTCCCACCTCCACAAAGCAGGTGTACCTGTGGAAATACTCACCACCTGCGTCAAGGAATTCGGCGCCGACTGGAGTACGAACTACTACAAAGAGGGCGCTGATTCCACATCAACAGGCATCACCATACGCAGATTCAAGGTGAGAAAACGTGACGCAAAGGCTTTCGATGCCGTCAACGCAAAGCTGATGCAAGGCATAAGTATAACCGCCCGTGAGGAGGATATCTTCCTCCGTGAAATGGTCAACAGCCCTGCCCTTTACGTTTATATGGACGAGCACAAGGACGACTACGGCCTGTTCGTTTTCATCCCGTATATGTTCGGCACTACCTATAACGGCGCTCAGGTATGCCCAGAAAAATCGGTGCTTATCCCGTGCTTCCACGATGAAGCATACGCCTATATGAAGCGCTTCGGCGAGGTCTTCCCACGCACCGCAGGCATGATATTCAATGCACGTCCCGAGGCTGAGCTTGCGGAAAGGCTGTACCATTTCTCGGAAAGCGGCACCAAGACCATCGTCATGGGTATCGGCATGGATACGGATATTGTTTCCGCTCCCGACGATTTCCGACGCAGATTCGGCATAAACGAGCCGTTCATCCTCTATGCCGGACGCAAGGACGAAGGCAAGAATGTCCATACCCTTGTGAAATACTACAGCGAATACATCAGGCGCCGTGACACCGACCTGAAACTGGTGCTTATCGGCGGAGGAAGCATCGACCTTCCGCAGGACCTCGTCAGCAGCAGGCGCATAATCGACCTGGGATTCGTTGACAGGCAGGATAAATACAACGCTCAGGGTGCGGCGGAATTTCTTTGTCAGCCCTCCCATAATGAGAGCTTTTCCCTGGTCATCATGGAAAGCTGGCTTTGCGGCCGCCCTGTGCTGGTGCATGAGGAATGCGCTGTCACACGGAATTTCGCATCCGAGTCAAACGGCGGACTTTATTTCAGCGATTACTTTGAATTTGAAGGCTGTACCGACTTTTTCCTCGGCAATAAAGAAAAGTCCGCAGCTATGGGACAAAACGGCTGCCGATACGTCAAGGATAATTTTGACTGGGATGTCATCGTACAGAAGTATATCAGCTTTTTCGGCACACTTACAGGAGAGACAATATGAAAAGGATAGCACTGGTTAATCAGCGTTACGGAATGGAAGTCAACGGCGGCTCGGAATATTACACCCGACTTATCGCCGAGCGGCTTGCGGAGAAGTATCAGGTGGACGTTATAACCACGAAAGCCCTGGATTACACCACATGGGATAACCACTACACCGCCGATGAGGAGGACATAAACGGAGTCCATGTACTGCGTTTCAATGTGGATAAGCCCCGTGCAAAGGACTTCAACGAATTCAACGGGAAGTACCTGACTTCGGGGAAGCTTGATACAGAAACCGAGAAAATATGGTTCGAGAAGCAAGGCCCCTACTGTCCGGATGCAATACGCTATATCCGTGAAAATCACGATAAATACGACGTTTTCATATTCGTCACCTACCTCTACTACCTGACAGTGAACGGACTTCCCGAGGCGGCTGACAAAGCGGTATTCATCCCAACAGCCCACGAAGAACCTTTCATACACTTCAAGTCTTTCGAGAATATCTTTCCTCTCCCGAAAGCTTATGTATTCCTCACCGACGAGGAAAAAGCCCTTGTACAGCGGCTTTTCAACGTGGAAAACATTCCCTGCAAAGTCATGGGCACAGGTGTGGATATCCCCTGCGAGCCCGATGAAAAGGCATTCCGTGAGAAATTCGGCATAGACGGCGACTACCTTATCTATGTGGGACGTATCGACGAAGGCAAGGGCTGCCCCAAGCTTTTCAGATACTTCACCGAGTACAAGAAGCGCCGCCCCGAAAGCGGTCTGAAGCTGGTGCTCATGGGCAAACAGGTCTGCGATATCCCGAAACACGATGATATCATCAGTCTGGGATTCGTCAGCGAGGAGGACAAATTCAGCGGAATTTCCGGCGCAAAGGCACTTGTTCTGCCGTCGGAGTTTGAGAGCCTTTCCATATCCGTACTGGAGGCCATGAGCCTTTCCGTCCCTGTTATCGTCAACGGCATCTGCGAGGTACTGAAAGGACACTGCATCAAGAGCAACGGCGGCCTGTACTACACCGACTATTTTGAGTTTGAGGGCGTTACCGACTACATCTTCTCCCATGAAAAGGAGTACGCAAAAATGCGTGAGAATGCCCTGAAATACGTTGAGGACAACTACTGCTGGGACGTTATAATGCGGGGATTTGATGAGATCATAGATACTGTCTGAGGTGATACCATGCTGCTTATTTCACTGAAAGAACTTGAACACAAGGAGTACCATGCTCACGCACACAATCTGCTGAGGGAATGCCTCAAAGTTTACGGCATAGCCTACAGCGAGGATACTCCCATAAACAAAAATGACATGGGCAAGCCCTCACTTGCGGAATATCCGCACATACACTTCAATCTCTCCCACGCAAAAGGCATCTCCGCCTGCATAGTCTCAGGCAGTGAATGCGGCATCGACTGCGAACAGGTTAGAAAATGCAGTCAGGGCGTTATGCGCAGAGCCTTCACCGAAAGCGAAAGAGCACTGGTGGAAAGCCTGCCCGAGGATCAGCATGACCTGATGTTCACAAGGCTGTGGACTCTCAAGGAAAGCTACGTCAAGGCCATCGGCATAGGCGTTTCCTATCCGCTGAATACGGTGGGATTTTCCTTCAGCGACAGCAGCATAATCTCCACAAAAAAGGACTGCTCTTTCCGTCAGTATCTCATTCAAGGCGGCAGATACGTCGTCTCTGTATGCCGCCTGAACAAGCCGCAGGAGTAGCATATTGCACAATTTCCACTGTAAAAAATCTCACTGTTTCTCGGAATTAAGACTTGAAATGGCGAAAATATTGTGGTATAATAGTAAAGCTAATTGAAATGTGACCGACAGGGGCTTTCCCCTATTATCATTCGGAGGTATTTTTATGTCAGTTTTAGAAATAATCGGAGGTATCGTTATCCTCCTCATAAGCATTATTACTATTATAATATGTCTTTCACAGGAACAGAAGTCTCAGGACAGCATGACAGCAGCTCTCACAGGTGCAACCGCAGATTCCTTCTACGGAAAGAATGAGGGCAGAACAAAGGAAGCTATCCTCAACAAGATCACAAGAGCCCTTGCGATCATCCTCTTTGCTGCGATACTTGCAGTAAATATCGTTCCACTCTTCACAAATAAGTGATCAAGCCGCCCTGTGACCTTCGTCATGGGGCTTTATTTGATTTAGCCGGACGGCTGAATGAACATAGATAAGGAGAAATATGGCAAACAAAAAGAAATCTTCCCCAAAGAAAAACGGCAGCGCAGGAAGCGTCGAAAGCTACAAAAACAAAATAGTCACCTTCCTCACCGCCTATGATAAAAAATCCATGCCCCTGAGTATGCTGGAATCAAAATGCCGCACAAAAAAACAGGGGCGTGAAAACTTCACAGAGGCATTCTCACAGCTGCGCACCGAGGGCGTTATCATGATGAAAAAAGGCATGAAAGTCGCTCTCTGTTCAAGGGCGGGAGTTGTGCCTGCTACTATCACACGCCTCAGCAGGACTTTCGGATTCGCCGAGACTGATGAGGGTATTGAATACTTCATCCCCGGAAAATGTATGCTGGGCGCTATGCCCAATGACCGTGTGCTTCTGGCCGATATAGCCTCACGTACAGGCGAGCCCGAGGGCGAAGTGGTGGATATTCTCGAATTTGGCAGCAATCAGCTCACGGGCCGCATCGAATTTGTGGACGGCGAGCCCTACCTTGTACCTGATACCGCCGCAAAGAATCACATGATAATCTCCGTCCGTGAGAGCATTCCTTTTGAAAACGGCGACAAGGTGCTGGCGGAGATAGTTTACCGTGGCAGACGTCACGCTGAGCATAAAGTAAAAATAATCCTCGTATTCGGAAGCTCGGAATACGCCGCTTCATGTGCATCTTCCATCCTCATGATTCACGGCGCTCCTACGGATTTCCCCGACGATGTGAAAAAGGAAGCCGTGAAGATATCCGAGGGCGGTGTGCAGGATTACTCCTTCAACAACCGTGAGGACCTGCGTGATATGCCTATCTTCACCATCGACAGCGCCGAGTCAAAGGACTTAGACGACGCTGTTTCAGTGGAGCGCACCAAAAATGGCTACCGTCTTGGCGTACATATCGCCGACGTTTCCCACTACGTAAAGGGCAACAGCGAGCTTGACAAGGAAGCCATGCGCCGTGGCACAAGCATCTACTACGCCGACAAGGTCATACCTATGCTGCCGAAAGAGCTTTCAAACGGCATCTGCTCCCTTAATCCCGACGAAAACAGACTTACTCTCTCGGCTTTCATCGACCTTGACAGCGAGGGAAATATGCTCTCCTACCGCTTCTGCAAGAGCGTTATCCGCTCCCGTGTAAAGGGCGTATACTCCGAGATAAACAAGATACTCGCAGGTGAAGAGAGCGCTGAGATACGTGAGAAATACGCCTCTGTCCGTGACGTGCTAGCTGTGATGGACGAGCTTGCAGATAAGCTCATCGCCAAAAAAGAACGCCGTCACGCTCCCGAGATAGAAACTACCGAAAGCAAACTCATCATAGATGAAAACGGCATCTGCTGCGGAGTGCTGCCCCGTGAAAGAGGCAAGTCAGAGCGCATAATCGAGGAATTCATGCTCACTGCAAACGAAGCCGCCGCAAAGCTTGCCCGTGAAAAGGAGATACCTTTCGTGTACCGTATACACGAAGCGCCACCCGAAGCAAAGGTCGAGAATCTCCATGAGCTTCTGCCGAAATTCGGTCTGGAGTGTCCCCATTTCACCGAATTCAAGCCCCATCATGCCGCTGAGATACTCAGAAGCGCAAAGGGCACAGACAAGTTTGAAGCCGTAAACCTTATGGTGCTGCGCTCAATGGCAAAGGCTAAGTATTCCACTGAGCCAGTTGGTCATTTCGGCCTTGTACTTGAGGACTACGCTCACTTCACTTCACCTATAAGACGTTACCCCGACCTGGCTATCCACCGCATAATCACCGACATCCTTGCAGGCTACGACAACAAGTGGCTCAGCAAGAGATACAGCGGATTTGCCGTAAATGCGGCTGAGCGCTCATCTGCGGCTGAAATAAGAGCTGTCACCATCGAGCGTGAATGCGAGGACTGCTACAAGGCCGAATATATGAAGGCTCATATCGGCGAGACCTTCAGGGCAAGGATATCAAGCGTTACCGAATTCGGATTCTACGCCGAGCTGCCCAATACCGTTGAGGGACTGATCCACATCCGCACTCTTCCCGAAGGCGAATATGACTATTCCGAGCCCGTATCCCTTACCGAAAAATTCACAGGTACTACCTATTCCCTTGGCATGGAGGTAGATGTTATCTGCTCCGCTGTCAATGTCAGCGAAGGCACTATTGATTTTGTACTCGATGATGACGAGGAGGACTAAAATATGAAAAGATTCACCTCAGCAATAATCGCCTGCGTAATTATGGCAGGAGCTTTATCAGGCTGCTCACGCAAAAACGCCGAATCAGCCGCACCGGTAACTTCATCTTCTGCTTTGACAACTCAGGAGGAGACCGAACAACCCGACCCGTTTTCGGTCACAGAAACAACATCCACAGTTTCCGCAGTATCATCAGCTGCGACAACATCTTCAACTTCTGCAGCTGCCGCAACTTCCGCACCCAGAGTCACCGAGCAGCCCGACCCTCTCGGCGGCGGCGCTTTCTCCTATGACGATAACGGCGCAGTTGTATTTGAAGAATCTTCCTCCGATAAGGACGACGCTGTACTCATGTCAGCCGCTCAGAAGCTGTTTGAATCAGCCTGCAAGACCTACTGGAGCTACATGATAAACTGTCCCTATGAACTGGACTACAACAGCTACATCGAAAACGATTTCGGCTGGCAGTATTACAAGATTATAAGCCCCGGCATCACTTCATTTGCTGATGTCGAGCGTGACTACGGAAAGGTTTTCAGCGACCGCTACCCCAATGACCTTGCAACAAATTACCGTGAGCATGAGGGCGCTGTCTACGCTATAAACGGTGACAGAGGCGCACATCTTTACTACTCCGCATCTAAGATAACAGATATAGAATCACGCTCCGCCGATGAGATAGTCTTCACAGTCGAGAATTACTACGACGGCAGCGACTTCGGCGACGAATCCTATTCGGAAACCGATACCTTCTCCGTTGTTATAGACGGCGATACATGGAAGGCAGGAAAATTCACCCTGCCCTACTGATTCAATAATAACTATTAAAGGAGCTAACAATGGACAATCCCGAGATATTATATATGGTAGTTCCATGCTATAACGAGGAAGCCGTCCTCAATGAAACTGCCGCACAGCTTAAAGCAAAGTATATATCACTTATAGAAAGAAAGCTCATCAGCCCCGAAAGCCGTGTGGTATTCGTCAACGACGGCTCAAAGGACAAGACCTGGAGCATGATACAGGAGCTTCACAGTTCAGACCCCGACTTCTTCTCAGGCATTGACCTTGCACATAACAGCGGCCATCAGAATGCTGTCCTGGCAGGCCTCATGACAGTCAGGGATATCTGCGATATGGCTATAACAATGGATGCCGACCTACAGGACGATATCAACACCATCGACGCTATGGTTGAGAAGTACTACGAAGGCAATCAGGTAGTATACGGCGTAAGAAGCGCCCGTGATACCGATACATTCTTCAAGAAATTCACAGCCGAGGGATTCTACAAGTTCATGAAAGTAATGGGCGCTGATGTGGTGTATAACCACGCAGACTTCCGCCTCATGAGCAAGCGTGTGCTTCAGGAGCTTGCAGGTTTCAAAGAAGTGAACCTTTTCCTCCGTGGAATGGTGCCGCTGATAGGATTTCAGAGCTGTAACGTCTACTATGAGCGCCATGAGCGTTTCGCAGGCGAGAGCAAGTATCCACTGAAGAAAATGCTGGCATTCGCTGTAAACGGCATAACCTCGTTCAGCACAAAGCCGCTGAAGCTGATAACCGCCCTGGGCTTTATAATGTCATTTGCCAGCATTTGCGCATTCGTCTGGGCATTCATCGCAAAAATAGGCGGATTCTCCGAGCACGGCTGGTCAAGTACAATGTGTTCCATCTGGCTGATAGGCGGCCTCCAGCTCCTTTGTCTGGGCATTATCGGCGAGTACGTCGGCAAGATCTACGCCGAGGTAAAACAGCGCCCACGCTATATCATCGCAGACTTCATCAATAAAAAGGACAATTCATAATATAAAAAGGCCGGATTAACCGTGGTACTCTTACAGCAACTTTATGCGTGTCTATTGAGGGAAACCCTTTTGAATAAGGGTTCTCCATCATACTCCCTTCCTATTACTTTCAGCACTTATTTTGCCCCATAGAAGGAGCTGCTTGGCGTATCCTTCTGGCTCGTTAAAGCTTTAATTTGAACTGACTACTACTGGGGTAAAAATTTTATTTATGGTCTTTTAAGACGGGGTTCCGGTGAAGAAGATCCTTGTCTTACAGGTTTTCTCCTAGTTCCATCTTCAGATGGGATGTCGAAATTCCTTGGTTTTACCACTTGGCTATGTATATCACTTCAACGTCATCTGCTTAATTGTTCTCCAGTCTCTCCTCGCTTGCATAACCAGGCTTAACATCCCCTAAATATTA
>ACOK01000042.1 GCA_000174895.1 Ruminococcus flavefaciens FD-1
CCAGGAGATAAAAGAAAACTGGGAGAGCACCTCATTAAAAAAGAAGAGTTTCCCCCCGAACCTCCTTTCCAAAGACTTTTATTAGAATTTTGCCCCTGATAGGGCGCTCCACACAAGATGTGAAAACCAGTAGTTTTACTGGGAGCGCCCTATCAGGGGCAAAATTAATACTGAAAGTTTTAGGAAAGGAGTTTGAGGAAGAACCCTTTTTCAAAAGGGTTTTCCTCAATAGACTCGTGTAAAAACTTCTGTAAGAGTACCGGAGTTATGCTCCGGGGATATTTTGTATCGTTAATTTACGGATGATGATGCGTAGTAAGTGAGGATTATTGTAGCGTCACGTCCGTCAACAACGCTGTCCTTATTGGCGTCAGCGGCTATTTTCTGAGAAGCGCTGAAGGCTGAACTATAGCCTGCGGAAATTCTTGCATAATCCGTCAGCACATCCGTAGCGTCACGTCCGTCCACCTGGTTATCGCCGTTGACATCGCTGTCTGCTCCCTGTGCCGGAACTGTGGGAGGCGCATACAGCACAGGTGTATATCGCTGGATATATTCCATGCTGACTATGCCCGATGTGCCGTTGCACTGAACATGTGCGATAGTTCCGTTTGCCTTTGTTACGGTAAATACAGCGCCTGCGTCGATCTTGCCGATTATAGCTCCAGACAGGCTGTGGGCGCTCTCTGAACGTATATTAAGATAAGTTGTTACATTTTTGGTGGTGTAGGTACCTGCATAGTCCTCGGAGCAGCTGCACTCAGCTTTCACCTCGCCGCCGAAGAAAAGATCAGCCTCTCTCTTTCTGCGGTTTCTCAGGCCTGTTTCATACATACTTCCGGGAAGGATGTACCATTCCAGATACTGAGCGTAGGCTTCTTCCTTTGTAAGCGTTCCCTGAAGATAATACTTCAGCGGACAGGCATTGACGTTTCCGTGATTATAAGCAGCACTGATAAGAGCGTCGAACTGATTCTGCTCCATAGACAGCCCTGCGCAGTTTGATCTGACCATGCCCACGAAGTACTGCATCAGGTCGTGGCAGATCTCTCTTGCCTCTTCCTCGGTGACAGTATGTCCGCCCTTCTGAAGCTGATAAGAGCCGTTTACAGGGTGGTCGAAGGGACATTTGGTACCATATCCGATGGTCCACTGTGTATTATCCCAGCGGCACTCGGACGAAAAGCCTTCCAGTTCTTTTATGAGATCGTATGTACTGTCAGTCGGTTCCATAACGCTTACATCCGCAGCGGCATAAGCATTCAGTTCCATATCGGGAAGGTACACACCGCCTGTCATAAGAAATGCGGCTGCACTGATCGTACCCAATATTTTTTTGATATTCATTCTATCTCCTCCTTATGAGACGGAAAGGGCTTACGGCGATCCCGCACAAAGCGGTACTGCCTCAAAACTTACTGAGATTATAACACATCAAATCCAAAAAAGTAAAGCTTTCTGAGTTTTTGTCATAATTTATCAGTCAATTTAACCATTTTTTTCGACGTTACGTAAAATTATTGGTGAAATTCGGGAATCAGCAGTAACCAGAAATTGCGATGAGAAGTAAGTTAAACCATAAGCGGCTGATGATAACATCATTTACAATAAGACATATCGTGCTATTTTTAGTGCATATTGCATAATTTCTATTGACTAATCACAATTACAATGTTAGAATAAGTATATACAAATAAGCGGTCCAAGGCAGACCGCACGGGTTTTTTTCACTCCGTCAGGCATAGGCAAAAACGCCATATACGGAGCATTATTTTGGAGGATGATCTTATGAAAACACACCAACGAAGAGCGGCAGCTGCGCTCACGGCAGCAGCCTTGTCGCTGTGCGCTGTTCCTTGCGGCTATTACGCCCAGGCAGCTGACGAATACGCAGTCCGTGACCCGTTTTTCAACTTCAATAAGGGTTACAACTACTACGAATCCGAACATTTCCAGTTCATCTGGGGCAACAGCGGAGATTCAGCCAAAGTCAACACCGCTTTCCTGGAGGGCAATGCAAAGAATATGGAGGCCTGCTGGCACGTCTACATGGACGAACTCGGCATGGCTCCCCCGTGCGAATCAGTTGAAAGCTATCTCAGGGACGGCAAGAAATACAAGACCAACATCTACATCTCAGGCACAGGTCTGGAAGGTATGGCCGACGACTGGGCATATATGTCATGGGACAGCGGCGGATTCGCTTATATGTTCTGCTGTGTGGACTCCATGCGCTATGATCCCCCGTCATGGGTATTCCCTCATGAGTTCGGCCATGTAATGACCGCCCATCAGCTGGGCTGGAACAGCAACAAATATTCCTACGCATGGTGGGAAGCACTCGGCAACTGGTTCCGTGAGCAGTATCTCTACAGCGACTATTCCACCGATGACACAGGCCACGGCACCGACTTTTTCGAGACTTACATGAAAAATCTCAGCTTCACTTTCCCTCTCGGCAGAGATTACTACGCAGCATGGCCGTTTCTCCAGTACCTGACGGAGAACCCCGAAAATCTCGAAGGCTACGGCAGTGAATTCGTGAAAACCATGCTTCAGCAGGGCGAGAAAGATGAGTTCCCCTTCGATCAGGTCGAACGTCTTGCCCCTGCGGATATGAAAGATATCCTCGGCTACTTCGCCGCACATATGGCAGGCCTCGATTTTAAAAAGGGCAGCTCATACCGTGCAAGGCTGAATGAACTTCTCGCACAGGGCGACTGGAACTGGCAGCAGATATACACCATGCCCGAGAAGATAACCACTCCCGACGGCAAGGGTGCGAAATACCGTGTGCCAACGGAACGTGCACCTCAGTTTGCAGGCCTGAATATCATCCCTGTTGAAATAAACGGCAGCTTCACTGTTAAGCTTTCCCCCGAGACCAACGTCAAGGGCGCTGACTGGCGTGCCTGCGTGGTTCAGCAGACTTCAGACGGCAAGTGCACCTATTCTCCTCTCTTCGGTCCTGACGAGACTATTACCGTTGAACCTGTCAGCGGTGCAGATGCGTATATTTCCGTTATCGCAACTCCCGATACAGACACAGTCAAGAAGTACGGTCTCCCGGGAATTTACGACGACAAGGCCATGTTCTCCGAGAGCAATGTGCCTTTCTCAAGCAAGACCCAGTATCCTTACTCCCTCGTTTTCGATGAGGACAAGGACAGCACAAACGTTGCTGTGAAGGCAAGAAAAGTCTCCACATCGAGCAGTGACCCGTGGCAGCGTGCTACTTACGCTCCACATCCCAACGGCGGCGGTCTTGTGGCAAGCACCGCAAAGGTCGATGCTACGGTTTATGTGGCTCCTGACGCTGTGGTCAAGGGCAGCGCCACTGTCAAGGGCAATGTAAAGCTTCTCGACCACGCTGTAGTCGAGGGCAATGCTGTTGTATCTGACAACGCTGTTATCGCAGGCTACGGAATGGTTGCTGAAAACGCCTCTGTTTCGAGCAATGCAAGAGTTGACGACTGCGGACTTGTAATGGGCAGAGCTAAGATAAGCGGCAACGCTAAAGTTATCGAAAGCGCCTGCGTTTACGATGATGTGACCATGACCGATAATTCTGTGGCTAAGGGCATAGCCTTTGCAATGGCCAAGGGCAAGCTTTCGGGTCAGGGCGTTATCGACGGCGACTACTACGACGACAGCGGCAAGTCTATCTCCAAGGGCACTTCCTACGGCTGGACCAGCACTCAGTCCTACGCTGACAGCCGCCCGTACACCGATAAACTTATGTACGCTTACGATTTCGACTCAGACAGCACTCTGTCATTCTCTGACAGGTATACCTCCACATACGGCGTGAATTCAGGGGCTGAATGGGAAAACGAGCGTACATCCGCTAAGGGCGTGCTCACATTCAGCGGCGGAAACTATGCGGATATTGATAAGGGTGTTCTCTATTCCGACAGCGAAGAGATACAGATTTCATTCCTTGACCGTGAAGGTTCGGGAAAGGCTCAGAATTTGCTGATGCTGGGCGATGAAAAATCCCATATATCCGTTACTCTCGAAAATAACAATATCACTGCCGAATTCGCTGTTGACGGAAAAGAGACAAAATCAGTCACCGCTGAAAAGGCTTACACCTCAGGCGAATGGACCACTCTCAGGCTCATCACCGACAGCGGAAAGGCTCAGCTCATCGTCAACGGCAATAAGGCTGCTGACGGCGATATATCGGCATCTCCTAAGGATGTGGCTGATGCTCTCGGCTACGGCGAAGGCGTGTACCGAATAGGCAGTGGATTCAACGGCTCAGTGGACTTTGTACGCTTCTTCAGCGATGAGGCAGATGCACCTTCTGAAACTTATTCCGGCAAAGAAGATATCAGCGTCCGTCAGACGCCTGAAACGCCCGCCGGTATTCTCTGGGGCGACTCCAACTGCGACAAAGTTGTGGATATTTCCGATGCTATCATGATAATGCAGTCCATCTCAAATCCCGACCGCTACGGTCTCGGACAGCCCGGGGGAATTACCGCTCAGGGCAAGCTTAACGGAGATGTCTCCAATAACGGCGACGGCATTACAAATGCAGATGCTGCGGCAATTCAGAAGTATATGCTCCAGCTTATAACGGAACTCCCCGAATCCTATAGCAAATAACCTGTAAAAAAGGTCACTATAACTGTGATACTCATATAGCAGTTTTATATGTATTTATCGGGGGAAAACCTTTGTGAGGAAAGGTTCTTCCCCCGTACCCCCTTTCCAAAGACTTTTAATAGAATTTTTCTTCTGATAGGGCGCACACCATACAATGTGAAAAATTGTAAGTTTGCTTGGTGCGCCCTATCAGAAGAAAAATTAATACTGAAAGTTTTAGGAAGGGAGTTTGAGGGCAGCGCTCCCCACAGTGTGGGGAGATGTCACGCCAGTGACAGAGGGGACCGCCTCCGTCAGAGGAACCCTTTTTCAAAAGGGTTTCCCTCAAGAACAAAAGTACAGCTAAGCCGGGGCGTTACAGAGAACGGCGGCGGATTAGTCCGAGGTGAAGACTGAGCCGATATCCAGTTTATGGGAGGTGAGGTAGCTGTCGGCTAATTTCAGCCATTTTTCGCAGCCGTTTTCGTCACGGACAAGGACGCTGCACATAAGCTCCTCATCTTCGGGGATGCCCTCGCAGCCGTAGTCTTCCTCCATAATTTTCAATATAGTATACTGCATTGTCATCGCTCCTTCTTCGCTCAGATTATCTTAGTGGACCATTCCTCTATATTCCAGATATTGTCGGCGATGTCCATATAGAATTCGGGTTCGTGGCTGACGATGAGGACGGTGCCCTTGTAGTCCTTGATAGCCTTTTTCAGGGACTCCTTGGCATCTACGTCGAGGTGGTTGGTAGGCTCGTCGAGAACGAGGAGATTGACTTCTTTCAGCATGATGCGGCATATCCTGACCTTTGCGTTTTCGCCGCCTGAGAGTACACGCATCTGTGAAGTGATATGCTCGGTGGTAAGGCCGCACTGTGCCAGCGCCGCACGTACCTCTGCATTTGTCATGGACGGGTACTCCTCCCATATCACGTCGAGGGCAGTCTTGGAGGTGCTTTCCTCTTCCTGTTCAAAGTAGCCGTATTCCACGAACTGATCGTGCTCCACATAGCCCGAAAGGGGAGGGATGATCTTCAGCAGGGTTTTGAGCAGAGTTGATTTGCCTATGCCGTTTACGCCACGGATAGCGATCTTCTGACCGTTCTCCACTTTGATTGAAATGGGCTTGGTAAGCGGCTCGTCATAGCCCAGCACGATGTCCTTGCAGTCGATGACCACACGTCCGGGAGTACGGGCTTTTCTGAATGAGAAATTGGGCTTGGGCTTCTCACGCATAAGTGTTATCTTGTCCATCTTGTCCAGCTTTTTCTGGCGTGATTTAGCCATATTTGTAGTTGCGACCCTTGCTTTGTTGCGGGCGATGAAGTCTTCGAGGTCAGCGATCTCTTTCTGCTGTTTTTCGTATGCCTGTTCAATCTGCTTTTTCTTCAGTTCGTACATTCTTGTGAAGTTGTCGTAATCGCCTGTATATCGAGTCATAACGGCATTTTCAACGTGGTAGACAACGTTTATTACGCTGTTCATGAACGGCACATCGTGCGAAACCAGAATGAAAGCATTTTCGTAATTCTGGAGGAAATTGGTGAGCCATCTGATGTGGTTCTCGTCGAGGAAGTTTGTAGGCTCGTCGAGAATGAGGATCATTGGATTTTCCAGCAGTACCTTTGCAAGAAGAACCTTTGCACGCTGACCGCCCGAAAGCTCGGCAACATCCCTGTCAAGGCCTATTTCGTTGAGGCCGAGGCCGTTGGCGTATTCGGAAATTTTAGCGTCGATGGTATAGAAGCCGCTGTAATCGAGGATGCTCTGTATCTCGCCCACATCCTCCATCAGTTTTTCCATCTCGTCGTCGGAGCAGTCGGACATTTTTTCGTAAAGTCCGAGCATTTCGGCTTCGAGGTCGGAAAGGTGGTCGAAAGCCTCACGAAGAACGTCACGTATCGACTTTCCTTTTTCGAGGGTGCTGTACTGGTCGAGATAGCCTGTGGTGATGTGGCGGCACCATTCGATCTTGCCTTCATCGGGCTGAAGTTTGCCCATGATAATATTGAGAAAAGTTGATTTGCCCTCGCCGTTAGCGCCGACAAGGCCGACGTGTTCGCCTTTGAGGAGGCGGAATGAAGCGTCGTTGAGAATCTGTCTCGCTCCGAAGCCGTGGGTAACGTGTTCGACATTAAGTATGCTCATATATATCCTCCGAAAGTTTTATGTGATTTTATTATTATAGCATAAAAGGGGAGTAAAAAGCAACATTTTATGTACTTGATTTATGGCGGTAATATTTTATTTTCGGTAACTGCCACAATTCATGCAAAGGGGAAACCAAAGGAAGGGGGAGAGGACACGAATCGCTCGCAAGCTCGCTTACTCTCATCGACACGGAAAATCAGTTTTCGCTCGCTGATACATAATGTAAAACGATACTAAAAAAGTCGGCATTT